>NZ_KV840121.1:172352-282261 GCF_001839115.1 Staphylococcus sp. HMSC62B09
CGATGAGTATAATGAGTCAGAACCTTATACCGGTTCACATTGCTTTCATTCCAATAGTTATACCGCCACTATTAAGTCTGTTTAATGATTTAAAAATTGATAGAAGACTTATTTCTCTAGTCATCGGCTTTGGTTTGTGTTGGCCTTATGTCTTATTACCATATGGCTTTGGACAGATTTTCCACCAAATTATTCAAAGCGGTTTCCAAAAAGCACATCACCCTATCGAATTTAATATGATTTGGAAAGGCATGTTGATTCCTTCACTTGGTTATATAGTTGGTTTAATCTTGGGTATGTTTTATTATCGTAAACCACGAGAATATAAAACAGAAACTTATGTAGAAGATGAGAATACAATTAATGAAATTAAACCGTATGTACTCGTAGTTACAATAGTCGCTATATTAGCTACATTCTTAGTTCAAACTTTTACTGATTCAATGATTTTTGGTGCATTAGCAGGTGTACTCGTATTCTTTATTTCGGGTGTTTACAAATGGAGAGAATTGGATAGTCAATTTGTTGAAGGTATTAAAATCATGTCATTTATAGGTGTTGTTATTCTTTCAGCTAATGGTTTCGCAGGTGTCATGAATGCAACAGGAGATATCGAAAAATTAGTATCAAGTTTGACTGACATTTCAAATGGTCACAAGTTATTAAGTATTGTCATCATGTACATTATTGGTTTAATTGTAACTTTAGGAATTGGTTCATCATTTGCAACGATTCCTATAATTGCAACATTATTTATTCCACTTGGTGCTTCACTCGGCTTAAGTACTATGGCTCTAATCGCTTTAGTAGGAACTGCGAGTGCTTTAGGTGATTCAGGATCTCCTGCAAGTGATTCTACGCTAGGGCCAACAGCTGGGTTAGATGTGGATGGACAGCATGATCATATTCGCGATACATGTATCCCGAATTTCTTATTCTATAATATACCTTTAATGGTATTTGGTACGATTGCAGCTATGATATTATAGGTGTAATGAGGTGAACAATTAAATGACTAACTTATTGGAAACTTTCGAAATGCAGATTGAAGAAACATCAGAGGGTAAAGTAGTAATTTCAATGCCTGTTACTGATAAAGTTAAACAACCATTCGGTTATTTGCATGGTGGTGCAACAATTGCTTTAGGTGAAACAGCGTGTTCATTAGGCGCTGCTAATCTAATCGATACGAAATCGTTCATACCACTAGGTTTAGAAATGAATGCTAACCATATTCATTCGGTTAAAGAAGGTCGTGTTATTGCTACAGCAACGATTATTCATAAAGGAAGCACAACTCAAGTTTGGAATATAGAAATAAAAAGTGAACAAGGCCAATTGATAAGTGTTATGAGAGGAACAATTGGAATTAAACTTTTAAAGCAATAAAATACCAAACGCTGCTTTAGTTCGATTAAGCATTGTTTTAAATATCCTACTTATAAAAGTATTTGTTTAAGAAAAAACGCAGACGTGGGACGGTGAATTCATAAAGAATTCTATCCTACGCCTGCTTTTTTATAAGAAATATACAAGAGATCGTATTTAAAAATAGTTTATAGTTGTTACGTTGACAATTACTTCTAATGAAATTAAGCATGTTTTTGGATAGGTTGAGCCGATAAACGTTTATAAGCCTGTTTAATTCTTTGAGCGGCTTCTCTTCCACCCATGATATTTCTAGCAAAAGGACCCAGTTCTAAATCTGCTAAACCACCTGACACAAACAATTGAGGTAACCACTCTAATTCAGAACTAATGGAAGGTAATCCACAGCGTGTTAATGGAGCATCTTCATTTTTAATTAATGATTGAATCATAGGCTGTTTTAATAGTGTTGGTTCAAAACCGGTTGCTAATAAAATGAAATCATAAGGGATAGCCGCTTGTTCTGTATGAATTTGATGTTGGTCAACTGATAAAATATTCTCTTTATGAATTATAAGTCGTCCAGATTGAATATGTTTCTTAAGTCGTAAATATAACTCTCTAGGCATTGAACCTTTATGTCTTTCGTGTTGAATGATAGACTGCCGTTCTAAAGAAGATTCAATATTTAAAAAGTGATTCATATTTTTAGGACCTAACCAACCTGGATCTGCATCGAAATGTTGGATATCAATGTCTTTATTCATCCATAAATGAATAACTTTATCATGAGATTGATTTATAAGTTTTAAAGTTAAATGGGCAGCAGAAATACCACTTCCTATAACGTGAGAACTATGTCCATACATAGTTGTATTAAATGATTTATCGAAAATGTGGCACACATCATCAGCATCTTTATAAACATTAGGAATATAGGGTTTATGCGTACATCCATTTGCTAATATAACGCAATCCGTGTGTATGACTTGATTATCATTTAATTGTATTTGCCATTGACCATCTTTCTTCGCTAATGCTTCTACATAGCCTTGAATATGATTTTCGTTTAAATCATAATGATGAACTTGTTCGTGAACATGATGCATAAACATATCTGTTTGTGGACGTTGGTATTGACCATATGTACCGTGCGCATATTGTTGAACTTTAGCGAATTGTTTTAAATGGAATGGGTTAGGGTGGATGTGATGTACAATTGGTGAACGCAAATAGGGCATGCTGATACGATGAGAAAAATCATTGAATTGTTCACATAGTGTGGCATAAGGGTCTATAATTGTTAATTTATCTCTAGATAGCCCTAATTCTCTTAGTTGAATCGCAATTGTTGTACCTTGTAAACCGCCACCGATAATTGTCCAATGCATAATAACACTTCTTTCTTTTTTAAAACGTAATAATTACGATTTATATTATCATAAATATGTAGACTAGACAATAAAAAAAGGGCGGGGACAGAAATCATTTTGAATTCTGTCTCCACCCGCAATTGTGACTTGAGCTATATAAAGTTTGCTATAAGAACTTTTTCAATTTAGTAAGTTGCTGTATTAGTTAAATCATCTTATCTTTAAATTCATTTTTTAATTCATCGATCTTCGTATCTTTAGTATAAGGTGTTTTATTATTATAAGCTGCTCTCATTATTAAATGACTTGAAAGTGGGCCAGTTATAAGAATAAAAAGAATACCAAAGATTAACTGCATATTAATATATCCATCTGTAGCGATAAAGTATAAGAATGTGCCAAACAATAGGAAAATAGCACCTAAAGTTGCTGATTTGCCTGCAGCATGACCACGCGAATAAATATCTTTTAATCTTATAATACCAATAGCAGTAACGGCACTTATAATAGCTCCTAAAATGACAAAGATAACAGCTAAACTAATGATGATGTTCGTTATCACGTTCAATCACCTTACCTTTATCCATATATTTTGAGAAGACGGCTGTTCCTAAAAAGGCTAAAATACCAATTAATAAAATAGCTACGAGTAAATATTCTGAACCTATGAATATACTATATAAGGCGATACACGCCATTAGTTGTAAACCGATTGCATCAAGTGCTAAAATTCTATCGGCTAATGTGGGACCTTTGATGATACGAACAAACATCGCTAACATTGATATTGCAACAACAATTAAAGCAATAATCATGATGATTTTTAACATTAGTCTTCGCCCACCTCTCTAACTACTCTCTCTAATGAAGATTTTATACCTTCAACTTCTTCTTCTTTAGTACTAAAATCTATAGAGTGAATATATATTTTTTTTCTATCATCACTTATACCTAATACGACTGTTCCAGGCGTCAATGTTATTAAATTAGATAATAAAACGATTTGCCAATCAGTTTTTAAGTCAGTGTGATATACGAAGAATCCTGGTTCATTCTTAAGTTTAGGTTGTAGAACAATTTTTAAGACGTCGATATTAGCTTTTAATAATTCTACAAAAAATACAACCGCTAATTTTAATATCTTATAAATTTTTATGAAATAAAATCTTCCTGGTAATATTCTACTAAATAAATATACAAATCCGAGTCCTAGTATGAAACCGAGTAAGAGGTTATTTAATGTATAGCTACCACTTAAGAAAATCCAAATAAAAGCTAAGATAAAGTTTAAAATAATTTGAATAGCCATTATGATCTACCTCCTAAGACACTCTCAATATAGATGCTAGGATCGTAAAACGATTGAGCCGCCTCAGAAATTAATGGATATAATAAATCAGCAGATAATCCAAATACGACTGTGATGACGACAGCAATTATTGAAATAGTAGTTGCGTGTTTAACGTTAACACTTTGAGTAGGCTCATAACCTTTAGGTTTCCCGAAAAAGCCTTTTAAGAAAATATGAATGACTGAATATAGTACAACTAAACTTGAAAGTAAAACGATAATACCACTTACATAAAACCCTTTTTCAAAGGTTGCTTGTACAATGTAATATTTACCATAAAAACCACTTAGAGGCGGTATACCAGCGAGACTTAGTGCTGCGATGAAGAAAGTCCATCCTAGTACAGGGTAGTGTTTAATTAAACCGCCAAAGTCTTTAAGACTTGTAGATTTCGTAATTTGATACATCACACCTATAAGTAAAAATAGGGCAGTTTTGACTAACATGTCATGAATTGTGTAGTAAATCGCACCTATAATACCTGCTTCATTCATCATTGCTACGCCAACTAAGATAACTCCGACAGCAATCATGATATTATAAATAATAATCTTTTTAGTGTCATCGTATGCAATCGCACCTACTGAACCAAAAATGATCGTTAATAACGCTAAGAATAAAATTGTATAGTGCGAGAAACTCATTGTGTTGTGGAAGAACAAGCTCAAAGTTCTTAAAATCGCATATACGCCTACTTTTGTTAGTAGGGCACCAAAAAATGCAATGATTGCAAATGGTGGTGCATAATATGAACCTGGCAACCATACGTACATAGGGAAAACACCAGCTTTAGTTGCGAACACGAAGATAAATAAAATAAAGACTATACTTAAGAGTCCGCCATGTGTGTTAGACAATGTAGATAATTTTTCACTAATATCTGCCATGTTTAACGTACCAACGATGGAATATAAAATCGCTACTGCAATTACAAAGAATGTTGAGGTAACTATATTAACTAATAAGTATTTGACAGTTTCACGTAATTGAATTTGAGTGCCACCTAGTACAAGTAGTGCGTAAGATGACATTAGGAAGACTTCGAAAAATACAAATAAGTTAAATATATCTCCAGTTGTAAATGCACCTATAATTCCTACTAACATAAATGTGATAGAGAAGTGATAATAATAACGTTCTCTATCTATTCCTGCTGTGGTACTTGAAAATGCAGTAATTAAAATGGTGATAATGATACTAGTCACAATCAACATTGCACTAAAACTATCTAGTAAAAAGATAATGCCATAAGGTGCAGGCCAAGAACCCAATTCTACTTTAAGCGGACCATCGACATATACATTTCTTAAATTGATTATTGCCACAATTAGTGTCAGGACTAGACCAGTTAAAGTGACATATCGTTTCGCACGATAACGTTGTCCTAAAAAGACCAATATAATTGCTGTAAAGATAGGTACGACTAATGAAAGGACGACTAAGTTATTTTCAATCATCATCTAACACTCCTTTCATTCTTTCTACGTTGTCAGTACCTAATTCTTTATATGTTCTAAATGCTAAGACTAAGAAAAAGGCAGTTGTCGCAAACGCGATAACGATTGCCGTTAGTATTAATGCATGGGGGATAGGATCGACATATTGACTAATATTTTTTTCATAGATTGGCATTTCGCCATGTTTCAATCCACCCATAGTAATTAAAAATAAATTTGATGCATGTGTAATTAAAGTTGTCCCCATAACAATTCGTATCAAACTTTTAGATAAAACGAGATAGACACTAATTGAAGCGAGGATGCCACATACAAATATCATGATTATTTCCACTATTCGCTCTCTCCAATCGTTATAATAATTGTCATAATCGTTCCAACTACTGCGCAAAGAACTCCGAAATCAAAGAACATCGGTGTGTTCATATGAACAGGTTGAAGTAGGGGCAACGGTATATTAAATTCCGTGTGTGTGAAAAAGTTTTCACCATAGAACCAACTCGCTAATGGAGTACCAACACAGAATAATAAGCCAATTCCAATTAAAATTTTAAAATCCCACGGGAATACCTTTTCCATCGTTTTAATATCAAACGCAATTGCGATGATAGTTAGTGCACATGATAATAGTAGGCCACCTACGAAGCCACCACCAGGTGTATAATGTCCTGCAAAGAATAAAGTGACCCCAAATAAGGCGATTAGAAAGGCGATAATAACAGCGGCATATTGAAACATTAAATTATTGTTCTGTCTGTTCATCACTTTTCACCTCACTTGATTGATGTTTACGACGCAACTTAATCATTGTATACACACCTAAACCTGCAATACCTAATACAGATGATTCAAATAAAGTATCCATACCACGGAAGTCAACAAGTATGACATTTACCATGTTCTTACCGTGAGCTAAATCATAAACATGTGCTTTATAGTATTCTCCAATAGATGTAAAATGTCTGTTTCCGTACGCAATTAAACCTAAGATAATGACAACAAGTCCGACACCAATTGAAATAAGTGCGTTCGTTAATTTAAATGATCGTGTTTCATTATAACGATTTAAATTAGGTAAATGATAGAAACATAATAAGAATAACGCTGTAGAAATCGATTCTACTACGAACTGTGTTAAGGCAAGGTCTGGTGCTTTGAAAAATACAAATAACACAGATACTGAATAACCGACCACACCTAGCATGATAACGCTAAATAAACGTGATTTAGCAATAACAACCATAAATGCTGCGATAATTAATAATATTAAAATCGCTATTTCATAAATATGAATATTATTTATATCTTTAAAATTAAAGTCAAAAGGAACGCTTAGTAGCGTCACAATCGTAACGACAATAAGCATACCGAATATAATGACTAAGCTATCTCTAACATAACCATTTACATAACTATTCGTCATATTCGCTGAATAATTAGGCAAGTATTTTCCAGTAGAATCATACCAATGATTTAACGTTAAACGTGTTGGCTGAGCGTGTAAGAGTCGGATCCAATAACTAAATGTTAGTAATAAAAGAATACCTAATATCCAAATAATTAATGTTGAAATAAATGCAGGCGTAATACCATGGAATAAGTGGAATTCCGCATTAACATTACTCATACCACTAATTGCAGTTGTCGCTGGTTCTACAATAGATTGCGTTAATAATCCAGGGAATAACCCAAAGACAACAACGAGTACTGCTAAAATGATTGGAGATAATAACATTAATATTGAAGCTTCATGTGCTTTTTTAGGTAAAGCATTCGGTTGATGTTTACCAAAGAAAATATACATAATAAATTTAATTGAATAAACAAATGTAAATATACTACCCACAATAGCTAAAATAGGAAAAACAATACCTAATGTATCTAAACTGAAAACATTAGCGTGAGAAATCTCAATCATGGCTTCAAGAAATTTTTCTTTAGAAAGGAAGCCATTAAACGGTGGAATGCCTGCCATACTTAATGCTGTAATAACAGTAATTGTAAATGAAATAGGCATAATCGTTAGTAAACCACCAAGTTTTTTAACATCTCTTGTGCCTGTAACATGATCTACAGCACCTGTAATCATGAATAACGCACCTTTAAATGTGGCGTGATTCACTAGATGAAACACTGCTGCAGTAAATCCAGCAATGTACAATTGGCTTTGACTTCCCTCGAAATGATAACTTACGGCACCAATACCTAACATCGACATAATCATGCCAAGTTGAGATACTGTTGAGAAGGCAAGTATACCTTTCAAATCTTGTTGTTTTGTGGCATTTAAAGATGCCCAGAAAAGCGTGATTAGACCAACTAAAGTAATTGTCCAAATCCATCCTTGTGATATCGCAAAAAGCGGTGTAACACGAGCAACTAAATATAATCCTGCTTTCACCATTGTTGCCGAGTGTAGATATGCACTGACTGGGGTAGGTGCTTCCATAGCGTCAGGCAACCAAATATAAAATGGAACTTGTGCAGATTTAGTGAATGCACCCAACATAATAAGTACCATTGCGAAGATAAATAATGGACTATGTTGAATTTCAGATGCATTAGCAATTAGCTCGTGTAAGCTAAGTGAATCACCTGCTAGAGAAATTAAAATGAATCCCCCTAATAAACTTAATCCACCAAATACGGTAATGATTAATGACTTTTGTGCACCATAAATAGATGCCTTTTTTTCTCTCCAGAAAGAGATAAGTAAAAAACTTGAAAACGAAGTCAATTCCCAAAATAGATATAAAATAATTAAATTGTCTGAAAGGACAACGCCTAACATTGCACCCATAAATAGTAATAAATAACAATAAAAATTACCAAGTTGTTCAGATTTACTTAAGTAACCAATGGAATATAAAACCACTAACGATCCTATACCTGTTATAAGTAAACTAAATAAAATGCTTAAGCCATCAAGATATAAATCAAAATTCATACCTATATGTGGCATCCAGTTTAATGTTTTTATTACTGTATTACCTGACTGAGTAGTCGAAATAAGAGATAAGAAATAGATAAATAAGACAACAGGAATAGGTAATACAAACCAACCTAAATGAATCTTTTTAAAGAATCGATATAGAATTGGAATAATGAGTGCAAATATTAACGGTAAAATGACCGCAATATGTAACAAACTCACTATGTTATCCTCCTTAAAAAATATTTATGCAATATATTATACATGAATCATATTGTTCTGAAAAACGCCGAAAACTCATATGAGTAGTGATTTTTCAGAACTTGTTAAATAAGAAGAAACACGTTCAAATGACCTATAAAAATTTTTGTTTATATTGAATTGAATAGTCATTTTTTAAATTTTCAAGATTGTTTAAGGCTTGTTTTGCAAATTCAGTATTTTGTTGTTTTAAATCATTTTCCATTTTTGTAATAGCTTGTTGAAGTGACGCTTCATAAGTCATTTCTTCAACATTAAACTCACGCAATTGTGAACGCGTTGCATAACGTTTTTCAAAGTGACTTAGAGCACGTCTTTCATGGAAAAAGACACCTTCAGTTTGTCCTGGATTATGTAAATCACCTTGTTTTGGATGTTTAATCACTTGTTCAACTTGAACTAGAACTTGGTCGTCATTCTCTTCTTTAATAGTAACGCCGTAAGCGCCAGTCTTATGTGAGAATCGGTATAACATGCTATATTACTTCCTTTCAAATGTGTTAAGATGTATCTATATCATCATAACATGAATGGAGAATTGAAATGACTAACTATCCACAACTAAACAAAGAAATACAAGACAATGAAATTAAAGTTGCTATGCATACAAATAAAGGCGATATGACATTTAAGTTGTTCCCAGATATCGCGCCGAAAACTGTTGAAAATTTTGTGACACACGCTAAAAATGGTTATTATGACGGTATTACTTTCCACCGTGTTATTAATGACTTCATGATTCAAGGAGGAGACCCTACAGCAACTGGTATGGGTGGTGAAAGTATTTATGGAGGTTCTTTTGAAGATGAATTCTCTTTAGAGGCTTTTAACTTATATGGCGCGCTTTCAATGGCAAATGCAGGACCAAACACAAATGGTTCTCAATTCTTTGTTGTTCAAATGAAAGAAGTTCCAGAATCTATGGTTAACCAATTAGTAGATGGTGGCTGGCCTGAACCGATTGCCAAAGCATATGCGGATAATGGTGGCACGCCTTGGTTAGATCAAAAACACACTGTGTTCGGACAACTAATTGAAGGCGAAGCAACTTTAGAAGATATTGCAAATACTAAAGTAGGTGCACAAGATAAACCTGTACATGATGTAGTTATTGAATCTATTGATGTAGAAGATAAATAATAATTGATTATGAACAAATCTTTCGAATCGACGGTTGATGTCGATTCGTTTTTTTATGGTTTAACTTTCAATTCAATTGCAATTTTTAAAACGATAACCTTAAATGCGAACGTTAATTTAGTATTTGTCGAAAGGGTTATTATATTTTTGAAAAAATGTGGATTTTTATTGGTTTATAGTTAGTCCAAGTTTGTGATTTATGCTATTATAATTATGTTAAGTAAATCGAAGTAAGGGGTTATCAAGTTGAATAATCACTATAAAGAAGGTCAGCATATTAAAGTGCGTGTGACTGGAATTCAACCGTATGGCGCTTTTGTTGAGACCCCTGACCATACTGAAGGACTTATCCATATTTCTGAAATTATGGATGATTACGTCCACAACTTAAAAAAATTTCTATCAGAAGGACAAATCGTTAAAGCAAAAATTTTATCAATTGATGATGAAGGAAAACTAAATTTGTCTCTTAAAGATAATGATTACTTTAAGAATTATGAACGAAAAAAAGAAAAGCAGTCAGTATTAGATGAAATTAAAGAAACAGAAAAGTATGGGTTTCAAACACTTGAAGAACGCCTACCGGTCTGGATTAAACAGTCTAAACGTGCGATTCGTAATAATTGATTGACTGTTAACACGCTAAGCTAACGTTATATTTTAATATAACGTTAGCTTTTTTATGCGTTTGATTATAAAAAAGCGACACAAATATATGCATGTACAGTCAAGCAGAATATTGGAGGAGCTTTAATTCTGCGTGCTATAGTCTAGTCATAATTAAAAAGGAAAGGACTTACCTATGAATAAAAAATATGAAAAATTATTTGAAACCGTAACTTTGCCAAATGGGGTTGAATTAAAAAATCGTTTTGTATTGGCGCCATTAACGCATATTTCATCTAATGATGATGGTACAATTTCTGACGTGGAAATACCGTATATTGAAAAGCGCTCTAAAGATGTTGGCTTAGCTATCAATGCTGCAAGTAATGTTAACGATATTGGTAAAGCTTTTCCAGGACAACCTTCTGTTGCGCATGATTCAGATATAGAAGGACTCAAGCGTTTAGCACAAGCTATGAAGAAGAATGGTGCTAAAGCTTTAGTTCAAATTCATCATGGTGGCGCACAAGCATTAGCTAATTTAACACCGAATGGAGATGTTGTTGCACCAAGTCCTATCACTTTAAAAAGCTTCGGACAACAACATGAACATGATGCTAGAGAAATTACCCCTAAAGAAATTGAACAAACAATTAAAGATTTCGGTGAAGCAACGCGTCGAGTAATCGAAGCTGGGTTTGATGGCGTAGAGATTCATGGTGCTAATCACTATTTAATTCACCAATTTGTATCTCCATATTATAATAGAAGAAATGATGAATGGTCTGATCACATGAAGTTTCCAACTGCTGTTATAGATGAAGTATTAAAGGCCAAATCAGAATATGCGAGCGATGATTTCATAGTAGGGTATCGACTTTCTCCTGAAGAAGCTGAATCACCAGGTATTTCAATGGAAATTACCGAACAATTAATTAATACAATTACTGAAAAATCAATTGATTATGTTCATATATCTCTTGGAGATATTCATTCAACTACAAGAGAAGGTAAGTATGCAGGACAAGAGCGATTGAAATTAATTCACCAATGGGTGGATGGTCGTATCCCAGTTATTGGTGTAGGATCTGTATTTACAGCTGATGATGCATTAGACGCTATTGAATCAACAGGTGTTGAACTCGTAGCACTTGGTCGTGAAATATTATTAGACTATAATTTCATCAGCAAAATTCAAGAAGGAAAAGAAGATGAAATTTTATCAGAATTTGACCCTCATCGTGAAGATAAGCATGAATTAACACCTAATTTGTGGAAACAATTTAACCAAGGTTTTTATCCGTTACCTCGTAAAGATAAATAGTATTAATGAGTGAATAAATGTTAAACTTTGCGGTTAGTTTTAATCTAGTTAAAAAGAAGATGTTCAAAATATCTTTATAAATTTAATTTGATAAATGTAGATGAACTTAGAGTTTATAATAGATTATGGCAATCATTCTTGTCATAATCTTTTTTTTTATGTAAATACCAAAGGAATCTTAATTCATTTTATTTATCGGAAAATTTTTAATATTTTGCTTGTAAAAATATTGATAGGTATGTCATTATATCTGTAAGGGCTTTCATTTAGAAACGAAGGGCATATTTGATGTAACAATGAGTCATTTAGTGCTCTTATTAATTTTGCGAATATACTTCTTTGTATATGACATCGAAAGCCGTAATCGTATGGCAATTAGTTTTAATATAAATTAAGCAAAGGGGAGATATTATGACTAAGTCAGAACAAATCATTGAATTAACAAACCATTATGGAGCTCAAAACTACGTACCACTACCAATCGTTGTTGCAGAAGCGGAAGGTATTTGGGTAACTGATCCAGAAGGTAATAAATATATGGATATGCTTTCAGCTTATTCAGCTGTTAACCAAGGACACCGTCATCCTAAAATTATTCAAGCACTTAAAGATCAAGCTGACAAAGTAACTTTGGTTTCTCGTGCTTTTCATAGTGATAATTTAGGTGAATGGTATGAAAAAGTTTGTAAATTATCAGGTAAAGATAAAGCACTACCAATGAATACTGGTGCGGAAGCAGTTGAAACTGCATTGAAAGCTGCACGTCGTTGGGCATATGATGTAAAAGGTCTTGAACCAGATAAAGCTGAAATTATCGCATTTAATGGTAACTTCCATGGTCGTACTATGGCGCCAGTATCTTTATCATCAGAAGCTGAGTACCAACGTGGTTATGGTCCGTTATTAGATGGTTTCCGCAAAGTAGATTTCGGTGATGTTGATAAATTAAAAGAAGCTATTAATGAGAATACAGCTGCTATTTTAGTTGAACCGATTCAAGGTGAAGCAGGTATTAATATCCCACCTGAAGGTTATTTAAAAGCTATCAGAGAATTATGTGATGAACATAATATTCTATTTATTGCCGATGAAATTCAAGCTGGTTTAGGACGTTCTGGTAAATTATTTGCTACTGATTGGGATAATGTTAAACCTGATGTTTATATTTTAGGAAAAGCGCTTGGTGGCGGCGTACTACCTATTTCTGTAGTCTTAGCTGATAACGAAGTACTGGATGTATTTACACCTGGTTCACACGGTTCTACGTTTGGTGGTAATCCATTAGCTTGTGCCGTTTCAATCGCTGCGTTAGATGTCATATTAGATGAAGATTTACCTGGCCGTTCACATGAATTAGGGGAATACTTTAAATCTGAATTACAAAAAATTAATCACCCAGCTATTAAAGAAGTACGTGGTCGTGGTCTATTTATTGGTGTTGAATTACATGAAAATGCTAGACCTTTCTGTGAAGCATTAAAAGAAAAAGGACTATTATGTAAAGAAACTCATGATACGGTGATTCGATTTGCTCCACCTTTAGTTATTTCTAAAGAAGAATTAGATGATGCATTAGATAGAATCAGAAGCGTATTTAATTAAGTTCAAAAAGTTGTAACATTCATTTTGAAAACCCTTTAAAAAGCAAAGACATGTGTTACAATATGTATGAAAGCGAAATCATTTGTTAAAAAGAGGCGAAAGTGATCATGACTGAGAATAATAATTTAGTGACTTCTACACAAAGTATCATTAAAGAAGCTTTACACAAATTGGGATTTGACGATGGTATGTATGATTTAATCAAAGAACCATTAAGATTTTTACAAGTTCGTATCCCAGTACGCATGGATGATGGTACTGTTAAAACATTTACAGGTTATCGTGCTCAACATAACGATGCTGTTGGTCCAACTAAAGGTGGGGTTCGTTTCCATCCTGAAGTAGATGAAGAAGAAGTTAAAGCATTATCTATGTGGATGACTTTAAAATGCGGTATTGTTAATTTACCATACGGTGGTGGTAAAGGTGGTATCGTATGTGACCCACGTCAAATGAGTATTCATGAAGTTGAACGTTTATCTCGTGGATATGTACGTGCAATTTCTCAATTCGTTGGTCCTACAAAAGATATTCCAGCACCAGACGTATTTACTAACTCTCAAATTATGGCTTGGATGATGGATGAATATAGTGCTTTAGATAAATTCAACTCACCTGGGTTTATCACAGGTAAACCTATCGTATTAGGTGGTTCACAAGGACGCGATCGTTCAACTGCATTGGGCGTAGTGATTGCTATTGAACAAGCAGCTAAACGTCGTGGTAAGGAAATCAAAGGTTCTCGCGTAGTTATCCAAGGATTTGGTAATGCAGGTAGTTTCCTAGCTAAATTCTTATATGACATGGGTGCAAAAGTCGTAGGAATTTCTGATGCTTATGGTGCATTACATGATCCAGAAGGTTTAGATATCAATTATTTATTAGATCGTCGTGATAGTTTCGGTACAGTTACAAACTTATTCGATAACACAATTTCTAACAAAGAATTGTTCGAGTTAGATTGTGACATTCTAGTACCAGCTGCGATTTCTAACCAAATCACTGAAGATAATGCGAATGATATTAAAGCCGATATTATTGTTGAAGCGGCTAACGGACCTACTACACCTGAAGCTACACGAATTTTAACTGAACGTGGTATCTTATTGGTACCAGACGTACTAGCAAGTGCTGGTGGTGTAACAGTTTCATACTTCGAATGGGTGCAAAATAACCAAGGTTATTATTGGTCTGAAGAGGAAGTTAACGATAAATTACGTGAAAAATTAGTAGATGCGTTTGATACAATCTACGAATTAGCACAAAATAGAAAAATTGACATGAGACTAGCAGCTTATATTGTAGGTATTAAACGTACTGCAGAAGCAGCTCGCTACCGTGGTTGGGCATAAACCGATATATAAACATAAATAAACGCTATAGCTTGTTATGGGAATGAAACAAGTTATAGCGTTTTTGTTTTGATTCAAGAGCCTGAGACTTACATTATATAATGATGCTATTTTGCAAATTCGCAGTAGCGGACTGTATTAAAACTTTTACTTACTTTTGTGAACTTATTGCTTTATATTGATCAGCATAGTTTGTAAAGACACCATCAACACCGTATTGGTTCAAGCGCTGCATATCGGCAGTTTCATTCACCGTAAATGGATGTACGAGAAAACCTAAGTCTTTTAAATGAGCTGTATTTTGTGCATTTAAATCGCTATATTCAGGACCGACACCAATTGCATAAGAACGAATACGTTGTAAATCTGCTTCACTTTGTTGAGCTAATTCACCTTTATCCAATAGGCGTATTAATGGCACATTTGAATTTAATTGATGCATTTTTAATAAGCTAGCTTCTGAAAATGATTGTACCAGGACATGTCCATTTTCTAGAGAATTTGAAGTAAGCATGTTATGTCGGTTTAGTGTGTCTAGCAGTTGTTGTTCCATGCCAGGATAAACATCAGGCTGCTTTGTTTCAATATAATAATTGGCATCTGTACCATAACGTGTCAAAATTTCATCTAATGTTGGAACTGTAGCACCTTTATAACTATCTTTGGCTAATTGAGGATTTTGTTCATTAAATGATGAACCTGCATCTAATTTCTTTAATTCAGCTAATGTATAATCCTCGACACGTCCTGAGCCGTTTGTTGTACGATCAACTGTTTCGTCATGCATTGCAACTAAATGACCATCTTTAGTGCGTTGTAAATCTATTTCAATATATGAGGCACCTAATTCATTATAACTTTTATCGTACGCTGCAAAAGTATGCTCTGGTGCATAGCCACTAGCACCACGATGTGCAATAGTAGTATGGCGCTCTCCTGTTAAATTTCTTGACCAATTAGTATGATTGTTTTGAGTTTTAGATGCATTAGTTAGGTTCGTAGTTGTAGTGTTTGATGATTCACCACCACTTGCTTCAACGGGCGTATGTATAATCGCTAGACTCAAACTGGCTACTGTTAAACATGAAATGATACCTTTATTACTTGCTTTCAACAAACTCATCCTTTCATAGTTAAATGTATAATTAAAATCTATCAGTGATATTTTGTGTAAGAAAGTGAATTTGCAGAAGCTTTAAATAACTATTATATAATTAATGTTCACTCAATATATTTAACAAAAAGGTTGGGAATGGATAGAATTCATTCAGAATTCGTTGGCCCATACCCAACCTCTAAAATTAATCGTTATTTAATAATTTTTCAGCAACTTTCAGTTGATGACGTACTGCGTCTTGGCCTGTTGAACCATAACTTTTTCTTCGGCTAAGACAGTTTTCCGGTTTAAGATAATCATAAACATCTTGATCTATATTTGAATTTAATTCTTTGTAACGTTCGAGAGGTACATCTAATAAATAGATACCTTGTTGAATGCACTCAAAGACAATTTTACCAACAATTTCGTGCGCCTTTCTAAATGGTACATCTTTAGCTACTAAATAATCAGCTAATTCCGTTGCATTTGAAAAGTCTTGATGCACAGTTTCGTTTAAACGGTCTGTATTAACGGTCATTGTATCTAACATACCTTCAAAAATTCGTAGTGAACCTTTTATAGTACGTACTGAGTCAAATAAACCTTCTTTATCTTCTTGTAAGTCTTTATTATATGCAAGTGGTAACCCTTTTAATGTTACAAGCATGCTCATTAAATGTCCTGTAGCACGTCCTACTTTACCACGAATAAGTTCTGCCATATCTGGATTCTTCTTCTGAGGCATAATAGATGAACCTGTAGAGAAAGCATCAGATAGGGTAATGAATTTCGCTTCATCCGTAGACCAAAAGATAATTTCTTCAGCAAAACGTGATAAATGAATCATAGTTAATGAAATATTATGCAAAGTTTCAATAATGTAATCACGATCACTCACTGCATCTAAACTATTCTCATAAACTGAACTAAATTCTAATAATTGTTGCGTTTCGTGTCTATCGATAGGGTGTGTTGTACCACTTAATGCAGCTGCACCTAATGGTGAAATATCAATACGTTTCATACTATCAACGAAACGTGAATAGTCTCTTTCTAGCATCCAGAAATATGTCATAACATGGTGTGCAAAAGAAATCGGTTGAGCACGTTGTAAGTGTGTATATCCTGGCATGATTGTATCCACATGTGATTGAGCTAGTTTAAGAATGGATGTTTGGAATGATCGAATAAGGTCTTGAATTTCAAGTACTTCTTTTTTTACGTATAGATGCAAGTCAGTAGCCACTTGGTCATTTCTACTACGACCTGTATGCAACTTACCTCCAGCGTCACCGACACGTTGAATGAGTTCATGTTCAATGTTTAAATGAATATCTTCAAGCGATTTTTTAAACGCAAGCTTCCCATTATGAAAGTCTTGTTGAATCTCTTTTAAGCCATTAATGATTGCGTCTTTATCATCTTGTGAAATGATATTTTGATTAGCTAACATGGTAGCATGTGCAATACTACCTTGGACATCTTCATCCAACAATGTTTGGTCGAAATCTATGGAAGCATTAAATTCATCTACCCAATCTTCCGGCTGTTGTTGAAAACGGCCACCCCATGCTTTACTACTCATTACTATAACCTCCATGAAGATATGCATTTACTTGAGTAGGTAAACCATAAATATCGATGAAACCTACCGCTGCCGATTGATTAAATGCATCTTCTTTAGTGTATGTTGCTAATTTTTCATCATATAGCGTGTATAGAGATTTTCTTCCATTAACAATGGCATTACCTTTAAATAATTTAATTCTAACATCACCTTCAACATATTGTTGCGTGCTATCAATGAATAATTTTAAGCTATCAGTTAATGGTGAGAACCATAAACCATTATAAGTTTGTTCAGCAAATTGTTTTTCAATCACTGGTTTAAAATGAGCTACATCTTTAGTTAACGTTAATGTTTCAAGTGCTTTATGTGCTTTTAATATTACTTCTGCACCTGGAGTTTCATATATTTCACGAGATTTAATACCAACAAGACGATTTTCTACATGGTCGATACGTCCAATTCCGTGTTTTCCAGCTAATTCATTTAAAGTTAATATTAATTGATCTAAGTCATAATCTTGATGATTTAATTGAACTGGAACACCGTTTTTAAATGAAAGGATAATTTCATCAGGTGTATCTGGTGTATCTTCTAACTCTGCTGTTAAATCATAAGCGTCTTTTGGAGGGGCAGCATACGGATCTTCTAAAATACCACACTCATTTGCTCTACCCCATAAGTTTTGATCAATTGAATAAGGAGAATCGTGATTGATGCCAACAGGGATATTGTGTTTAATGGCATAATCAATTTCTTCTTCACGACTCCAACCCCATTCTCTTACTGGCGCAAATGCTTTTAGGTTAGGGTTTAATGCTTTAATAGCAACTTCGAAACGAACTTGGTCATTACCTTTACCAGTACAACCATGCGCGATACCGACAGAATTAGTTTGTTCAGCAATCTCAACTAATTTCTTAGCGATAAGTGGACGAGATAAAGCTGATACGAGTGGATAACTATTTTCATACATTAAGTTACCTTTGATTGCATAACTTACAAAGTCATCACTAAATTCTTTAGTAGCATCAATAATATGACACTCAACTGCACCCATATCTAGTGCTTTAGAATATACAACATCTAAATCTTTACCTTCACCAACATCTAAACATACAGCTACGACATCATAGCCTTTATCTATAAGCCATTTAACGGCTACACTTGTATCTAATCCACCTGAATATGCTAATACGATTTTCTCTTTCATTAAAATTCACCTCATAATTTTTCTGAAAATTGATATAAATTTATACTAACAGATATTAAATGAAAATAAAACCATTTTTTTACATAAATATACAAAAATTTGAAAATACTCTTATCATCAACATATCAATTGTATAAAAGGATATGTTACATATTGATATGGAAATATAAGTATTATTTTATTTAGAAATTATTCATTTTAAAATTATTAAAAAATGTCTTAAAATTGTTGAATTAATTTGAAAATATTCGAATAGTCAGTCATGTCAATTGAATAGAAGGCTTAAAGTTAGTAAAATTAAATCAACAAGGACATACAGGAGGCTTTTATAAAATGACTCATATTCAATTAGATTATGGAAAAGCATTGGAATTCTTTGGTCAACATGAAATTGATCAACAACAAGATATCGTTAAAACAATTCATAAAACGATTCACGAAGGTACTGGTGCAGGTAGTGATTTCTTAGGTTGGGTGAATCTTCCGGAAGACTATGATAAGAAAGAATTTTCAAGAATTGTGGAAGCATCAAAACGTATAAAATCTAATTCAGATGTATTAGTAGTAATTGGTATCGGAGGTTCATATTTAGGTGCGCGTGCTGCTATTGAAATGTTAACTTCATCATTCCGCAATTCAAATGAATACCCTGAAATTGTATTCGTGGGTAATCATTTATCATCAACGTACACTAAAGAATTAGTAGACTACTTATCAGATAAAGATTTTTCAGTAAATGTTATTTCTAAATCTGGTACAACTACAGAACCAGCAGTAGCATTTAGATTATTTAAACAATTAGTTGAAGATAAGTATGGTAAAGCAGAAGCTAAAAAACGTATCTTTGCTACTACAGATAAAGCAAAAGGTGCATTAAAACAATTAGCAGATAATGAAGGTTATGAAACGTTTGTAGTACCAGATGATGTTGGTGGTCGTTATTCTGTATTAACTGCTGTGGGTCTATTACCGATTGCAACAGCTGGCATAAATATTGAATCAATTATGATTGGTGCAAACAAAGCGCGTAAAGAATTATCATCAGATAAATTAGATGAAAATATTGCTTATCAATATGCGACAATCCGTAATATTTTATATAGCAAAGGATACACTACTGAAATGTTGATTAATTATGAACCGTCAATGCAATATTTCAATGAGTGGTGGAAACAATTATATGGTGAGTCTGAAGGTAAAGACTTTAAAGGTATATATCCATCTAGTGCAAACTATACAACTGACTTACATTCATTAGGTCAATATGTCCAAGAAGGACGTCGTTTCTTATTTGAAACAGTTGTAAAAGTAAACAACCCTAAACACGATATTACAATTGAAGAAGATAGTGATGATTTAGATGGATTAAATTACTTAGCAGGTAAAACAATTGATGAAGTTAATACTAAAGCATTTGAAGGTACACTATTAGCTCACACTGATGGTGGCGTTCCTAATGTTGTTGTGAATATTCCACGCTTAGACGAAGAAACATTTGGTTATGTTGTATACTTCTTTGAATTAGCGTGTGCAATGAGTGGATATCAATTAGGTGTTAATCCATTTAACCAACCTGGAGTAGAAGCATACAAACAAAACATGTTTGCATTATTAGGTAAACCTGGATTTGAAGATAAGAAGAAAGAATTAGAAGAGCGTTTATAATTCTCTAGTCATTCAATAGCGTCAATTAAATATGTCTTACAAAGTCGATATGGATTAAATTCCGTATCGACTTTTCTAATATATATCTTTATATTAAAGCTAAGGAATGAGTTCTAACTACTACCTGTGACTGATTTATTATTATATAGGTAGATTTATAAATGAAACAGTGTACAATATTTCTATGAAATAATAACTGTTAATCCAATAGGAAGGATTTGATGTAACTATGTTTCATCAAATTGAACAATGGTTTGATTTATTACAAGGTTTTGGTTATCTGGCTGGATTTATTATTTTATTTTTTAGAGCCATTGTGCCAGTACTTCCTTTAACATTGTATGTTATTTTATGTGTTCATGCGTATGGCTTTATAGCAGGTACGATTATTAGTTGGTTAGGTGTTGTAGCAGGTACTTATACAGTGTTCTTTTTCTGTAGAAAATTTGTTAATGCTAACTTTATGAAGCGGATTAAATCAAGACGATCAATTGAACGCCTTATTCATTTTATTGATAGACAGGGCTTAGTACCAATATTTATATTAATGTGTTTTCCGTTTACACCTAATACACTAGTTAATTTTGTGGCAAGTTTCTCTCATATTAGAGGCAAATATTATTTTATAATTTTACTTATATCTAAGTTAATTTCTATTACATTTTTGGCGATTATGGGAAAAAGTGTAACCTCATTTTTCACACATCCTGTTAGAGCAATAATGGTATTAATAGTTACTATAGCGTTATGGTTTGTTGGTAAGAAAGTCGAGGGCTATTTCATGGGTTCAGACAAGGAGTGACAAAGTGCGTAGAGTGACAAGTTGGATTGTAGCATTCCTATTTGCTTGTCTGTTTGTCATGTTTATACAAATGTTCTTAGTTAAAAGTGCTGTAGTTCAAACTGATGATATGTCACCAACTTTGAATAAAGGTGACCGTGTCATTATTAATAAAATTAAAGTTACCTTTAACATGTTGAAGGATGGAGATATTATCATGTATCGACATAATAATCAATTACACTTTGGTAGATTGGTCGGCAAGCCAGGTGAATCAATTGAAGTTAGAAACGGTAAATTGTATAGAGATGATAGACAAGTTAATAAATTTTATGCTAAAAATAGAGATATTAATAATTTTGCAATAAGAGATTTACATGATTCTGATGGTGATATTATTCTGCCAAATTCATATTTTATTTTAAATGATAATGGTGATAAACAAAGTGATTCAAGAACATATGGATTAATAGATAAGGACGATATCGTAGGAGATGTTAGTTTAAAGTATTATCCGTTTAAAGAATTTACCTAGTCAGTTTAATAAGTAGAGGAGGTGTTAAAATTGAAGAAAGAAATAGTTGAATGGATTGTTGCCATAGCGGTAGGTTTATTACTTGTATGGGTAATGGTTAACTTCGTAGCTAAATCATATACTATAAAAGGCGATTCAATGGATCCAACACTAAAAGATGGCGAACACGTCATGGTTAACATTCTAGGATATAAAGTTGGAGACATAAAAAAAGGTAATGTAATCGTATTTCATGCGAATCAACAAGACGATTATGTTAAACGTGTCATTGGTGTACCTGGCGATAACGTTATTTATAAAAATGATAAACTATATGTTAATGGTAAAAAGATAAATGAACCTTATCTTGATTACAATGAAAAACGTAAACAAGGTGAATATATTACGGGTTCATTTGAAACTAAAGATTTACTAAATGCAAATCCTAAATCAAATATCATACCAAAAGGTAAATACTTAGTTTTAGGTGATAACAGAGAAGTCAGTAAGGATAGTAGGGCGTTTGGTTTAATTGATAGAGATCAAATTGTTGGTAAAGTATCATTTAGATTTTGGCCATTCAGTGAATTTAAGTTTAATTTTAATCCAGATAATGAAAAATAAGGAAAATTAGTATTAATGAATTAATTTTTAACATAGCAAGACTGGTAATGGAATGTTCATAGAGGTTCCGCCAGTCTTTTTTTGTTCAATATTTCGACCTAACAAAACATTTTTAAGAACGTATGTTCTGTGTTAAAATAAGTTCAAAGGAGTGTGGGCATAATGGAGTTGAACGCATACATTGGCAGAGCAGGGACAGGCAAATCTCATCATATGATTGATAATATTAAGCAACAAATGAAAGAGGATCCTCTAGGCGATCCAATTGTTTTAATAGCACCAACACAGAGTACTTTTCAATTAGAACAAGCATTTGTTAATGATAAAGAATTGAATGGAAGTCTAAGAACTGAAGTGCTTCACTTTGAACGCTTAAGTTATAGAGTTTTTCAAGAGGTTGGAGGATTAACTGAAGAACGACTAACGCAAGCGGCTACCGAGATGATGATTTATGATTTAGTTCAACAACATAAATCGGAATTAAAACTATATCAATCACAAGTAAATTATTATGGTTTTAGTGAGAAGTTAAGTGAACAAATTCAAGATTTTAAGAAATATTCTGTTACGCCAGAACATTTACATACATTTTTGCAAGATAATGACTTGAAGACGAGAACTAGACATAAATTAGAAGATATATCGCTTATTTATCAGTATTTTGAGGAACGCATAAATGGCGAATTTATTACTTCAGAGGATAGTTTAAATCATTTTATTGATATTTTAAGTCAATCAGAATGGATTAAAAGAGCAGAGGTATACATAGATGGATTCCACAACTTCTCTACATTGGAATATCAAATTATTAAAGCACTCGTTCAAAGCGCCAAAAAAGTTACTGTTCTTTTAACAACTGATGGTAATGAAGATCCATTTAGTTTATTCAGAAAACCCTCAGAGGTATTAACACATTTAAAGGAAATTGCTAAAGATTTAAACATAGAATTACAACAACAATTCTTTAAACAACAATATCGTTTTAACAATAAAGATTTAATACAACTGGAACAACAATTTGACGCATTGCAAATTAATCCTATCGCTTACGATGGCAGTATTAATATTTTAGAATCCTCAAGTATACGTGAAGAAGTTAATGAAGTAGCTCGCCAAATTATTAAAGATACACGTGATAAGCAATATAGATATCAAGACATTGCTATCTTGTATCGTGATGAAGCTTATGCATATTTATTTGACTCTGTTCTTCCACAGTACGATATTCCATTTAATATTGACACTAAAAGATCAATGACACATCATCCGATCATGGAAATGGTACGCTCACTTTTGGAAGTTATTCAAACAAACTGGAATATTAGTCCTATGATGCGTTTAATTAAAACCAATATTCTAACTAATCACTTTAAGGATAGTGCATATTTAATTGATTTATTAGAGAACTTTGTCGTTGAACGTGGTGTTTATGGCAAACGTTGGCTTGATGAAAAACTGTTTAGTATTGATAACTTTACGAAAATGGGACGTAAAGAACATAAATTAACTACTGAAGAGCGAGAAGATTTCGAGCAAGTAGTTCATTTAAAAAATGATATTATTGATAAAATATTAACTTTTGAAAAAGCAATGAACGAAGCAGAAAATGTGAGAGGTTTTGCGACAGCTTTCTATGAGACAATGGAGGCATTTGATTTACCTAAATATTTAATGACTCACCGTGACCAATTGGACGTCGATGGTCGTCATGAAGAAGCTGAAGAAATAGATCAAATTTGGAATGGACTTATTCAAATTTTAGATGATTTAGTCACTGTATTTGATAATGAAGAAATGACTCTTAAACGCTTTTTAGAGGTATTTGATATTGGTTTAGAACAATTAGAATTTGTAATGATTCCTCAAACCCTCGATCAAGTGAGTATAGGGACAATGGACTTAGCGAAAGTAGACAATAAAAAACATATTTATATGGTTGGAATGAACGATGGTGCTATGCCGCAACCGGTTTCTTCTTCTAGTCTAATAACAGATGAAGAAAAGAAAGTGTTTGAACAACAAGCACAAGTTGAATTAAGTCCTACATCAGATATCTTACAAATGGATGAAGCGTTTGTTTGTTATATTGCAATGACACGAGGCAGTGAACAAGTTACATTTTCATATAGTTTAATGGGTGCACAAGGTGAGGATAAAGAAAAAAGTCCATTTATAGACCAAATACAAGGGTTGTTCAATGGGTTAGAAGTAATGAATATTCATTATCAACATAATGCACAACCTTTATCGTTAATGGAGCATCCACATCAAACTAAAGTCGTCTTATTCGAATCTTTAAAAGCTTGGCTAGAGGCAGAGATGGTCGCTGATGTATGGGTTGATGCTTATCAAGTCATGCGTGATAATGACAAATTGAATAACGGTTTAGAGTACCTATTAACTGCGTTGACATATGACAACGAAACAGTGAAATTAGATGAACCATTGGCTGCATCTTTATATGGTTCAACAATTAACGCAAGTGTATCTAGATTTGAAGGGTATAATGATTGTCCGTTTAAACATTATGCGAATCATGGTTTAAGGTTAAATGAGCGTACGAAATATAAGCTTGAAAATTTTGATTTAGGAAATATTTTCCATACAGCATTGAAGTATATTTCGGATAAGGTAGATGGAGACTTTAAAAATCTTGATAATAAGAAGATACATGCTTTAACTGTTGAAGCTTTAGAGAATGTTTTACCTCAAGTCCAATTTAATCTCATGGATTCAAATGCATACTATCGGTATGTGTCAAAACGAATTGGTGTCATTGTCGAAAGTACTTTGAAAGCATTACGCTATCAAAATAAAAATACAAAGTTCAAACCACAACGTTTCGAAGCAGGGTTTAGAAAGACACCGAACAACAGTGAAGAACTTATTGCACAACCATTAATTACAAAACAAGGCATTCCAGTTAATATACGAGGACAAATTGATCGTATAGATGCTTACACTAAAGATGATAAGAGCTACATTAATATTATTGATTATAAGTCATCTAATCCCAGTGCGAAATTAGATTTAAAGAAGGTTTATTATGGTAAACAAATGCAAATGATGACTTATATGGATATTGCTTTGCAAAATGCCCAACGTCTGGGATTATCTAACGAAATTAAACCAGGTGGCCTATTGTATTTCCATGTACATGATGAACGTCTCAGTTTTAAAGATTGGGGAGAATTGGAAGATGATGCTTTAACACAGGACAAACTTGAACAAGCATTTTTAAAAGAATATAAATTACGTGGCTTAGTTAATAGCGATATGGATGTAGTAGACGCATTGGATATTCGTTTAGAAGAAATTGGTAAATCCGACATTGTTCCAGTTAGCCTGAAGAAAGATGGAAGTATTGGAAGTAGGGGGAGCAGTGTTGCTGATGAAACAACAATTCATAAATTTATCAAACATAATAAAGATAACTTTATAAAGACTGCTACAAATATTATGGAAGGTCATACCGAAGTTGCACCACTTAAATTCGATGACCAATTACCATGCCAATTTTGTAATTTTAAATCAGTGTGCCATGTGGATACTATTATTGATAGTAAACATTATCGCCATGTAGATGAAACTATAGATCCTATCAAAGCAATACAAGATGTCGAGTTAGAAAGCGGTGATCATAATGAATAACATCCCCATCAAACCTAAAGATGCTCAATGGACAGATGCACAGTGGAAGAGTATATACGCTAATGGTCAAGATGTATTAGTAGCAGCAGCAGCAGGGTCTGGTAAAACTGCTGTATTAGTAGAAAGAATTATTCAAAAAATTATTAGAGATGAAATAGATGTTGATAAGTTACTCGTTGTTACATTTACTAATTTAAGTGCGAGAGAAATGAAGCATCGTGTTGATCAGCGCATTCAACAAGCGTCAATAGAAGATCCTAGAAATGAACATTTAAAGAATCAACGCATTAAAATTCATCAAGCACAAATTTCGACATTACATAGCTTCTGTTTAAAGATTATTCAACAGCATTATGATGTCATTGATTTGGATCCTAATTTCCGCACAATTAGTGATGTAGAGAATGTGCTGTTACTTGAACAGTCTATTGATGAAGTTTTAGAAAAACATTATGATACACCGGATATTGAATTTCTTACTTTAGTAGAACAATTATCAAGTGATCGCAATGATGATAATTTTAGAGATTTGTTAAAACGTTTCTATAATTTCAGTATAGCCAATCCTTCACCGTTCGAGTGGTTGGATTCTTTAGTTGAAATTTACACGGACGATAATAAACATAAATTATATCTAGACGAATTAGAAAGATTATCGAAAATTTATATCAAAGCTGCATATCATACTTTGTTAGAAGCGGAAAATAACTTTCTGAATTGTATAGAAGCGGAAAAGCATTTAGATGTTATCAAACTAGAAAAATATAAATGCGAAAAAATGATTGAGGGTAATGTGATAAATTTTGAAGAAATCATCAATTATACCTCTGAAAAATTGCCTACAATAACTAAAAAATTAAAAGATACGAATGAAGATGAAGGTATAAGTTCTCAGTTTTTAACAAACGCTAAAGATTTTTATGATGATTATAAAAAACTATTATCTGAAGTAAAAAATAAGTATCTAATGCGTTCTTATGAAGATTTAAAAGTAGATATGAAACGTTTGGCTCCTAGAATTCAATACCTTGTACAAATCGTTAAGAATATTATTAATGACTTTGCTGAAAAAAAACGTAGTCGCAATGTACTGGATTTTTCTGATTATGAACACTTCGCTCTACAAATATTAACTGACCAAGAGGGCAATGCTTCGTCAATTGCGAAAGAATATCGATCACAATTTGAAGAGATTTTAGTAGATGAATATCAAGATACTAACCAAGTACAAGAAGCAATCATATCTAAAATTAAACGTGGTGACGAATCTAGTGGAAATTTATTCATGGTAGGGGACGTTAAACAATCTATCTATAAATTTAGACAAGCTGATCCAACGCTATTTATGGATAAATATCATCGTTTCACAAAAGATGGCAATCAATCAGGGTTACGTATCGATTTATCTAAGAATTTCCGTTCACGTAATGAAATACTCGCCACAACAAATTACTTATTTGACCATATGATGGATGAAGAAGTAGGTGAAATTGAGTACGATGCTGATGCGAGACTTTATTTTGGTGCTACTAAATATTCTGATAAATCTATGCCTCTCGAACTACATGCATTAATTCAAGATAAAAGTAGCGATAATGATTTAGAAAAGTCAGAACAAGAAGCTCGCTATATTGCTGAGCAAGTTAAATATATTATTGAACATAAACAAGTTTATGATATGAAGTCAGAAACTTATAGACAAGCTACTTTCAAAGATATCGTCATACTTGAAAGAGGGTTGAAAAATGCGCGCAATTTACAACAAGTATTTAAAGACTATAATATTCCGTTCCATGTAAATAGTAAGGAAGGGTACTTTGAACAAACTGAAGTACGTCTCGTCTTATCATTTTTAAGAACCGTTGATAATCCTTTACAAGATATATATTTAGTAGGATTGATGAGATCGGTTATATACCAATTTACGGAAGATGAATTAGCAACCATTCGAGTTCAAAGTATGAACGATGATTATTTCTATCAATCCATATTGCATTATATGAAAGATCAAGAAGCGAACTCAACGTTAGTTGAGAAATTAGAACATTTTATGGATGATATAAACATGTATCAAGAATATAGTCAATCTCATCCTGTGTATCAATTAATTGATAAGTTCTATAATGATCATTACGTTATTCAATATTTTAGTGGTCTTATTGGTGGTAAAGGTAGACGCGCAAATCTATATGGATTGTTTAATAAAGCAGTAGAATTTGAAAATTCAAGTTTTAGAGGGCTGTATCAATTTATTAGATTTATTGACGAACTAATAGAACGCAACAAAGACTTTGGTGAAGAGAATGTTATAGGTCCTAATGATAATGTGGTACGTATGATGACAGTTCACAGTAGTAAAGGTCTAGAGTTCCCATATGTTATTTATTCGGGACTTTCAAAGAATTTTAATAAAGGCGACTTACGTAAACCACTCATCTTAAATCAAAAATATGGTCTAGGTATTGATTATTTTGATTTAGAGCGAAATGTAACTTATCCGTCATTATCGTCAGTTGTCATTAAATCAATTACTGAAAAAGAACTTGTTTCTGAAGAAATGCGATTAATGTATGTAGCTTTAACACGAGCGAAAGAGCAACTCATTCTTATTGGTACTATTGATAAGGAAGAAACATTAGAAAAACTTGAGCGATTGCCAATTTCAGGTAATCAAATTGAATTGCATAAACGGTTATCAGCAGATCGACCTTTTGATTTAATATATAGTATTTTGGCTAAATACCAATCTACATCTTTATTACCAAAGTATCAGTTTGAGAAATCCATTGATAATTTAGATGAGAGTCTGCGTCCTACTGTAGATATTAAAATTGCACAATTTGAAGAACTTTCGATTGAGAACAGTGAATCAGAACAAGAAAGTCGCGATGTTTCAGATTTAGAAGTAGAAGGCTCGCATGATGATACATTAAAGCAACAAATTAATGATCAATTATCATTTAAATATCCTTTTTTAAAAAATACGGAGAAACCATCTAAACAGTCTGTTTCAGAATTAAAGCGTCAATTAGAAACAGAAGAAAGTGGTACAAGTTACGAAAGGGTAAGACAATACCGTATAGGTGTATCAACTTATGAGAGACCTAAGTTTTTACGTGAAAATAAAAAACGTAAAGCAAATGAAATTGGTACTTTAATGCATACAGTTATGCAACATCTACCATTTAAAGAAACTCTTATGACTGAAACAGAATTGAATGACTATATTAATGAATTAATTGAAAAGCATATTATTGAAGAAGATGCAAAAAAAGATATTCAATTTGAAGCAGTTATGAATTTTATTAGAAGTGACTTGTATATGACTATTACAAAAGCTGACAAAGTTTATAGAGAGTTACCATTTGTCGTAAATCAAGCGCGTGTAGACGAAATGCCTGAATTAGATGAAGATGTGTCAATTATTCAAGGTATGATTGATTTAATATTTTTAAAGGACGGTCAATATTACTTTGTAGATTATAAAACAGATGCATTTAATAAGCGTAGAGGTATGACAGATGAAGAGGTAGGTATACAACTTCATGATAAGTACAAAATTCAAATGAAATATTATAAAAATACATTAGAAACGATTTTAAATTCTAAAGTATACGGTTACCTTTATTTCTTCCAATTTGGTCAAATGAGTATTGAAGAAGATGTTTAATAGGTTTTTAATCCAATGAATGAAGTGTGTATTAAATTTCTAAAATTTCAGACATATATATTTGTGGTTTAGCAAAGATTAAAGTTATAATATGTATTAAGATATAGATGAGGAGTTGATACTGAATGAAATTTCTATCATTCAATTATAAAGACGCTGAATCTTACGGCGTAAAAGTTAAGCGTGAAGACGCAGTTTGGGATCTTAAAAAGGTATTTGCGGAATTTGGAGAAGGTGACTTCCACCCTCAAACATTATTAGAGGGATTACAACAAAACCAAACATTAGATTTCCAAGAACAAGTACGTAAAGCAGTTGTAGCGGCTGAAGATAGTGGTAAAGCAGATGAATTCAAAATCGCTTTTAATGACATTGAATTCTTACCACCAGTTACACCACCAAATAATGTTATTGCATTTGGTCGTAATTACCAAGATCACGCAAGTGAATTAAATCATGAGGTACAACGATTATACGTATTTACTAAAGCAGCATCATCATTAACTGGTGATGAATCAACAATTCCAAATCATAAAGATATCACTGATCAATTAGATTACGAAGGTGAATTAGGTATCGTAATCGGTAAATCTGGAGAAAAAATTCCGAAAGCATTAGCATTAGACTACATCTACGGATATACAATTATTAATGATATTACTGATCGTAAGGCGCAAAATGAACAAGATCAGGCATTTCTATCTAAAAGTTTGACAGGTGGTTGCCCAATGGGACCTTATATTGTAACTAAGGATGAGTTACCAACACCTGAAAATGTTAATATCGTAACCAAAGTTAATAATGATATTCGCCAAGATGGTAATACAAGTCAAATGATTAATAAAATTGATGATTTAATTGAAGAAATTTCTAAATATGTAGCATTACATCCAGGAGATATCATTGCTACTGGCACACCAGCTGGTGTAGGTGCAGGTTTACAACCGCCTCAATTCTTACAACCAGGTGATGAAGTCAAAGTTACTATTGATAATATTGGTACATTAACTACTTATATTGCTAAATAATAATTAATAGTTCAAAAATGTTATAAGGATTGTCTATCATAATTAGTTCATAATAAATGATTGAATTGAGACATCTTTTATTATAAGTATTTCTTAATTGTAATCAGTTAATGCAGGTGAGCCTGGGACATAAATCAATGTCCCGGGCTCTAATTATAGATTGCCAGAAGTTGTCAGAAATAAAAACGCACTTGTTACAAGCGTTTTAATTCAGGGGCCCCAGCAGAGAGAATTTCACATGGAAATTCTACAAAACCATTATTTTAGTTTCACATCCATCTCATATAGCGTTTAACAATACGTTCAAGTGTTTATGTGATATGATAGGTAAGTAAAAAGGTAATAAATAGTATTGGGGGAATTCGGTCTTGTTACATATGCATATTGCAAGTTGGGCGTTGACAATTATTTTATATGTAATTGCATTTTTACATATTTCAAAATCACAAGGTCCTACACCTATGTTTAAACCTTTACAAATGGCATTAAGAGTCTTTATGTTACTCACTTTATTCTCAGGGTTCTGGTTGTTAATTCAAGAATTCATGGCTGCTAGCCATGGTGGTGGGGGCAACCATATGTTGTTAACACTGAAGATGCTTTGTGGTATAGCGGTAGTTGTACTAATGGAAGTATCTATTGCCAAACGCAAGAAACACGAAGCAAGTCATGGTTTATTCTGGGCAACAATTATTTTAATAATTATTACTATGGCGTTAGGTATTATCCTACCATGGGGTCCAATTAGTAGCCTTTTTGGAATTAGTTAAAATTTAAATTATTAATGATATAGGGATAGCCCTTAAATGATTGAATTTGCAGTAATCATTTAAGGGCTATTTTTTATAAATCTCTAGCTTTGTAACCAATCATATTAACTAAATCTTTTGGATGACTGTAAGGTGGTGCGTATGCCACTTCAAATTCAGTTAATTCATCAATGGTTAATTCGCTCATCATTGCCATTGATAATACGTCAATACGCTTATCAACACCTGTTTTACCTACTGCGGCAGCACGTAAAAGACGACGATTATTTGTGTCAAAGTAAACGCGTAAGTGGACATTAGTATTTCCAGGGTAATAACCAGCATGAGTGCCAGAATTTAATTCAACCATTTGATAATCAAAATGCGTTAATTCTTCGACTTTGATGCCGACGCTTGCTAATGTATAATCGAAAAATTTAACGATATTGGTACCTAAAAACCCTTTGAAAATGATATTTTTATTACCAGCTAGTTGTTCTGCAATGACGCTTGCGCCACGATGTGCTCCCCAAGCTAATGGAACTTGTGCGGGTAGATTTACATGACGGTACGAAGAGGTAATCACATCACCCAAAGCATAAATATTTGGGATGTTTGTTTCAAACTTATCGTTAACTTTAACGAAGCCTTTATCATCTAATTCTACGTTAGATGACTCGATAAATTTCGAATTTGGATGTGTACCAACGCCTTCAATAATTATATCGTAGTCTTCTTGAATGCCTGATTTAAAAGTAACCATATGATCATTAACACTTACAATTTCCTCATTTAATCGATAAGATATGTGTCGCGAATCTAGCTCGTCAAAGATAACTTGATTCATATCTTGGTCCATCAACTTGTTAATTTTATCAGAGCGGTGAATTAGAGTAACATCTAATCCTCTAGCATATAAATTCTCCAAGACTTCTAATGAAATATAACCTGCTCCTACTACTAATGCTTTCTTAGCCTGATGTTGATCTATAAATCGATCGATGGCATCAGTATCCTCCATATTGCGTAAAGTGAATATGTAATCACTATCAAAGCCTAAAGAATTAGCACCTGCACCAGGACTCAATATTAATTCGTCATAACTCGCTTCAAATTTTTCATTCGTTTGACGATTTACTACCGTCACTGTTTGATCTTTGTCATTAATAGCAATTACTTCATGATACGTTTTAACTGTAATATTTTTCTTTTCTTTAAACACGTCTGGCGTAATCGGTAAAACATCTTTACGTTCATTAACAATGTTACCTATAAAGTAGGGTAATCCACAATTTGCGAAACTCATGTCGCGGTCTTTTTCAAAAATAGTAATTTCACTGTCTTTATCTAAACGTCGTATTTGGCTAGCACAGGTAGCACCACCGGCGACAGCACCGACTACAATTATTTTACGCATCATACATTCCTCCAGAAAAATTATATTAAAAAAGTGAGACATTATAAAAGTATACATTTGTCTCACTTTAAGAATTGTTGTTTAACCTTTATAAGGTAAATTTAATTTAAAGAAATCATTTAAATAACGGCCGATACCATCATCATTATTTGAATAAGTAATATGGTTTGCAATATGTTTTAATTCATCTAGACCATTGTCCATTGCAATACCATATTTAGCATATTTAATCATTTCAATATCATTATCCTCGTCTCCGAAGGCTATAATATGTGAAGGTTCAATTCCTAAATAGTCTTTGACTTGATCAATCCCACGCGCTTTACTAATCCCGCGTTTAACGATTTCGATTACTGGGAAAGGCGCTCCCCAACGTCTGTGCTCAATATTCTCTGCATAGAAACGCGTCAACATTTGCTTGATTCTAGGTATGTAAATCTCTTCTGCTTCTACTAATAACGACGTTGGTGCTTCATCTAATTCTTCTAATAAATTACCTGTTTCAATTTTAGGATTACCCATTGAAAAACCCTCAAATAATCTAGGATCATGATTATTAATAAACACGTGATCGCGAACCTCAGCAATAATATTTGTAACTTTTGCTTTTTGAAGTGTTTCGATCATGTTTCTAGCGAGGTCCACATCTAGTACCTCGTGTGTCGTTTTAAAATCATCTGATTTAGGATGATGAACATAAGCCCCATTGAAGTTTACAATAGGTGTATCCATGTTTAATTCATGATAATAAATTTGGCTTGCACGGTATGGTCTTCCAGTCGCAATCATAATGCGATGACCTTGCTTTTTTAATGTTGTAAGTACTTGCTTAGTATAGTCGCTAATTTCTTTATTATCATTTAATAATGTCCCATCTAAGTCTAAACAAATTAAATAAGGTTTCATATATTTCTCCTTAAGCTACATATCTATAGAATAAAATACATTAACATTTCATATTAAATGTTTTTAAAATTGATACATAAATCAACTTTATAATGTTATTATAACGTCTTTATTCGCTTAGTTGTATCATAGCATTTTATTGGCGTTTTGTCGGATATTTGATATATTAGTGTAAAGATAAATAATGAGAGGTGATACTAATGGAAGAGGCATTAAAAGACAGTATCCTAGGTGCACTTGAAATGGTTATTGACCCTGAATTAGGTATTGATATCGTTAATTTAGGTTTAGTATATAAAGTGAATGTTGATGATGATGGTTTGTGTACAGTTGAAATGACTTTAACATCAATGGGTTGCCCACTTGGGCCACAAATTATCGAACAAATTAAAACAGTATTAGCTGAGATTCCAGAAATACAAGACACAGAAGTTAATATTGTTTGGAATCCACCTTGGAACAAAGATATGATGTCAAGATACGCTAAAATTGCATTAGGCGTTGGCTAATTAATCGCTTTTGAACAATAGTACACGATTAGGATGTACTATTGTTTTTTTATTTATAATAGAAACAATTTAAATGTTCATTTTCAATGCTTTTAGTGACAAAGTTAAGTTAATAAATGACATAATTGTAATATAAATTGAATTTGTTTAAGCGTTATACTACAATACATAAGAATTACAATATAAAATAATTTAAATTGTACTTGCATTTATGAAAAATAATAATAAATGCGTCAAATTTTATAAAATATTATTATAGTTCAAGCTCAGACATCTAAGTATAAAACTCGATTCAATCATATACATTAAAATATAAAAGTATATTAACTTAAATCATATTTTTTCATGTTGTTGATCATCGGCTTTCGTTTTATCCTGATTTTCAGTGCTTTAGTAATTAATGAATTTATTAAAATTTATTATTTAATAGGGAAAGAATGTGAACAATGAAACAAGATTTTGAAAAAGGGAAACAACGTAAGACTAAAATGCGTTACATGCCTGGTTTAGATGGACTAAGAGCAATTGCTGTCTTAGGTATTATCATTTACCATTTAAACAGGAAATGGCTTACAGGTGGTTTCATAGGTGTAGATACCTTCTTCGTTATTTCTGGATATTTAATCACAAGTTTACTTTTAAAGGAATACGAGGAGCGAGGTATTATTAGCCTTAAACAATTCTGGATTCGACGAGTTAAAAGGTTACTTCCAGCAGTTGTTGCGCTATTAATTGTCGTTGGGATTGCTACATTAATATTTGAACCACAACAAATCGTTCGAGTTAAACATGATATTATCGCTGCATTATTCTATGTGTCGAATTGGTGGTATATTGCCAAGGATGTTAACTACTTCGAACAATTTTCATTTATGCCATTAAAACACCTGTGGTCACTTGCAATAGAAGAACAGTTCTATTTGTTCTTCCCATTTGTGTTGGTCATTTTACTCTTAACGATTAAAAAATATCGCAATGTTACTTTGATATTATGGATTATTTCTCTAGTGTCTTTATTAGCGATGGTCATTATTTCACAACCCAATGTTGGGTATTCAAGAGTTTATTTTGGGACAGATACTCGCTTGCAAACGTTATTATTGGGTGTGATATTAGCATTTGTATGGCCACCGTTTAAATTAAAAGCCAATCCACCAAAAGTATTGCAACGTTCTATTGATTGTATAGGTGTCTTAGGTCTAATAACACTTATCTTCTTATTCTTTACAGTGAAAGATACTAGTGCATGGATTTATAATGGTGGATTTTATCTCATCTCAGGTATGACATTATTTATTATTGCTAGTGTCGTACATCCTTCTAGTATCCTAGCAAAGGTCTTAGGTCATCGTATATTTGTTTATATAGGTAAACGCTCTTATAGTTTATATTTATGGCATTTTCCTGTCATAAGTTTTATACACATTCATTTTGTTGATGGACAACTTCCTATTTATGTGTACTTTGTTGATATCATACTTACAGTTTTATTTGCTGAGTTATCATATCGTTATATTGAAACACCATTTAGACGTGAAGGTTTAAAGGCATTTTCATTCAATTATTTAAAACGACCTAAATTTATTCGGACAATAGTGTCAATTATTGCTGTGATACCAATAGTACTGTTATTCTTAGGTGTCTTCGATCGTTTTGGAAAAGATGAAATTGAAAACAAAGCAAATTCATTCAACACGAGTGATCAAGATAAATATTTAGTAAGAATGATGCCTGGAGAAAATATAAAAATCGATGGCTCAAGTAGTAATAGTAAAAGTAAAAAACAAGTTTATACTAATATTAGTCCATTACTTATTGGAGACTCAGTGATGGTAGATATTGGTGAAGAATTTAAATCTCAAGTACCTAAAGCAACCATTGATGGTAAAGTTGGTCGTCACCTACAAGAAGCGTTGTCAATAGCAGGCAATTATTCAAATTATAATAAACCATCAGATAAAATCGTTTTAGAACTAGGTACAAATGGTGATTTTACAGAGGAAGAATTAAATCAATTAATTAATAAGTTTGGTAAAGCACAAATTTACCTTGTTAATACACGTGTTCCTCGAGATTGGCAAGATAATGTTAATAAACAACTAGCTAATGCTGCTAAAAAGCATAAGAATGTAACTGTAGTGGATTGGTACCAACGTTCTGCAGGACATTCTGAATATTTTGCACCAGATGGTGTGCATCTTGAAAATAGTGGTGTAAAAGCTTTATCCGATGAAATAATCAAAGCTATAAAGAAAAATCCAAAAAACAAATAATTCATTCTAAACCAGTTTAGTGATTTTAAATCATTGAACTGGTTTTTTTATTTGCAGTTTTAACGTATATTTGATGTTTATAACAGAAAAAAGTGTGATAAAACAAGTAATAAAAGAGACTCACTAATCGCTTCAAACTAGCTTGAATAGGCAGTTTGAGAAATTTTTAAAAGTTGAGTATAAGTGTTGCGTAATCATATAAGAGAGTCTATAATGTAATTAAGGTCAAAGAAAGTCAAAGTCAAAACGAACTAATTGACCTTACTCTTATCAAATATATAGGGGTGAATAAATTTGGATATTAATCAAATGACATATGCAATTCAAGGTGCATTACAAAAAGCGGTTGAATTGAGTAAAGAAAATGAATTACAAAATATTGAAATTGAAGCTATATTAAAGGGAACTTTAGAAGAAACTGATAGTTTATTTAAAAGCATATTAGAACGAGCAAATATAGATACAGATGAATTAAATCAAGCGTATACAAATAAATTGAAAAATTATCCTTCTGTACAAGGAGATAATATTCAATATGGACAATATATAGGATCTAAAGCAAATGAATTATTAAATAAAGCTGAATCATATATGAAAGAATATGAAGATGAATATATTTCAATGGAACACGTCCTTCGTGCTGCGATGGATATTGATGATACTACTAAACAATTTGTTGGAAATAAAGAAGAAGTTGTGAAAGAAATAATAACTAAAGTAAGAGGGGGAAATCATGTGACTTCACAAAATCCAGAAGTAAATTATGAAGCTTTAGAAAAATATGGTCGTGACTTAGTAGAAGAAGTACGTCAAGGTAAAATGGACCCTGTTATTGGCAGGGATGAAGAAATTCGTAACACAATTCGAATCTTAAGTCGTAAAACTAAAAATAATCCAGTATTAATCGGGGAACCTGGTGTAGGTAAAACTGCAATTGTTGAAGGTTTAGCGCAACGAATTGTACGAAAAGATGTGCCTGAATCATTACTCGATAAAACAATTTTTGAATTAGATTTAAGCGCATTGGTTGCTGGTGCAAAATTTAGAGGTGAATTTGAAGAGCGACTTAAAGCAGTACTTAAAGAAGTAAAAGAGTCAGATGGACGCATTGTTTTATTCATTGATGAAATTCATATGCTAGTTGGTGCAGGTAAAACAGATGGTGCAATGGATGCTGGTAACATGTTGAAACCGATGTTAGCACGTGGCGAATTGCATTGTATTGGTGCAACTACTTTAAATGAATATAGAGAATATATTGAGAAAGATTCTGCATTAGAACGTCGTTTCCAAAAAGTAAGTGTAAGTGAACCAGATGTAGAAGATACAATTTCAATTTTACGTGGATTAAAAGAACGCTATGAAGTTTATCATGGTGTACGTATTCAAGACCGTGCTTTAGTTGCAGCAGCTGAATTATCAGATCGATATATTACTGATAGATTCTTACCTGACAAAGCAATCGATTTAGTTGACCAAGCATGTGCAACAATTCGAACAGAAATGGGTTCAAATCCAACTGAATTAGACCAAGTTAATCGTCGTGTTATGCAATTAGAAATTGAAGAAAGTGCTTTGAAAAATGAATTTGACAACGCAAGTAAACATCGTTTAGAAGAATTACAAGAAGAACTTTCAAATGAAAAAGAAAAACAAGCTTCCTTACAATCTCGTGTTGAACAAGAGAAAGAAAAAATTGCGAAAGTACAAGAAAAACGTGCTGAATTAGATCGTAGTCGTCAAGTTCTAGAAGATGCACAAACTGAGGGCAATCTAGAAAAAGCAGCAGAATTACAATATGGTACAATACCTCAATTAGAAAAAGAATTAAAAGAATTTGAAGAAGCCTATCAAGATGAACAAGGTGACAGCGAACGCATGATTCGTGAAGTTGTTTCTGATGAAGAAATTGGAGACATCGTAAGTCAATGGACTGGTATTCCAGTATCAAAATTAGTTGAAACTGAACGAGAAAAATTATTGAACCTAAGTGATATCTTACACGAACGTGTTGTGGGTCAAGATAAAGCAGTAGACTTAGTATCTGATGCTGTTGTAAGAGCACGTGCAGGTATTAAAGATCCTAATAGACCGATTGGTAGTTTCTTATTCTTAGGACCAACTGGTGTAGGTAAAACTGAATTAGCAAAATCATTAGCTGCATCATTGTTTGATTCTGAGAAACACATGATTCGAATCGACATGAGTGAGTATATGGAGAAACATTCAGTTTCTAGATTAATTGGTGCCCCTCCAGGTTATGTAGGTCATGATGAAGGCGGACAATTAACAGAAGCGGTTAGACGTAATCCATATTCAGTCATTTTATTAGATGAAGTTGAAAAAGCACATAGTGATGTATTCAACGTTTTACTTCAAATATTAGATGAAGGTCGTTTAACTGATTCTAAAGGACGCAGTGTTGACTTTAAAAACACTATCATTATTATGACAAGTAACATCGGTTCACAAGTATTACTTGAGAATGTTAAAGATACTGGTGACATTACTGAAGACACTGAAAAAGCTGTAATGGATAGCTTACATGCATTCTTTAAACCAGAAATCTTAAACCGTATGGATGATATAGTATTATTTAAACCATTATCTATTAATGATATGAGTATGATTGTTGATAAAATCTTAACTCAATTAAATATACGCTTAATGGATCAACGTATTTCAATTGATGTGTCTGATGACGCGAAAAAATGGTTAGGAGAAGAAGCATACGAACCACAATTTGGTGCAAGACCATTGAAACGTTTTGTTCAACGTCAAATTGAAACACCATTAGCACGTATGATGATTAAAGAAAGCATGCCTGAAGGTACTGTGGTAAAAGTTGATATAAATGATGATCATGAATTAACATTTGATGTACAAAAGCTTGAAAATGAATAATGAATGTTTAGGTAAACCTAGGGAGTGTGATGAGCACTTTCTAGGTATTTTTGTTTTTAAGTGCAGTTCAGTGTATTGTTGCATTCACTTGCCTTAGTTATAACTTAAACTAAATATTAGTAAGAATAAGTAATTCCTCACTTCAAAACCTTTTTCAAAGTCATGAAGGTTGTAATGTATCGCTATAATAGTAAGGGTTCATCTATATCTAGTTTAATAAAGAAAAACACTTGAAATTTGATTAATAAATTCAAATTCCAAGCGTTTTTAACGTATTGTATTATTATGTAGTAATAAGACTATCTGTTACCTGAACGGGTAAAATCATCTGGTTTAATCATGGCAGTTAGAATAGCAATTACAATTGTAAAGATAACTGCTAGAACTATTGGGGTGATAAAGTTTAATGTTCCACCGCCATTTAAACTATTTAATACAAAGTTAACCATTTGTAATAAGATGACTGCCCAAATAAAAGTTACGAGGTATTTCATACCGATGACCTCCATTATTTATATACATTCATTTTAAAGTAAAGTAATCTATTTGTATAGAGATAGCAGTTATCTGATAAAAATTTGTAATGAAATCTGTGTTTGTGAAAGGGTAACTACTTGAGTAGTGATAAAAAAATGTGTTAAATTAATACCTGGTATTAAAAAATGAAGTAAGAAGGTGTACGTTCATGAACGTAGGTATAAAAGGATTTGGTGCATATGCGCCAGAGAAAGTCGTTGATAACGCTTATTTCGAAAGTTTTTTAGAAACTTCAGATGAATGGATTTCTAAAATGACTGGAATTAAAGAGAGACGCTGGGCAAGTGAAGATCAAGATACATCTGACTTAGCATTCGAGGCTAGTAAAAAAGCGATTGAAGATGCAGGAATCACACCTGCTGATATAGATATGATTATTGTTGCAACTGCTACTGGAGATATGCCATTCCCATCGGTTGCCAATATGTTGCAAGAAAAATTGGGTACACGTAAAGTACCAACAATGGATCAATTAGCTGCATGTTCTGGATTTATGTATTCTATGATTACAGCAAAACAATATGTTCAATCAGGTGATTATAAAAATATCCTTGTAGTAGGTGCAGACAAATTATCTAAGATTACTGATTTAACAGATCGTTCAACAGCAGTCCTTTTTGGTGATGGTGCTGGTGCAGTAGTTATTGGAGAAGTTTCAGAAGGACGAGGTATCATTAGTTATGAAATGGGATCTGATGGTAACGGTGGAAAATACTTATACTTAAACAAAGATACTGGTAAACTAGTAATGAACGGACGAGAAGTCTTCAAGTTTGCGGTAAGAATTATGGGTGAAGCATCAACACGAGTGGTTGATAAAGCTGGTCTACAATCAGATGATATTGATATGTTTATACCTCACCAAGCAAACATTAGAATTATGGAATCAGCTCGAGAAAGACTAGGTATAGAGAGAGAAAAGATGAGTGTATCTGTTAATCGCTTTGGTAACACATCTGCTGCCTCAATACCTTTAAGTATTTCACAAGAATTAGAAAATGGAAGAATTAAAGATGATGACACACTAGTATTAGTAGGTTTTGGTGGTGGCCTAACATGGGGCGCTATGGTTATCAAATGGGGTAAATAGGAGGAAATAATGTATGACTAAGAATAAACGAGTTGTAATTACTGGTATGGGTGCATTATCACCTATTGGCAATGATGCCCAGACAAGTTGGGAAAATGCCTTGAAAGGTGTTAATGGAATCGATACTATTACTAGAATAGATACAGAGGATTATAATGTTCATTTAGCAGGTGAACTTAAAGATTTTAATATTGAAGACCATATTGAAAAGAAAGAAGCTCGACGTATGGATCGTTTCACACAATATGCGGTAGTTGCAGCACGTCAAGCAGTTGAAGATGCTAAATTGGAAATCAATGATGAAACTGCTAATCGCATAGGTGTATGGATTGGTTCAGGAATTGGTGGTATGGAAACGTTTGAAACAGCACATACAACACTTCAAAATAAGGGACCAAGAAGAGTAAGTCCATTCTTCGTACCTATGTTAATTCCTGATATGGCAACTGGCCAAGTATCAATTGATTTAGGTGCAAAAGGGCCAAATGGTTCTACAGTTACAGCATGTGCTACTGGTACAAACTCAATTGGTGAAGCATTTAAAATTATACAACGTGGCGATGCAGATGCGATGATAACAGGTGGTACAGAAGCACCAATTACACACATGGCACTTGCAGGATTCAGTGCTAGTCGTGCCTTATCTACAAATGATGATAAAGAAACAGCTTGTCGTCCATTCCAAGAAGGTCGAGATGGCTTCGTTATGGGTGAAGGTGCTGGTATTTTAGTGATTGAATCATTAGAATCGGCACAAGCGCGTGGTGCTCAAATCTATGCTGAAATAGTTGGTTATGGTTCAACTGGTGATGCATATCATATTACAGCTCCCGCTCCTGAAGGTGAAGGTGGTTCACGTGCAATGCAAGCAGCACTTGATGATGCAGGTATTGAAGCAAAAGATGTTCAATATCTTAATGCACATGGCACGAGTACACCTGTAGGTGATATGTATGAAATTAGAGCGATCAAGAATACGTTTGGAGATTCTGCTAATCAACTAAAAGTTAGCTCTACTAAATCAATGACTGGTCATTTATTAGGTGCAACTGGTGGTTTAGAGGCTATCTTCTCAGCATTATCTATTCGTGACTCTAAAGTCGCACCAACTATTCATGCGAATACACCAGATCCTGAATGTGATCTAGACATTGTTCCAAATGAAGCGCAAGATTTAGAAATTACTTATGCAATGAGTAACAGTCTAGGCTTTGGTGGTCATAATGCAGTATTAGTATTTAAGAAATTTGAAGATTAATTTTGAAAAAATGATATTAGATCAAGGACACTAATTGATAATGTCCTTGGTCTATTTTTTGTATGTAGAATGATTTAAAGTAGAAATGAAATTATTATTGTCATCACAAAGTATGCAATATTACATATTAAAGCTGGAGCAATCCATGTAGATATAAAATAATGCTCCTTTTTAACTTGTTGAGGATTTAAAAATTCATCATCTGCCATTGTTCTCTTTTTTGAACGAGACGATAGTTGATATCTTATTCTTCTAAAACCATAGCTCGTTGCATCAAAAATTCCCTCTTGAACTAATAAAATGAAAAAAATGCATATAAATATGGATAAAGATATATAAAACAAAATATTAATGTATGAAATGAATGTTTGGTTACTAATGATTAACCATATTATTAAAGAGAGTAGAGGCGTAATCATTGACCACACAACCCAACTTTTTTTATTTTTCATTACGAGACCCCCAGATGAAACTTAATACCATTTTATCTTATTAGTATAAATAATAATATCTTAAATCTAAAACCTGTAATTAAAATACAAATGACAGTAAAAAGAACTTTTATTTTACAACTCAATTTTTAAATATTGTTAAAATTATATTGCAATTATATGAAAATTGTATATATAATATTACTAAATATTTCTGAAAATTTTGAAGGGAATGTTAATTTTGAAAATTCAATAAGGGGGTTATTTAATGACGCGATATATTTTTAAACGTTTGGGGTACATGTTTTTATCGCTTTTCATTATTATTACAATTACATTTTTCTTAATGAAATTAATGCCCGGTTCACCATTTAACGATGCGAAACTAAGTGCTGAGCAAAAGGCAATCCTTAATGAAAAGTATGGTTTAAATGATCCAGTTGCCATTCAATATCTTCATTATTTAAAGAATGTCGTAACTGGAGACTTTGGGTATTCATTCCAATATCATAATCAACCGGTATGGGAGCTTATAAAACCGAGATTGATTCCTTCTATGGAAATGGGTATTACAGCTATGATTATCGGGGTTATTTTAGGGTTAATCCTTGGCGTAGCAGCAGCTACTAAACAAAATACCTGGGTAGATTATACAACAACTATAATTTCAGTAATCGCAGTATCAGTACCATCATTCGTATTAGCCGTACTTTTACAATATGTGTTTGCGGTACGTTTACGTTGGTTCCCAGTAGCTGGGTGGGAAGGATTTTCAACAGCAGTCTTACCTTCACTAGCATTGTCCGCGACAGTTTTAGCAACAGTAGCAAGGTATATTCGAGCAGAAATGATAGAAGTATTAAGTTCAGATTACATATTATTAGCACGTGCAAAAGGTAACTCTTCTATAAGAGTGCTATTTGGACATGCATTACGTAATGCATTAATTCCAATTATTACTATTATTGTACCAATGTTAGCAAGTATATTAACTGGTACATTGACTATTGAAAATATTTTTGGAGTACCAGGTCTTGGGGACCAATTCGTTAGATCGATTACAACAAATGATTTCCCAGTTATCATGGCTACAACAATATTATTTAGTACATTATTTATTGTTTCAATCTTTATTGTAGATATTCTTTACGGAATTATTGATCCTAGAATTCGTGTGCAAGGAGGTAAAAAATAATGACAAATGATAAATTTGAAAAGCCGTTGGATGATCATTCAAATGCGGCGATGACACATACCTCTGAAGGCATTGCAGCTTCTGACTTTGTTATTAGAGATATAGATTTAAATAAAGAACCTGAAATGCAACGAGAAAGTAAAAATTTCTGGGAAGATGCATGGGCACAGCTAAAACGAAATAAACTTGCTGTAATAGGGATGATTGGCCTTATACTTATAATAATTTTAGCTTTAGTTGGTCCACTAATAAGTAAACATGATTTTGCTGAACAAAATGTCGATTATCGAAATCTTCCAGCAAAAATTCCCGTATTAGACAAAGTTCATTTTTTACCATTTGATGGTACAGGTTCTGACGGTAAAGATGCTTATGCAAAAGTGGGAGCTAAAGAAAATTATTGGTTTGGAACAGATCAACTAGGTAGAGATTTATGGACACGTACATGGAAAGGCACTCAAATTTCTCTAGTTATTGGTATAGTGGCTGCCTTATTAGATATTTTTATCGGAGTAGTATATGGCGCTATTTCAGGATTTTTTGGTGGGCGAGTAGATGATGTAATGCAACGTATTTTGGAAATCATTGCTTCAATTCCAAACCTTATTGTAGTAATTTTATTCGTACTTATTTTTGAACCTTCTATTTGGACGATTATACTAGCCATGTCAATCACAGGTTGGTTAGGAATGAGTAGGGTTGTTCGTGGTGAATTTTTAAAATTAAAAAACCAAGAATTTGTAATGGCATCAAGAACTTTAGGCGCATCTAAAGTCAACTTGATTTTCAAACATATTCTCCCTAATACATTAGGGGCTATAGTAGTAACATCTATGTTTACTGTCCCAAGTGCGATTTTCTTTGAAGCATTCTTAAGTTTCATTGGTATAGGTGTCCCAGCACCACAAACATCACTAGGATCTTTAGTTAATGATGGTCGTGCAATGTTATTAATTCATCCACACGAGTTATTCATTCCAGCAACAATTTTAAGTTTATTAATTTTATTTTTCTATCTATTTAGTGATGGATTACGCGATGCATTTGACCCTAAAATGCGTAAATAATAAAGGAGGCACACGTTATGTCAGAAAGAGTATTAGAAGTCAACGACTTGCATGTTTCCTTTGATATTACTGCTGGGGAAGTGCAAGCGGTTAGAGGCGTAGATTTTTATTTGAACAAAGGGGAAACGTTAGCAATAGTGGGAGAGTCTGGTTCTGGAAAATCAGTAACCACTAAAGCAATTACAAAGTTATTCCAAGGGGATGTTGGAAGAATAAAAAAAGGTAAAATCGATTTTTTGGGAGAAGATTTAGCTACTAAATCGGAAAGTGAATTAATCAAATTACGTGGAAAAGACATTTCAATGATATTCCAAGATCCTATGACATCACTTAATCCAACGATGCAAATTGGTAAACAGGTAATGGAGCCACTTATTAAACATAAAAATTATAGTAAATCTGAAGCCAAAAAACGTGCTTTAGAAATATTAAATTTAGTAGGCTTACCAAATGCAGAGAAACGTTTTAAAGCTTTTCCACATCAGTTTTCAGGTGGACAAAGACAAAGAATTGTTATCGCAACAGCTTTAGCTTGTGAACCTAAAGTATTGATTGCAGATGAACCAACAACAGCATTGGACGTAACAATGCAAGCTCAAATTTTAGATTTAATGAAAGATTTGCAGAAAAAGATTGATACATCAATCATATTTATTACCCATGATTTAGGTGTAGTAGCTAATATTGCAGATAGAGTAGCTGTTATGTACGGAGGACAAATGATTGAAACAGGGAATGTTGAGGAAATATTTTATGACCCTAAGCATCCTTATACATGGGGATTATTATCATCAATGCCTGATTTAACTACTAGTAATGATACAGAACTAATTGCGATTCCAGGAACACCACCTGATTTATTACATCCTCCAAAAGGCGATGCTTTTGCGAGAAGAAGCCAGTATGCTTTAGATATTGACTTTAAACAAGAGCCACCTTGGTTCAAAGTGTCGCCGACTCATTTTGTTAAGTCATGGTTATTAGACGAACGTGCACCTAAAGTAGAACCGTCTGAGATGGTTAAACAGAAACAACGTCATATGCCAAATAATTATGACAAACCACGTCAAGTAGAAAGGGTGTCGTTCGATGGATAAAAATAATGAAGTATTATTAGAAATTAAAAATTTAAAACAATATTTTAATGAAGGTAAACGTAATGAAGTAAGAGCCATTGAGGACATATCTTTTGATATCTATAAAGGGGAAACATTAGGGTTAGTTGGAGAGTCAGGATGTGGTAAATCGACTACAGGTAAAGCAATTATAAAGCTAAATGATATTACAAGTGGAGAAATTTTATATGAAGGACAGGATATTCAAAAAATTTCTAAACGTAAAGATTTATTAAAGTTTAATAAAAAGATTCAAATGATTTTCCAAGATCCATATGCATCACTTAACCCTAGATTAAAGGTCATGGATATCGTTGCAGAAGGTATTGATATACATAAATTAGCAAGCAGTAAAAAAGACCGTAAACGTCGTGTTTATGACTTACTTGAAACGGTAGGTTTAAGTAAAGAACATGCGAATAGATATCCACACGAATTTTCTGGTGGACAACGTCAACGTATCGGTATCGCGCGTGCGCTAGCAGTGGAACCAGAATTTATTATTGCGGATGAGCCTATTTCAGCTCTAGATGTATCAATACAAGCTCAGGTAGTTAATTTAATGTTAAAACTTCAACGAGAAAGAGGAATTACCTTCTTATTTATTGCCCATGATTTATCAATGGTTAAATATATTTCTGACCGTATTGCGGTAATGCATTTTGGGAAAATTGTTGAATTAGGTTCAGCTGACGAAATTTATTATCACCCATTACATGATTATACGAAATCATTGTTATCAGCGATTCCTCAACCTGACCCAGATAGTGAGAGAACACGTAAACGTGTAGCATATCAAGAAGATGAATCTAAAAATTCTGAGCGAAAACTTCAAGAAATAAGACCAGATCATTATGTTTTTGTAACTGATGAAGAAGCTGCTCAATTAAAACAAGAACATCAAACGCAAAGCGTTTAAATGCAGGGGAAGGAGGATGAATTTACTATGAAATCTTTAAAATATATAGCAACTTTATTAATAGTGGTTTTAGTACTTTCAGCTTGTAGTAATAATAAAAGTTTATATTCAGATGATGGTCAAGTCTTTAGAAAAGTTATTACACAAGATATAAGTACTTTAGATACGGCATTAATTACAGATGCAGTATCAGGAGATATAGCTGGCCAAGCATTTGAAGGCCTATATTCAATTGATAAAGGCGATAAGGTTACTTTAGGTGTAGCTAAAGAAATGCCTAAAAAAAGTAACGGGGGCAAAACTTTAACAATTAATTTAAGAAAAAATGCTAAGTGGTCTAACGGTGACCCAGTAACTGCGGATGACTTTGTTTATGCATGGAGAAAAGTTGTGGACCCCAAAACAGCATCTGAATTTGCTTACATAATGAGTGATATTAAAAATGCAGATTTAGTTAATTCAGGAAAAAAACCAGTGAGTGAATTAGGAATTAAAGCACTAGATAAATATAAACTTCAAGTTGAATTAGAAAAACCTGTGCCTTATATAAATGAACTATTGGCTTTAAATACTTTTGATCCTCAAAATTCTAAAATTGCCAAAAAATATGGAGAAAAATATGGTACAAAAGCCGATAGAGCAGTATATAATGGACCTTTTAAAGTAATTAATTGGCAAGTGGAAGATAAAATTCAACTTGTAAAAAATGACAAGTATTGGGATAAAAAGAATGTTAAATTAGATAAAGTAAATTATAAAGTACTAAAAGATCAACAAGCTGGTGCATCATTATATGATACAGATTCGGTTGATGATACAATCGTAACATCTGAGCAGGTTAACAAATATAAAAATAGTAAAGCATTGAACCATCGTTTAACTGCTGCTACATTCTATATTAAAATGAACGAAAAAACTGTTCCGGAATTTAAAAATAAACACTTAAGATTAGCTATTGCGCAAGCTATTAATAAAAAAGGATATGTAAAATCTGTTTTAAATGACGGTTCTTTAGCCTCAGATAATTTCACTGGTATTGGAACTGCTAAAACACCAGACGGCAAAGATTTCGCAAGTACAGTTTCATCTCCATTAAAATATGATACCAAAGAAGCAAAACAAAATTGGGAAATTGCGCAAAAAGAATTAGGTAAAAAAGAATTTACTTTTACTATGAATACTCAAGACACCCCAGCAGCGAAGATTGCTGCTGAATATATAAAATCGCAGATTGAAACAAATTTACCTGGTGTTACTCTAAAAATTAAACAAATGCCATTTAAACAAAAAACAACTCTAGAGCTAGCAAATAATTATGAAACGTCATATTCAGGATGGAGTCCTGACTATCCAGACCCAACGGCTTTCTTGGAAATAATGACAAAAGGTAATGCTCAAAATAATACTGATTGGGGTAACGAAGAATACGATAATCTTATCAAAGAAGCTAATGGTTCTTTACTACGTGAATCTGATAAGAGAAATGAAGCTTTACAAAAAGCTGAAAGTATTTTACTTCACGACGCACCAGTTGCACCTATATATCAAAAAGGAGAAGCACATTTAACAAATCCACAAGTTAAAGGGTTACAGTATCACAAAGTAGGTCCAGATACTACACTTAAGCACGTGTATATCGATAAATCTATTGATCGTGAAACAGGTAAAAAAAAGAAAAGTGAATAATAGAAATAGCCATGGGAATGATTTCCATGGCTATTTCTATTACTAATGTATTATCTTTTACGTCCCAATCCCATGGCACGTTCCATTTTTTTCAATGTTTTGAATGACGCTTTTTGAGCTTTATCGCGACCATGATCTAGGATTTCATCTAGTTTATCTGAATTGTAAAATTCATTATATTTTTCTTGGAAGTTAATTAAGAAATCTTTGACGATTTCTGATAAGTCTGTTTTGAACTTACCGTATCCTTCATTTTCGTACTTAGCTTCTAAATCTTTAATAGATTCATTTGTTAAGCTAGAGTAAATTGTTAATAAATTTGAAATACCTGGTTTGTTATCACGATCAAATTTAATAATTCCATCTGAATCTGTTACAGCACTTTTAATTTTCTTTGCTGCCACATTAGGCTCGTCTAGTAATGAAATAAAGTTTTTATGATTATCATCACTTTTACTCATTTTCTTCGTTGGGTCTTGTAAACTCATGACGCGACCACCTACTTTAGGCATACGAATTTCTGGTTTAACCAAAATGTCATTATAACGACTATTAAAACGTTCGACTAAGTTACGTGTTAATTCCATATGTTGCTTTTGGTCTTCACCAACTGGAACAATATTAGTATTGTATATCACAATATCTGCAGCCATTAATGGTGGGTAAGTTAGTAAACCTGCTGGAATACCATCAGTACGTTTTTGAGCTTTATCTTTATATTGAGTCATACGTTCAAGTTCTCCAACACTTGAAATTGTTGTGAGCATCCAACCTGCTTGCACGTGTGCTGGTACTTCAGATTGTATAAATAAGGTAGCTTTTTCTGGGTTTATGCCAGATGCTAAATAAATAGCCGCAAGTTGACGGATTTGTTTACGTAATTTGATTTTATCTTGTGGCACAGTAATTGCATGTTGGTCGACGATGCAAAAATAACAATCATAATCATTTTGAACATCAGCAAATTGTTTTAATGCCCCAATATAATTACCAATTGTGGGTATTCCACTAGGTTGAATTCCTGAAAATAATGTCTCCATATTAGATGCCTACTTTCTTAGTTTTAATTCATATTATTTAAATTATAACAGTATTTCTTTAAAATGTAAGTTATGTTAGTATGTAGTTATACGTTAATTCTAAGCTTTTAAATTTAGGTTTTTAGAAAATTTGAGATTTCTCAGAAAAATTAGGGTTTTCTCATTTAATTTTAATGTTAGTTGGTTATACTAATATTGTAAGGTTAAGAGGACTAAATAAATTATCATTTCTTAATCAATAAATTCAAAAATAATGAATAATATTCATTCAATAGGAGAGTGAGATGTATGGTAACATTATTTACTTCACCAAGTTGCACATCTTGCCGTAAAGCGAAAGCATGGTTACAAGAACATGACATTCCATATACGGAGCGTAACATTTTTTCTGAACATTTAACAATTGATGAAATCAAACAAATTTTAAAAATGACTGAAGACGGTACTGACGAAATTATTTCTACTCGTTCTAAAACATACCAAAAATTAAACGTTGACATTGATTCTTTACCACTACAAGATCTTTATGCGATTATTCAAGATAATCCAGGACTATTACGTCGTCCAATTATTCTAGATGAAAAACGTTTACAGGTTGGCTATAACGAAGATGAAATCAGACGTTTCTTACCTAGAAAGGTTCGTACTTTCCAATTACAAGAAGCGCAACGTCTTGTTGATTAATTTTAAAATTTAATTGAAGATTATAATAATATGAAACAGCACTATTTTAGTGCTGTTTTTTTGTAACTAAAAAAGGGAATATGTTAGTATATATAACGATTGTAAAATAGTTAAATTTAATCAAACAAATAAATTGTAATTTCCACCACGCTCTAATACAATATGGTTACTATTCATCGACTGTAAGGAGTGAGATGATATGAGAATAGAACGCGTTGATGATACAACAGTCAAATTATTTATAACTTATAGTGATATTGAAGCTAGAGGATTCAGTCGAGAAGATTTATGGACTAACCGTAAGAGAGGCGAAGAATTCTTCTGGTCAATGATGGATGAAATCAATGAAGAAGAAGACTTCGTAGTTGAAGGACCTCTTTGGATACAAGTACATGCCTTTGAAAAAGGTGTGGAAGTTACGATTTCTAAATCTAAAAATGAAGAAGCTACGAATATGTCTGATGAAGATGCAAACGAGCAATTTGAAGAACAAGTTAACGAATTACTTGCAAACACATTAGAAAATGAAGAGAGCATTGAAGATTTATTCGAACAAAGAGCACAACAACAAAAGCACTCTCATAAATCTGAACAAAAACAAACGAAACAACGTCCGAACATAAGAACAGTTATCGTTAAATTTGATGATTTAGAGCAAGTTATTAGTTATGCATATCACCATAATTTATCAACTGATGAATTTGAAGATTTATTATATATGAATGACAATAAATATTACTATGCTATTCACTTTGATGAATCAGTCAGTCAAGAAACGATTAACGATAGTTATAGTCAGATGTTAGAGTTTGCATATCCAACAGATAAAACTGAAGTATACTTAAATGATTATGCTAAGATTATTATGAGTCATAATGTAACTGCTCAAGTGAGACGTTATTTCCCAGACACAGTTGAATAATGAAAGTTTTTACCGAGGCAATGAATATTGCTTCGTTTTTTTTTGTTGAAAAGTAAAATCACCATTTCATACGTTTATTCTTATGAGGTGAGTGAAATTTATGTTAATTGCTATAAATCAACAAGGCGAGCAAGTATATGCACATCGTGCAAAGAAACAAAACAGCTATTTTTGTCCGCATTGTAGCTCACAACTACTATACAAATGTGGCACAAAAAAAATCCCGCATTTCGCGCATAAGGTTGATAGCGTATGTTATTGTGCAAAACAAGAATCCGAACAACATTACTTTGTAAAGTGTTTTATTGCGAAGATGTTATCACAACTACATTATCACGTTCAAATTGAACCTTATTGTCCAACTATTCAACAATACCCAGACATACTAGTGAATTCAAAATATGTAATTGAAATTCAATTTTCTAGAATAGGTATTGAAGAGATCATAGAACGAACAAAGGGATTTAAACAGCTGAATATGGAAGTCATTTGGTTAATTCAAGATTGTCGATATCATATGGGAAGGCTATATCTCAATTCATTTCAAGCACATTTTATTCATCCAATTAACAGGTGTTTATATGTATGGAATCAAAAAAACAAGTGTGTTGTTTTATATAGTCAAATTCAGCATATTGGTGGCAGACAATTTATCGCAAAACAAACAGTAATTAAAATCAATGAATTAGTGAATCAGATTAGTATAATGCCTACGCCATATCAACACATTTTCAAGCTAACTAAATCTGAAATACATTATTACTTGAATCAATGTAGAAGGAAAAATTCTGTCCTTGAACCATCGTTAAGCGCAATGTACCAGTTAAGATTAACAGATGAGGCTATTTATCATAACTTCGGCTACATATTCCCTTATCAACTCTATATTGAGAATCATCCAGTTCAGTGGCAATTACAATTAAAATTATTTAATGAACAAGAGTGTGATGTACATCAGCGTTTAAAAGCCTTTCTTAAATTTAGACAGATGTACCTTAACACTATTTCTATGGATTGTGTTGTCTCAGAACTCATTAATCATTACATTAAATATAGTTAAAACGTGCAATTTATAGGGAATAATGAGAAAATTATAACATTAGTTATTATAGGAGGTTTACTATATGAGTCAACAATTAACAAGAGAAGAGCAAGAACGTAAATATCCAAATGATACGTGGGATTTAACAACGATTTTTAAAAGTGATGAAGCTTTTGAAGAAGCATTAAAAGAGGTTGAAGGTTATCTAGGTAAAGAAGAGCAATTTAAAGGGCACTTAGCAGATAGTGCTGATACATTATATGATGCGCTTGCATTAGAAGATGAAATTGGTACTAAACTAGAGAAAGTATATGTCTATGCACATTTAAAACAAGACCAAGATACTTCAAACGATAAATATACAGGATTCGAGTCACGCGCACATCAACTTATAATTAAAATTAGTTCAGCATGGAGTTTCTTAGTACCAGAAATTCTTCAAATTGATGAAGATAAACTTCAATCATTTATCGAAACTAACGACAACTTAAAACGTTATGAATTTGATTTAAAACTTATCAATGAAAAACGACCACACATTTTAGATGCCGAGCAAGAGAAATTACTTACTGAGGCTCAAGATGCCCTATCTACACCAAGTAATGTGTACGGTATGTTTAGTAATGCAGATTTAGAATTTGAAGATGCAGTAGATAAAGATGGTGAAAAACATCCATTAACACAAGGAACTTTTATCAAATATTTAGAATCTGATGATCGCGAGTTACGTCAATCAGCATATAATAATTTATATAAAGCTTACGGTGCTTATAATAATACTCTAGGTTCAACATTAGCAGGGGAAGTTAAGAAGAATGTCTTTAATGCTCGAACACATAACTATAAAACAGCTCGTGAGCGTGCGTTAAGTAATAATCATATACCAGAAGAAGTTTATGATAATTTAGTAAAAACTGTGCATAAATATTTACCGTTATTGCACAGATACACGAAACTAAGAAAAGAATTATTAGACGTTGATGAGCTGAAAATGTACGATTTATATACGCCAATGGTTAAGGACGTTAAATTCGAAATACCTTATGAAGAAGCAAAAGAATGGATGTTAAAAGCGTTAGAACCTATGGGTGAAGAGTACCTTGATGTAGTAAAAGAAGGTTTGAATAATCGATGGGTCGACGTTTATGAAAATAAAGGCAAACGATCAGGCGGTTACTCATCTGGTGCACATTTAACTAACCCATTCATTTTATTAAATTGGTCAGATACTGTATCTGATTTATATACGCTAATTCACGAATTTGGTCATTCAGCACATAGTTATTTCAGTCGTAAACATCAACCATCTAATTCTAGTGATTATTCAATCTTTGTTGCTGAAGTTGCATCAACTTGTAATGAAGCATTACTAAGTGATTATATGGATAAACATTTAGACGATGAACGTCGTTTATTATTATTAAATCAGGAACTTGAAAGATTCAGAGCGACTTTATTCCGTCAGACTATGTTCGCAGAATTCGAACATAAAATTCATCAAATTGAAGAAGCAGGCGAACCATTAACTGCAACACGTATGAATGATGAATATGCTAAATTGAATAAACAATACTTTGGTGATGTTGTTGAAACAGATGACAATATTAGCAAAGAATGGTCAAGAATTCCTCATTTCTATATGAATTACTATGTATATCAATATGCTACCGGATATAGTGCAGCACAAAGTTTAAGTCATCAAATTTTAACTGAGGGTAAACCTGCAGTTGAAAGATATATTAATGAATTCTTGAAAAAAGGAAGTTCTAATTATCCAATTGAGATTCTGAAAAATGCCGGTGTGGATATGACTTCACCAGAACCTATTGAGCAAGCTTGTGAGGTCTTTGAACAAAAATTAGATGCTTTTGAAAAACTTATGAAAGCTTAGAATGACTGTATCCGTTTACAATATGTCAAGTTTGTGACAATTTTGAAATAAGGGATCTTTAATATTGAAATACCTATATTAGCGTGTTATATTATGAACATGAAATTAATCACATAACAAACTACCCCTTTGTTTGAAGTGAAAAATTTCTCCCATCCCCTTTGTTTAGCGTCGTGTAATCAGACACGGCGTTTTTTTATGCTCTTTTTTTTATAACTACCACTATCAATTAATTCCCCATTGTAGATAAATTTTATCATTGTACTTCGACGCCATTACTATACATTGCAATTGATTTATATAACAATAATAGAAACAGAGTCGTTCAACCTTAAATTGATGGGTACACAAAAATAAGCCATCCAATGCATGAATATAATCATCATTGAATGGCTATTGTTAGTTACCCTATATTCTAGGCATTTTTGATTGCCAAAAATCTCCTTCAGGATATTGAAGTTTTTCTACTTTTTGTTGTAACGCCAATTTCTTAAGTTCTTTTGTCATTAACTTTTCAGGCCACTCATATATGGTCAATAGTTCTTCCATAGTAACGAGTTGTTTCTTTTGAATATAATGCGCAATTTTAGGTGGAAGATTTTTTTCAATTGGCGTACCCATTAATTCATTAATAATATATGTGTAAATGTGATATGGATATAATCCTTCTACTTTCAGGCCTTCCTCATGAACATCTTCACTGAAAAATACGAGTGAAGGTGCTTGCTCAATTTCCATTTCTCGAGCAATGTGTAAATCTATTTTTAAACTTTCAGTTAATTTGCTTTTTTGTAAATCTTCTTTGAATTCATTGTAATCTAAACCTGCATTAATGATGCAGTCACAAATCATTTCTTCCGTAATAATATCCTTCTTAGGAATAATTTCATTTTGCATTAAATGGATGAAACGTTCCGCTCTTAAACGACCTTGTAATTCAGCCGCTTTATAAGCTAAGGCGATATTATCAAAATCAGATGTACTTTGTGCTTGGCACTTAGTAAGTACTTTCAATGAAGGGTTTAGAATATGTCTGATACGTATATATTGATTATATTCAATTCTTAATTTAGAAATAATCGCTGATAATTTAAAGCAATCTGTATTAAATGGATCAAAAAATGAATAAATTTCAATTTTATTTACAGGTGACAGATTAGCATCTTCACGACTTCTATTGTCTACAATTTTTAGTTCTTCAGCCATGTTTTACTCACCTTCAATTATATTTAGGAATTTACCATGTGGTTTGCGGTTAGACGTAAACGTTCATATAAATAGTCTCCAACACCAGCTGGAAACTGTGCTTCGGTTATTGCAGTATGCATATTTTCTAACCATGCATCTCTCTCATAAGTTGTAATTTTAAATTCCATATGTCTTTTTTTTAACATCGGATGCCCATGTTCTTTAGTATATAGGTTCGGTCCACCTAGAAATTGAGTGAGAAATTGCTTTTGTTTTCTACTCGTTTCGGCAAAATCCCCAGGGAACAAATGATTGATTCTGTCATCTTTCTCAACTAGAGCATAGAAATGATCAATCATATTATAAAGTGCTGTTTCACCTATAATATCGTATGGCGTTTTAGACATAATATCACCAATTTCCGTTAATATATTACTAATATAACATGAATTTTTACATTTAAAAGTAATTTGACTTTTTACAGCGACGTACTGCTACTTGTCAATTTGATTCTTATAGTCAAAGAAACGTTGAACTTTATTGTTAGGTACGGTGTGCTTAAGATTAAATTCTTCTAATAAACTATGAAATTTTTTCAAACCATTGTTATAGTCAGTAACTTCAAATTCTAACTCATAATCAACTTTGTCGAAATAATCACTTCGATCTAATACTAACAATTCATTTTTATAGTTCGTTTCTAAACGAGCTGTTCTTAATGCGCCTAATATAGTTAATTCATTGTCATTAATACCATATGATTCGACAATTTCTCGTATATCTTCTGGTAGTGAGTTATTGGATATTATATCACCTGTTTCAGGTATATATTTGACCATATGATTATATTCCATCAAACCTACGTCGGCTGGCACTTTTAAGGTCATTTCATATGTGTCGTTTTTAACTCGGATTCGTAATGCAGATTTATGATCTCGCAATATGAAGTTAGGAGTATCAATATAGTAGTTTATTTGAATAAAAGGTTCTTTATGTTCAAAAAAAGTATATTTAAATTTATCGTACACATCTTTACTTAGTAATTGTTTGAATTCTATTTCATTATTTGTCGCCATAATTTGCACCTCTAAATCCATTTATTTTAGTTCATTATGACTGAGTTATATAAATATTTAAAGTAATTATATATGAATAAAAGAGTAAATCTGAGTACATAAGTATAGTTTATAAATTGATTTGTCACAACATAATGAGTTTCGTTCAATAGTGTATAGACGAGTAAGAAGTGCATTTCAAACGTGTGTTATACAGTTAAATTATGTTAAACTAATAAAGAATAATAAGGAGGAACAAGCATGCGTATTTATGTAAATGAAATTAAAATTAAAGATGATGGCATTTATTGCTACTCAGAAGATCCAACTGATGGATTAGTAGAAGTAGGACAAATGCTTGTTGATAGTGATAATTACGGATTTGCCTACTTATTAGATGACGGACAATCATATGATTACTTGATTTTCGTTCAAGAAACATGGTCCATGTTGCATGAGAATAGAGGCAAGAAACTAATAGTAAACGATGACTTGGTTTTAGAACATTTTCAAGAGGAATTAGATTACATACTTGAGAATGTTGAAGGAAATAATAACTATGGTAAGGAGTTTGTTTCAGCTGTTGAAGAAACTTTTGACCTAAAGTGAAGCGGAGTGAAACAATATGAATCAATGGGATCAATTTTTAACACCATATAAACAAGCCGTTGATGAATTAAAGGTAAAATTAAAAGGTTTGCGTAAGCAATATGAAGTTGGAGAAGATGCTTCACCCATTGAATTCGTTACTGGTCGAGTAAAACCAATTACGAGTATTATTGATAAGGCGAATAAAAGGGGGATACCATTTGATAGACTACGTGAAGAGATGTACGACATTGCTGGTCTTAGAATGATGTGTCAATTTGTGGACGATATCGATGTGGTTGTTAATATGCTTAGACAACGACAAGATTTCAAAGTGATTGAGGAACGTGACTACATCAATAACACAAAACAAAGTGGTTATCGTTCATATCATGTGATTATTGAATATCCAATTGAAACATTAAACGGTCAGAAAGCCATTTTAGCGGAAATACAAATACGAACATTAGCAATGAATTTCTGGGCTACAATTGAGCATACATTAAGATATAAATATGACGGGGATTATCCAGCGGAAATTCAGCATCGTCTTGAGCGTGCAGCTGAAGCGGCATATCTTCTAGATGAAGAGATGTCTGAGATTAAAGATGAAATTCAAGAAGCACAGAAATATTATTCTCAAAAACGTGCAAAAAAACATGACTAATGAGGTGTGGGGATGCGTTATACTATCTTGTCTAAAGGTGATTCAAAATCCAATGCTTTAAAGCATAAAATGATAAATCATATGAAAGATTTCCACATGGTAGAAGATTCCGTTAATCCAGAAATTGTTATTTCTGTAGGTGGAGATGGAACTTTATTACAAGCCTTTCATCAATACAGCCACATGCTTTCTCAAGTGGCATTTGTAGGTGTACATACAGGACATTTAGGTTTTTATGCTGATTGGTTACCTCATGAAGTTGAGAAATTAATTATTGAAATTAATAACTCTGAATTTCAAGTCATTGAATATCCATTATTAGAAATTATTGTCAGATACAATGATAATGGTTATGAAACACGTTATTTAGCTTTAAATGAAGCAACAATGAAAACGGAAAATGGTTCAACACTTGTAGTTGATGTGGGCATTCGTGGTAAGCAATTTGAACGTTTTAGAGGTGACGGTTTATGTATATCAACTCCTTCAGGTTCAACTGCTTATAATAAGGCATTAGGTGGAGCACTAATACATCCCTCACTTGAAGCTATGCAGATTGCAGAAATAGCCTCTATCAATAATAGAGTATTTAGAACAGTGGGTTCACCACTTGTTTTGCCAAAGCATCATACATGTTTAATTACACCTGTTAATCATGATACCATTTTAACAACAATTGATCATGTTAGTTTAAAACATAAAAATGTCAATGGTATTCAGTTTAGAGTGGCTAATGAGAAAGTGCGTTTTGCTAGATTTAGACCTTTCCCATTTTGGAAAAGAGTACATGATTCATTCATTGAAAGTGAAGATGGACGATGAAATTTGAATACGTGATACAGCATAATGAAATGCTTAAGTCTTTTTTGCAGCGTCATCAATATTCTAAAAAGACAATTAGCGCCATTAAACATAATGGCGCTTTAATTATTAATAACAGTCATGCAACTGTCAGAAAAATGATGATGCCAGGTGATGAGTTAACTATTGCGTTACCTGATGAAACACCTAGCTCATATTTGATTCCATCACGTAATCCAATTGAAATATTGTATGAAGATGATTATTTAATTATTGTGTCAAAACCAAACTATTTAAATAGCACTCCGTCAAGAGAACATCCGCACGATAGTTTGATAGAACGTGTACTTTATTATTTAAATGTTGGTCAGTTAATCGATACATTGATCGTACCGCATATTGTTACACGTTTAGACCGTAACACTAGAGGGATTGTAATATTTACTAAGCATGGGCATATCCATCATTTAATGACGACGAGTGCAATAGATAAAAGGTATATGTGTGTATGTTATGGTCAAATGCTATTGAATGGTGTTATAGAAGAACCGATTGCTAGAGATAGCCAGAGTATTATTACTAGGAAAGTTGATGCTTCAGGAAAATACGCAAAGACTTCATATGAAACAGTAATGGCCAAACCTGAAGCGAGCTTATGTGAAATTAAATTACATACTGGAAGAACGCATCAAATACGCGTTCATTTTAATTATATAGGACATCCTCTTGTTGGTGATGATTTATATGAAGGAAGTCATCCTGAAATTCATACGCAATCTTTACAATGCTATAAAGTGACATTCATACATCCAATTTATAATAGAGAAATTGAGATAGAAATAGATTATAAATGGCTACAAAACATTTTTGCAGAATTATAATAAGATTTGGAGGTGTTGATGTTGTCATTAGAAACAGAAAATAATGACTATAATACTGACGAAGTGTATAACCAAAATTTGTTAGATGATCTATTAAAACAAGACGATATTGATCGTTTTAGAGAAGAATTTCTAGCAATGCACGAATATGAACAAAGTGAATATTTTGAAGACACTACGAATGAAAATAGACAAAAGATATTTGAATTTTTATCACCTCAAGAAGTAGGGGAATTCTTTGAACAATTAGAAATAGATGATGAAGCATATGAAGACCTTTTTGATACGATGAATGCACATTATGCTAGTAAAGTTTTAGAAGAGATGTCTTCGGATAATGCTGTAGATATATTAAATGAACTTTCGAAACCGAAAGTAGCTAGTTTGCTAACGTTAATGAACCGTGACGATGCTAATGAAATTAAGCATCTATTACATTATGAAGAAGATACAGCTGGCGGTATCATGACGACGGAATATATCTCATTAGATGCCAATACTCCAGTTAAAGAAGCATTAATGTTAGTAAAAGAACAAGCACCAGATGCCGAAACGATTTATGTTATTTTTGCCATTAATACCGATGGACAATTAGTTGGAGTATTATCTTTAAGAGATTTAATTGTAGCTGAAAATGATGCATATATAGAGGATATAATGAGTGGGCGTGTGATTAGCGTTAATGTAGCAGATGACCAAGAAGATGTAGCTCAAAAGATGAGAGACTATGACTTTATTGCAATGCCAGTAATAGATTATCAACAACATTTACTTGGTATTATTACAATTGATGATATTCTAGATGTTATGGATGAAGAGGCAAGTGAAGACTACTCTCGTTTAGCTGGGGTATCTGATATTGACTCAACAAATGATTCTGTTGTGAAGACTGCTACTAAACGATTACCGTGGCTTATCATTCTTACATTTTTAGGAATGATTACCGCTACTATATTAGGTGGTTTTGAGGCAACATTATCACAAGTTGCATTATTAGCTGCATTTATACCTATTATTAGTGGTATGTCCGGAAATTCTGGTACACAATCACTTGCGGTGTCTGTACGTAATATCTCTACTGGGGAAATTGATGAACAAAGTAAATTTAAGGTTGCATTGAGAGAAGCGGGAAGTGGCTTGCTTTCAGGATTAGTTTGTGCCACTGTTTTATTTATTATCATCGTTGTTATATATAGACAACCATTTTTAGCACTAATAGTTGGAGGCAGTCTTACTATTGCAATGACGGTTGGTACGTTAGTTGGTTCTATGATTCCGTTATTTATGAATAAACTGAATATTGATCCAGCCGTAGCCAGCGGACCATTTATTACAACAATTAATGATATTGTAAGTATGTTAATTTACTTTGGTTTAGCAACAACATTCATGTCATATTTAACATAGGGGGACAAAATGGAGTTCTTTTCACTAGTCATTGTAGTTCTAGCAGCATTTTTTACACCAATTATTATAAATAGACTGAACATCAATTTTTTACCAGTGGTTGTAGCCGAAATCATCATGGGTATTATTATTGGACAGTCTTTCTTAAATCTAGTACATAAAGATAGTATGCTTAATATATTATCAACGTTGGGCTTTATCTTTTTAATGTTTTTAAGTGGTTTAGAGATTGACTTTAGCACTTTTAAAAAAGATAAGAGAAATCGACAAGGTACGAACAAACATGAAAAAGATGTACCAAGCCATCTTAATTTAGCGCTAACCGTATTCGCATTTATTATGATTATATCAGTAATATTAGCTTACGCGTTCAAATGGTTAGGACTCGTAAATGATGTGTTATTAATGATAATTATCATATCAACGATATCACTAGGTGTCGTAGTGCCTACTTTAAAAGAAATGAATATAATGCGTACAACTATCGGTCAATTTATATTATTAGTAGCCGTATTGGCTGACCTAGTAACGATGGTACTGTTAACTATTTACGGTGGTATCAATGGTAGTGGTAATGGTTCAGTTTGGCTTTCAGCAATTTTACTTGTATTTACTGCTATTTTCTATATACTAGGCGTTGTATTTAAGCGTATGAAATTTTTACATCGCTTAATTGGTGGTACTACACAAATAGGTATAAGAGCAATCTTTGCATTAATTATTCTATTAGTTGCACTTGCAGAGGGTGTAGGTGCTGAATATATACTAGGCGCATTCTTAGCTGGTGTGGTTGTATCCTTACTGAAACCAGATGAAGAATTAGCGCATACACTCGATTCATTTGGATACGGGTTCTTTATACCAATCTTCTTTATTATGGTTGGAGTTGATTTAAATATTCCGTCATTAATTAAAGAACCATCATTATTATTAATTATTCCAGTGCTCATTCTAGCTTTTATTATTTCAAAATTAATTCCAGTTTTCTTTATTAGACGTTGGTTTGATAATAAGACAACGATAGCATCAGCATTTTTACTTACTTCAACATTATCATTAGTTATAGCATCTGCTAAAATTGCAGAGCAATTAAATACAATATCATCTGAAATGTCAGGCATTTTGATTTTAAGTGCAATCATCACGTGTGTGTTTGTACCGATTATTTTCAAGAAAGTGTTTCCAATTCCGGATGAGGCTAATCGTAAAATTGATATTGCATTAATTGGCAAGAATCAATTGACGATTCCAATTGTGCAAAACTTGTCACCACACTTATATAATGTGACATTATATTATCGCAAAGATTTAGGAGATAAGCGTAATTTATCTGACCATATAACTGTTGTAGAAATAGCGAATTATGAAGAACAACTCCTAGAAAGATTAGGGCTATTCAATCAAGACATCGTAGTTTGTTCTGCTAATGATGATAGTCTTAACCGTGATGTGGCAAAATTAGCCAAAGCACATGATGTTAAACGCGTAATTTGTCGACTTGAAAATAGTAACGAAGATGAAGAAATGAAAGGTGAAGGTATTGAAGTATTCAGTAATTTCATTAGTAATAAAATCTTCCTACAAGGCTTAATTGAAACACCAAATATGTTAAACATTTTAAGCAATGTTGAAACATCATTGTATGAAATTGAAATGTTAAATCATCAATATGAAAATATTCAACTACGTAATTTCCCATTTGGTGGAGATATTATCTTCGTTCGAATTATTCGTAATAATGAATCAATCGTGCCTCATGGTGATACACAACTTAGATACAAAGATAGACTTATCGTAACGGGTTCAAAAGAATACGTAGATGAATTAAAATCAGATCTAGAATTTTATTATTGATTTAGAAAAAATCAATAACAGGCGTCAGGGGTGGGACAGAATTCTTTTTAAATTCATGGTCCCACCCCAACTTGTTTATCTTGTAGAATTTCTTTATAAAAATCTTTCTTGCTAGGGCACCGCTCGAAAGGATGACTATAACTGAGAATACGCAATTTTTTGGCTCTCTCAGTTCAGTCAGCTTCTGCGAATTTGAAAAATAGCATCATTATATTATTTATGGACCAAGCTCTCATGTATGACCAGGTAATAATATTGCTTTATCATTATGAAGCAAAAATGGTAAAATGATAACGTTAGATTAGTCTACATTGTTTGTACAGTGAGATTAAGATATAAAAAACGATGATTAAGGAGTTATTTCGAATGATTAATCTTGAAAATAAAACCTTCGTAATTATGGGTATTGCTAATAAACGTAGTATCGGATTTGGTGTTGCAAAGGTATTAGATCAATTAGGGGCTAAACTTGTTTTCACATATCGTAAAGACCGTAGCCGCAAAGAATTAGAAAAATTATTAGAACAATTAAACCAAGAAGATCCAAAATTATATCAAATCGATGTTCAAAAAGATGAAGATGTAGTAAATGGTTTCGCTAAAATTGGCGAAGAAGTAGGCAATATTGATGGCGTTTATCACTCTATCGCATTTGCAAATATTGAAGACTTACGTGGACGTTTCTCTGAAACATCACGTGAAGGTTTCTTACTTGCGCAAGATATCAGTTCATATTCATTAACAATTGTTGCGCACGAAGCGAAGAAAATAATGCCAAACGGTGGTAGTATTGTTGCAACAACATACCTTGGTGGTGAATTTGCCGTTCAAAACTATAATGTAATGGGTGTAGCTAAAGCAAGTTTAGAAGCTAATGTTAAATATTTAGCTTATGATTTAGGCCCGGACAACATTCGAGTAAATGCTATTTCTGCTGGTCCAATTCGTACATTAAGTGCTAAAGGTGTTGGTGGTTTCAACACAATCCTTAAAGAAATTGAAGAACGTGCACCATTAAGACGAAACGTGGATCAAGAAGAAGTAGGTAAAACAGCTGCTTACTTATTGAGTGATTTCTCAAGTGGCGTAACTGGTGAGAATATCCATGTAGATAGTGGTTTCCACGCAATAAAATAATAAATTAATTCAATTACTTGGTGTGTATAGCACCAAGTTTTTTTGTTTACAAAAAGAAGTGAACTTGAATGCATTGTAAATTCAAGTTCACTCCTGAAACGTTTTTTAAATTTATATTAATCTAGTCTTTAACGTCGCTATTAGCTTTATCAATAATGCGTTGACGATATTTAAAGACATTGCTCGCAATAGTCTTAAGTACTGCATAGAGTGGTACGGCAATTAAAATAAGTGTGAAACCACCTAAATCTCCTGCGGCTAAAATAACAACAATTATTGTAAGTGGGTGAATACTTAAAGATTTACCCATAACATTTGGTGTAATCACATTACCCTCAAGTTGTTGAGCGATTAATGTAACAACACAAACCCAAATAAATGTAGTAGGACTATCTATGATACCGAGCACAGCTGCAGGTGCAAATGATAACCATGGTCCTAAGAAAGGTATTAGGTTAGCTACACCAGCAAATAGTACTAATAAAGGTGTATATGGTAAACCAATAATGGTATAACCAATATATAAAATGACACCTAAAATAACACTTACAGTCACTTGTCCTTGAATGTATGATTTTAATGTGAAGTTTAAATCTTTCATTAAGTCGACTACAAATACTTTACGTTCTCCCTTGAAAAATTTAGCAAGAGCAGGAATAAATTTTTCATGATCTTTTAACATGTAAATTAAGAAGAACGGTACCATGATAAGTAAGAAGACAGTTGAAATAAATGACGTTAAGTATGTAAATGAATTAGCCAAAATTCCAGTCATACTATCACCAATTGATTTTACAGCAGAATTAATTCTATCTGTTACATCGCTTGGAAGTTTATCCATTTGCGTAAGTGAGAAGTTAACAATTTGTTCAGCTTCTTTTTGCAGTGATGGTGTTGCTTTGATTAAACTATTCACGTTAGAGATAATAATTGGTGCTATAAATGCGACTACGATAGCAATAATAGCAATTAAACCAATAAAAATTGTAGTGATACTTGCCCAACGCGGGAAACCCCACTTTTCAAGAATACTTTGGAAAGGTAAGCAGATATAGAATAAAAATCCGCTAATCATAAATGGAAGAAATACAGAACCGATAATGGTTACAATAGGTGCAAAAACACTTTGTACTTCCATAAACAATTTAATTAGCACGAACAAGATAACTAGGGCAATTCCTGTTCGGAACCAAACTTTGTTAAGCATAAGCTTACGTCCTCCTATTTTCATTTGATCATTATTTAATTAGTATATATCAATTAAGACGCGTTAAAAAGGGAAATTTTGACTTCTAGAGAGATACACTGAGATTAATGAAGTTCATATTTAATATTGTAATTAATAAATATAGAGCTACATTTTGAAAAAAGTGTTATAACTATGTATAAATTACCAAATTTCGTGAGTATGAAACATTAGATTTTTATCAGAGATTTAAAAGTCATCATTATCTTGATACAATAAGTATATTCTATTTAGGGGGCGTCAATATTATGTCGAATTTCAAATCAGGCAAAATTAATAAATATATATTACATAGTAATATCTTAGAAAGAGATGTTACATTATCAGTATATTTGCCTGAAGATTACTCTGAATTATTTAAGTATCAAGTCATTATATGTTTTGACGGGCTAGATTTTTTAAGATTTGGAAGATTTCAACGTGAATATGAACGGTTGAGAAGAGAAGATGAAATTCAACGAGCCATTATAGTTGGATTTCATTATGAAGATGTTGATAAACGTAGAGAAGAATTTCATCCACAGGGTACTAGAAGTCATAAAACCGTACAAGCTATTGGTAAAGAATTGCTGCCATTTATTGATAAGACGTTTCCAACTTATAAAGTAGGTAATGCCAGAATTTTAATAGGAGATAGTCTTGCTGGTAGTATAGCACTTTTAACCGCATTGACTTACCCAACTATTTTCAGTCAAGTAGCAATGCTTAGCCCGCATTCAGATGAAACTGTAATAGATAAATTTAATAAGTGTATACAATATAGTGAATTGTCTATTTGGCACGCTATTGGTTTAGAAGAAGAAGATTTTGCTTTGCCAACAACTGGAGAACGTGCAAACTTTTTAACACCAAATAGAGATTTAGCAACAGTCATTAAAGACAAAGAGCTCACATATCATTATTTAGAATTTGAGGGTGGACATAACTGGAAATCTTGGAAACCGCTATTATCAGACATACTTAAATATTATTTAAGCGATGAAGTAATTACACAAGAGTCAAATGAAGTTTAATTACTTGTATTTTTAATTGTATCATCAATGCTAAGATTTAATTGAGATAATTAAATGTACAATACTACGAAATAAAATGTTTAGATAATGTAAACATTTTCAAAAAATTCTGCTAACTAATAACGTAATATATAGAATTTTGCTATAATAGTAATATGTTAAACAAAGGAGGAATTTCAATGAATATAGGATTAGCATTAATTCCGTCAAAATCATTTCAAGATGAAGTGAATGGTTATCGTAAACGTTATGATACTGAGTATGCACGTATCATGCCTCATATTACGATCAAATCACACTTTGAAATCAATGATGATGAATTAGATTCAGTAAAAGAAGTAGTTAAAAAAAGATTAGAAGGTTTTGGATCTGTAGATGTTCATGCTACAAAAGCTTCAAGCTTTAAACCAACTAACAATGTAATTTATTTTAAAGTTGCTAAAACTGATGAATTAGAACAACTTTTCAATTTATTTAATACTGAAGATTTTCATGGTGAAGCTGAGCATCCATTCGTGCCACACTTTACGATTGCTCAAGGTTTAACAAGCCAAGAATTCGAGGATATATTTGGTCAAGTAGAATTAGTAGGGGTAGACCTTAAAGAAAAAATTGAAGAACTATCATTATTACGCTATGACGAAGAAGAGGATAAATGGAAAGTGATTGATTCTTTCAAGTTAGCGTAAAATTAAATAATATGTAAAATAAAAATCTAGCTAATGTACAATGTATGATGTACATTAACTAGATTTTTAGTATTTTATCTACTTTTTATTAGAAACGATTTGCTTTGCCTTGATACTTTACAAAATAAACACCGTAGAATATCGCTAATACTAAAAAGATTGTTGCAGAAAAATAAAATGTATTATTTAAACCATTAGAAAACTGAGCGATTAAGCCTCCAAATAAAGGACCTATCATAGAACCAAATCCTTGAACACTATTAAATACGCCCCAAGTTTCTTCTTGTTCAGCGGGTTCAATTTGCCCTGCCATAAATGTATTCCATGCAGGCAATAATATCCCATACATTAAACCTATAAATATCGCTACAATCCAAACGATAAGGATATTTGTTACTAAAGATAAACCAAAGATAAACGCTGTGAATAGTATAAAACCTGTAAAAATAACTGCATACATAAAGCCGTTACTATTTTTATCAATAATCTTAGATAAAAATAACATTGCAAAGGCACAACCGGCGCCACCTATAGCGATGGCAATGGTGTACTCAATAGTACTTACGCCTACTACCTTTGTAGCATATGTAGGTAGTATAGGTAGCAATGCTGAAATAGAAGCACCTTGTAATAAAATACCAGGGAATAACACTAAGTGACGTTTCATAACATTAACGATTTGTCCTAATTGTTCACTAACAGGTTTAGTATTGTAATTTGTTAATTTAATATCAACAAAATAATACAATACCCATGCAATGACTACAACAAGTGACATCATAAATGCAAATCGAGTAGGATGTAATTTAACTAGAACATTCATAAATGCCCATCCTACGAGTAATCCTAATAACCAAGCAAAGTAAACATAGCCCATTTGTTTACCACGTTGTGCTTCCTCTACATTAGATAACATGATAACCCATATAGGACTAACAGCAATACCCAACATGATAGCACTCAAAATGATAACTATTGGATTAGTTGGGAACCAAATGACTAAGAATAAACTAATAAAAGCTAATAAAAAACCTAAGGTTAATACTAGCTTAGTACCAAATTTTTTCAAAAGAAATCCGATGACAAAATTCGTTGCCGCATCGGATATAAAGTGAATTGATAATGCCGCTGAAGTCACTGCAACAGCAATAGAGGTAACGGTTGGTAAATAATTAACGTAACTTAATACATACATTCCCCGTGCAAACTCCATTAAGAACAAAATAACGAGCATTATCTTGAAGTTCTTACTAATTCCTTTATTACTTAACGAAGAATCTGGCATATAAAGGAACCTTTCCATATATTTCTTGTTGTTGTGATGAACTGTCTAAGATATTTAATAAATCGGTACATAGTCTATAAGTTGAATGGTTAACCTTTTCTTCAGTCATTTTATTAGTCATAGCTTGTAAGCGGTACTCGTGATTTGTTAAATCAGAAACAATATCTATAGCTTCTTCAGGTGTATTCGCGATTTTGCCATATGATTTATCTTGGAAATATAATGCATTTTCAAGCTCTTGACCTGGAGCCGGATTCAAGAAGATCATTGGTAAACTACGTGTTAAACCTTCGGAAATCGTTATGCCACCTGGTTTTGTAATCATAAGTTGACTTGATGCCATCCATTCATTCATATGTTTTGTATATCCTAGAATAAGGACATTGTCATATGATTTAAATTGTATTTCTAAAGTACGTTTTAACCCTTTGCTACGACCACAAACCATTACGATTTGTGATTGTGGACTTTTCTGAAGGATGTTATCAATCATATAGTCAAATCCTTTTGATACACCAAATGCCCCGGCAGACATCAGAATAGTTGGTTTATCAGGATTTAAATTATGTTTCTTCAACCAAGCAACTTTATCGATGTCAGATTCAAATTTATCGGAAATAGGTATTCCAGTCACTTTTATATCAGAAGCAGGGATACCAACATTTACGAAATCACGTTTGGTATCGTCAGTAGCTACATAATATCTATGAGAGTTAGGCGTTATCCAGTTTTTTTGTAGACGGTAATCTGTCATAACAGTTGCGATTGGAATATTTATGTTAAATTGCTCTGTTAGCACTGACATTACTGGAGTAGGGAATGTCAATAAGATTAAGTCTGGTTTTTCTTTAAGTAGTAGATTGATTAATTTATTTAATCCATAATATTTATAAAAACATTTATCTAATTCATCAGGGCGACTATAATAAAAGTTTTTATACATATTTCTAAAATACTTAAAGCTATTGATATACCATTTTTTGCAAATAGAAGTTAAGATTGGGTGTGCTTCCATAAACAAATCATGCTCAATAACTGATAGATGAGACAAGTTCATTTCATTGAGTTGATTAACAACACTTTGTGTCACTTGTAAATGTCCATTTCCAAATGAGCCGGTAATAATCAATATCTTTTTATTTTGAGTAACCATTAATAGTCACCCTCCATTAATTTAAATTTAAAACACGCAATAACGCATTCTGATTTAACTATAGTAGCAATAAACATACGTACATAGTTATCATAATATATATACCCTTTATTGAAAGTATAAAATTCATTTATAGTGCATTATAGCATATTAAGGAATTTAACATCATCTTTATATAACTATCCTAGCATTAATAGATTTAAAAGTATTGAATTAAAGTGATATATATAGGAAATTTTAAAATAATTAACTATTAATTAATAATTCCTTCAATTATATTAATGAAATCTTTAGTTTGAGGTGTAAAACATATCAAGTTCGTATTAAATCTAATCAATATTTTAATGATTATAAATTTATCAACAACTTCAAAACGTGTATAATAAAATTATTGTAAAAAAAGGAGCGATACATTTTGAATGCGAATGAGTTGTTCGAAAAAATACGAGTTAAACAAGTAATAGGTACTTTAGATATAAATGTTACTGATATCACTACAGATTCACGTACCGCTAGTGAAGGGAGTATATTCGTCGCATCAAAAGGCTATACAGTTGATAGCCATAAATTTTGTCAAAATGTTGTTGATCAAGGTGCAAAAGTCATTGTGGTTAACCATCAACAAGACATTAACGGTGACGTGACGCAGGTTATCGTACCAGATACATTAAGAGTTGCTAGCCTGTTAGCACATATTTTATATGATTATCCTAGCCATCAATTAACTACAATAGGTGTAACAGGCACTAATGGCAAAACTTCAATTGCTACTATGATTCATCTTATTTATAGAGGTTTAGGTAAAGGAAGCGCATATTTAGGAACAAATGGTTTCCAAATAAATGAACATAAAACTAAAGGTGCCAATACAACACCAGAAACAGTGTCTTTAACTAAAAAGATTAAGCAAGCGGTTGATGAAAATGCGGAAGCTATGACTATGGAAGTATCTAGTCACGGTTTATCACTAGGGCGATTAAGAGGTGTAGAATTTGATGTTGCGATATTCTCAAATTTAACTCAAGACCATTTAGATTTTCATGGCACAATGGAAGCCTATGGACATGCTAAATCATTGTTATTTAGTCAACTGGGAGAAGACTTATCGAAAGAGAAATATGCTGTTTTAAATAATGATGATGATTTCTCCAAATATTTAGCATCAGTTACACCATATGAAATATTTACATATGGAATAGACCATGACGCTCAATTTATGGCTAAAAATATTCAAGAATCTTTACAAGGTGTTCAATTTGATTTCGATACGCCTATAGGTACATACAGTGTTAAAACACCATATGTAGGTAAATTTAATATTTCAAATATTATGGCTGCCATGATTGCCGTCTGGAGTAAAGGAATATCTATGGAAGATATCGTCAGAGTAGTTGAGAATTTAGAGCCAGTTGAAGGGCGTTTGGAAGTTCTAGATCCTTCGCTACCAATTGATTTAATTATTGACTATGCGCATACTGCTGACGGAATGAATAAACTTATAGATGCAGTAAAACCCTTCGTGAAACAAAAATTAATCTTTTTAATTGGAATGGCTGGAGAACGTGACTTAACTAAAACACCTGAAATGGGCGCAGTAGCTTGTAGAGCAGATTACGTAATATTTACGCCAGATAATCCTGCTAATGATGATCCAAAAATGTTGACTGCTGAACTAGCAAAAGGCGCAACTCATGATCGTTATGTTGAATTTGATGACAGAGCTGAAGGGATCAAACATGCCATTGATATAGCTGTACCGGGCGATACAGTAGTATTAGCTTCTAAAGGAAGAGAACCATATCAAATCATGCCTGGACATATTAAAGTGCCACATAGAGATGATTTAATTGGACTTGAAGCGGCATACAAAAAATTTGGCGGTGGCCCAAGTGAAAATTAAACAATTATCTATAAATGACGAAATTGTTAATGTTTACTTTTATATAATTGAAGATAAAAATCAAATCATGTTGGCTATTCCAGATATATTTTGGTCAATAGAACTTGATTTGAATATGGACAGTAATGAGGTTAAGGAAGAATTGGTAATGCAATTATTTGCTTTTATCGAGGAAAATGAAGCAAACAAAATTGCTTCGAATTTAACAAACTGGATTGTGAATGATTTTAAAGGAGATTAATAGATGAGTTTAAAAGAAGAAGTTGAATCAAGAAAAACGTTTGCCATAATATCTCACCCGGATGCTGGTAAAACGACACTGACTGAGAAGTTATTATATTTTAGTGGTGCAATTAGAGAAGCGGGTACAGTTAAAGGTAAAAAAACAGGTAAATTTGCAACTAGTGACTGGATGAAAGTGGAGCAAGAACGTGGTATTTCAGTAACGAGTTCAGTGATGCAATTTGACTATGATGATTACAAAATTAATATATTAGATACACCAGGACACGAAGATTTCTCAGAAGATACTTATCGTACTTTAATGGCAGTAGATAGTGCAGTGATGGTTATTGACTGTGCTAAAGGTATTGAACCTCAAACTTTAAAGCTATTTAAAGTTTGTAAAATGAGAGGAATTCCAATTTTTACATTCATTAATAAATTGGACCGCGTAGGTAAAGAGCCATTTGAATTATTAGATGAGATTGAAGAAACATTAAACATTGATACTTACCCTATGAACTGGCCAATTGGTATGGGTCAAAATTTCTTTGGTATTATCGATCGTGAGTCTAAATCTATAGAGCCATTTAGAGATGAAGAAAATGTTTTACACTTAGATGATGATTATGAACTACAAGAAGAGCATGCTATTCGTAATGACAGTGCATTTGCTCAAGCTATCGAAGAATTTATGCTTGTAGAAGAAGCGGGTGAAGAGTTTGATAATGATGCGCTATTAAATGGTGAATTAACACCTGTATTCTTTGGTTCTGCATTAGCTAACTTCGGTGTTCAAAACTTCTTGAATGCATATGTTGATCATGCACCGATGCCTAATGCACGTCAGACAAATGAAGAAATTGAAGTAAGCCCATTTGATGATGAATTTTCTGGATTTATTTTCAAAATTCAAGCTAATATGGACCCTAAACATCGTGATAGAATTGCATTTATGCGTGTTGTTAGCGGTGCATTCGAACGTGGTATGGATGTAACATTACAACGTACGAGCAAAAAACAAAAAATTACGCGTTCAACATCATTTATGGCTGACGATAAAGAAACTGTTAACCATGCAGTAGCTGGAGATATCATTGGTTTATATGATACAGGTAATTATCAAATTGGAGATACTTTAGTTGGTGGCAAGCAAAAATATAGTTTCCAAGATTTACCTCAATTCACACCGGAAATATTTATGAAAGTTTCAGCTAAAAACGTAATGAAGCAAAAACATTTCCATAAAGGAATTGAACAGCTTGTTCAAGAGGGAGCAATCCAATATTATAAAACGCTTCACACTAATCAAATTATTTTAGGTGCCGTTGGTCAATTACAATTTGAAGTGTTTGAACATCGAATAAAAAACGAATATAACGTTGATGTTGTTATGGAACCTGTTGGTAGAAAAATTGCGCGTTGGATTGAAAACGAAGATGATATTCAAGATAAAATGAACACGTCTCGTTCAATATTAGTGAAAGATAGATATGATAATTTCGTCTTTTTATTCGAAAATGAATTTGCAACACGCTGGTTCGAAGAAAAATTCTCAGAAATTAAATTGTATAGTCTTTTATAAGATTATGATTGAAAATAATGGGTATTTAAAAATATCTCTTTAAATAGACAATTTGTTAAACGTTAATTGTTTATTTATATTAAGTATAGTGTATAATACACTTAACAAATGAATACCTATGACAATCTGTCAGAGGGGAGTAACTTGAAGACCATTAACTACTTGATGGTTAGCGTTTTATCGTCATTACGAAGTATTATCTTCCGGTAAAGTGGGCATTTATTTGCTAAGTGAGACCTTTGCTATTATTTAGCATAGGTCTCTTTATTTGTATTAAAACAAAAAGGAGCTGTCCACTATGGATCCGAGTTTAATTTTACCTTACCTATGGGTAATTCTCGTTCTTGTATTTTTAGAAGGGCTATTAGCAGCTGATAATGCGGTTGTAATGGCTGTTATGGTAAAACATTTACCACCTGAACAACGTAAAAAAGCGTTATTTTATGGTTTGCTAGGTGCATTTGTATTCCGTTTTCTTGCCTTATTCTTAATTAGTATTATCGCAAATTTCTGGTTTATCCAAGCACTTGGTGCCGCGTATTTAATTTTTATGTCAATAAGAAATCTCTGGCAATTCTTCCACAAAAAACATGAAGATCAACCTGAGGGTGACGACCATCATTTTGACGAGTCTGGCGTAGAGAAAAAAGTCGGACCTATGCAATTTTGGGGCACTGTTTTAAAAGTTGAATTTGCAGATATAGCTTTTGCAATTGACTCAATGTTAGCAGCGATGGCAATTGCTGTAACATTACCTGAAGTTGGCATTCATTTTGGTGGCATGGACCTAGGTCAATTCTCAGTAATGTTTATTGGCGGAATGATCGGTGTTATTCTAATGCGTTTTGCCGCTACATGGTTTGTTGACTTACTAAATAAATATCCTGGATTAGAAGGAGCTGCCTTCGCAATTGTAGGTTGGGTAGGTATTAAATTAGTTGTTATAGTACTTGCTCATGAAGATATAGGTATTTTACCTGAACATTTCCCTCATAGTACATTATGGCAAGCTATCTTCTGGACAGTTATGATTCTTTTAGTCGTAATCGGTTGGTTAACGTCAGTACGTAGCAACAAGAAGAAAGCCAATAAATAGTATTAAATAATTGATTCGAGCCTTTTAGATTTGATGTGTATCATCAAGTTTAAAAGGCTTTATTATTATAAATTGTGCAATTTAGTGATTTGATAAGAAAAATTCAATTTTGAACCTTCAATTCATTGCTAATTGGCGATATTGATATTAAACTTTAGTTAATGAATAAATTAAATAAAGCCACAACCACAAAACATAATTTAACGTTAGCATGATAGATTGTGAGTTAGTCGATAGGAGTGGACACCTTTGGATAATGATAAAAAACACGTAATACCACGTGAACAGTATCGTCGAAAACGACATGAGTATTTCCATAATGAAGAACGCGAAGAACGATTAGAACGTGAGAGAGAACAACGTGAGAGACTTGCCAAAAAAGAGCAAGAACAAGCAAAAGTTAATGAAGAACGTGTTAAAGATAACATGCGAAAAGCAAGAATTGAGAAATTAACACAAGAAGAAATTCACCAGCAACAACATCTAGCTAAATTACGATCTGATAATGAATCTGATCAAGAATTAAATGATACTAACACGCATCATTTAACACTACCTGAAGAGCAACAACTAAAAAATGAACATAAAGAAAATAATGATAAGGTAACTAAACCTACTGACGAAGTGGAAAAACAAGAGAAAGAAGACAATAATTTTACTCCTTCCAAACATGCTGAAATAGAACCCAAATATAGTAGAGTTGAAAAGAATAAAGGAAAACAACAAGTTAATATTAATAAAAGTGAAGTTAATCATCTTGATAAAAGTGAACAAACTAAAAAACAAAAAGAGACTAAAGCATCATCGAAAGACGTTTTAGAAATAAATGAAAGTCGAAAAATTGAACAAAAAGAACAAAAAGCAAGTTCTAATGAAACTTCTAACCAAGAATTAAATTCACATACTAAAGATAAAAGCAATGAAGTTGAAGATAATCAAGACATAAAGAGTGCGTCTAGTCAAAATTTAGCTCATTCTAATAAGTCAGAAGAAAATGAACACTCAGAAGATAAGCCTAAGAGCAATGATACGATGGACAAAGTAAAAGACTTTTTAAAATTGCATTGGCTTAAAATAGTCATAGTAGTTGCAATCATATTAATTGTTATACTAATTAGTGCAATTATCTCAACGATTAATCAAAATAGTAGTATTGAACAAAGTAGTAACAATGATACGAAATACACAACAACAATGAAGAATGCAGAAACAGCTGTTAAATCAGTGGTACCAATTGAGAATGACACACCTAAGAACATAACAACACAAACAATTGATAAAACAAATACAAACTCAAATAATGAAGTTGGTTCAGGTGTCGTCTACAAAGCTGTAGACGATACTTTTTTTATTTTAACCAATACACATATAGTTGGAAGTAATAAAAGAGTAAACATTACATATGATGATGATAAAACAGCTACTGCTACAGTTGTTGGGAGAGATATGTGGTCAGATATTGCAGTGCTTAAAGCAACGATAAAAAATAAAAACGTGCAGCCAATTAAAATAGGTCATTCAAAACATTTAAAGCTAGGTGAATCCATCCTAGTTGTTGGTAATCCACTTGGAAATGATTTTAAAAATACAGTGACGAAAGGTATTGTTTCTGGATTAAATAGGGCAGTACCTGTCGACTTCGATAAAGATAATAAGAATGATGAATTGGTTAATACATTTCAAATTGATGCTTCAGTTAACCCAGGTAATTCAGGAGGTGCTGTCGTCAATAGAGTTGGAGAATTAGTAGGGTTAGTATCGTTAAAAATAAATATGCCTAATATTGAAGGCATGGGCTTTGCAATTCCAATTGATGATGCACGAGAAATTGCTGAGGAATTAGAGAAAAATGGTGAAATTCAATATCCTAATACTGGTATTGGAATTAAAAATGTTTCAGATTTATTACCTTATGAAAGAAATTTATTAAAAGTGCCCGAAGATGTTCAAAACGGAATCGTAGTAGAAATGTTAAAAGAAAATGGTTTAGGTAAAAAATCAGGTTTAAAAATTGGTGATGTAGTTGTAGAATTAGATAGTAAATCAATTCAAAATAATTTACAGTATAGACAAATAATTTTTAATCATAGACAAGACTTAAAAACATTGTCGGCTGAAATTTATAGAGAAGGAAAATCTCAAGATATAAAAATAAAATTGAAATAATGTTGAGGTGACAAATGAGTGTCTATTTTCAGTAAGTTATTTAAAAAATCTAGCCCTCAACAGGGGATAGTTTTATATTATTTGATAGCCATAGTTGTCGCTTTTTTATTATTAAACCTCCCATTTGTGCATAAACATGGTGTTGATGTTAGCCCAATCGATACGCTATTCGTTGCTGTATCAGGAATTAGTGTTACTGGACTATCTCCCGTTAACATAGTAGATACATATTCAACATTTGGCCAAATTATTATATTAATCATACTTAATATAGGCGGTATTGGCGTCATGGCGATTGGTACAGTATTATGGGTTGTGTTAGGGAAACATATAGGTATCCGCGAACGCCAATTAATTATGTTAGATAATAATAAAGATACAATGAGTGGAACCGTTAAGCTGATATTAGAAATCATCAAAACGATATTAACAATAGAATTTATAGGTGCATTGTTATTAGCTTTTTATTTCTATAGAGATAATCCAGATTTAAAAAATGCACTCATGCAAGGTTTATTTGTGTCTGTCTCTGCTACAACTAACGGTGGACTAGATATCACAGGGCAATCATTAATACCTTACGCTAAGGATTATTTTGTTCAAACGATTGTCATGTTTCTAATCGTATTAGGATCAATAGGATTTCCTGTATTACTTGAAATCAGAGCATATGTAAGGAATAGAGTCAGTCATTTTAGATTTTCACTATTTACCAAAATAACTACATGCACATATCTATTTTTATTTGTTTTTGGTGTTGTAGCCATATTAGCATTAGAACATCACCATGCTTTTAAAGGATTAAGTTGGCATCAATCCTTATTTTATTCATTATTTCAATCTGCAACAACACGTAGTGCTGGATTACAAACCATTGATGTAACAAACTTTAGTGATGCAACGAATGTAATTATGAGTATCCTCATGTTTATTGGTTCATCTCCAAGTTCAGTTGGTGGTGGTATACGTACAACTACATTTGCGATACTAATTCTCTTTGTAATTAATTTTAATAATAATGCTGAAAAAACAGCTATAAAAGTATTCAATAGAGAAATACATGTAGTTGATATTCAACGTTCATTCGCCGTATTTACTATGGCGTCAATTCTAACATTCGTAAGTATGATTGTTATTCTCGCTACTGAAAAAACAAATTTAACATTTCTACAAGTATTCTTTGAAGTCATGTCAGCCTTTGGAACATGTGGTCTATCTTTAGGTGTTACAGACAATATTAGTGGACTTACTAAAGTAATACTAATGATATTAATGTTTATAGGTCGTGTTGGTTTAATTTCATTTATTATTATGATAGCTGGACGTAAAGAACCGGATAAATACCATTATCCTAAAGAACGTGTTCAAATTGGTTAAATAGATTAGCATTCACAGAAATTATTAATTCTGAGAATGCTTTTTTGATTAGAAATAAATAGCAACTACAGATTAATAAATGTTAAACTAGCTTTAAATAAGGGGTGTGTAAATTGGAGAAAAATGAACATATAAATATAGATATCTTGGCAACATCCGATATGCATAGTCATTTTATGAATGGAGATTTTGGATCAAATATATATCGTGCTGGTACCTATGTTAAAAATATTAGAGAAAACAATGATAAAGTCATTTTATTAGATAGTGGGGGAAGTGTAGCTGGCTCATTGGCTGCGCATTATTATGCTATTGTCGCACCCTATAAACGTCATCCTATGATTAAATTAATGAATGCTATGCAGTATGATGCTAGTGGTATAAGTCCGGATGATTTTAAATTTGGATTATCATTTTTGACTAAAGCAGTATCACTATCAAGGTTTCAATGGTTATCTGCGAATATAGAATTTGCATTAACAAAGGAACCATACTTCTCAACACCTTATATAATTAAAGAATACGATAATGTTCGAATCGCAATTGTAGGTTTAACTGCAGATGGATTAATGAAAAACGAATTCGCTGAAATGGAGAAAGAGGTTAGTATTGAAAAAGCACTATTATCTGCTAAACGCTGGATTAGATATATACATGAAAGTGAACATCCTGACTTCTTAATTGTAATCTATCATGGAGGACTATATAAAATAAATCAAACGAATACAAGACATAGAAAAGGTTCTCATGAAGCGGAAAAAATAATGAAGGAAATAGGTGTGATCGATTTAATGATAACAGCGCACCAGCATCAAACGATTATAGGTAATGATTTTGAAACAGTGTATGTTCAAGCAGGACAAGATGCTCAAGAGTTAGTACACGTCAAAATTAAATTTAAAAAACGTACGAACTCGTTCGAAAAAGAAGATATTGAATCTACAGTAATTAATTTAAGTGAGTATCCAGAAGATCAGGAATTACTTGAGACAACGTATTATGATCGTAAAGCCTTAGAACATTGGTCAAAGGATATTGTTTCAGAGAATAAAGTCGATTTACAAGTTAATGGCTTGGAAGACTTACTAAGTAGTCCACACCCATTTATACAATTATTACATGATAGTCTACATTTAGCCTATGAGAATAATATTACTTGTATTAACGTGCCTAAAAATGGCGAAAAGGGATTAAAAGGTATAGTGACTAATGAGGGTGTCTATAATGCTTATCCACATCCTGATAAAGCAATAGATATAACACTTAGAGGCCATCAAATTAAAAAGATGCTTGAATATACTTATTCTTATATTCAATTTGAGCAAGATCAATTAAGTATGACTATTATTGATGAAACATTATGTACATTGTGGCAAGGATTTGATTATGAGGTAGATATGTTAGCGCCTCGTTTTGATAGAGTTAATATAAAAAATATTGAGTTAGATGAAAAGTATAGAGTTACAATGACAGATTATTGTTATAGAAATTATCGTCAATACTTGGAAGATGAATCAATACTTCATTCCACATATGATCGACCGATGAGTTCACTTATCGCTGAAAAGCTAAATCAACCTAATTATTATTTAAAGTTGGACTCTAATTTTTCAGTAACGTATTAAAAATAGTACTCATATAAGTAAACGTATTTAAATTGTAACTTACTTCAAAAAAACTTTTCTTAGTTAAAACTAAGAAAAGTTTTTTATCCATGAAATATTAATAATAGTATAATTGCCACAATTTGTCCTAAAGAGGTAGTTACGATGCGACGCGTATATTGATAACTCAATGATAATACTAATTGAGCTACAAAAATAAATGCTACTATCCACCATTTATCTAAATAAATAAATAAAGAACTAGAACATAATGCAGTAATCAAGATGATTAACCAAGTAGGCAATTTAAATTGAGTCAGTTCTTTTTGCAAAACAGTTCTCATGTATAACTCATGACAAGGAATTACAAAAATTAACGTCACTAACATTTGCCATTTGAAATAAACACCTGTTCTTGATAATTCTTTAATAAGTTCTGCATATGTTATTTGTGGTGAAAGTAATGAAAAAATTAATTGTATTATAACCAAGACGATACCTGTAGCGATACCAACTCCGATAGAAGTTAAAAGTCTTTTAGATTCTATGTCCCTTTGGTAAAATACATAACTAATGCCTGCAATTAACATAATACCAGTGTATAGATACCAGTATTCTTGATGCTCTCCCCACATAACAAATAAAATCAAATGGAATACAATGAAACTTGCTATAAACCAAATTAAAGCTTTCGATATATTTTTCATTTTAATGTATACCTTCTTATTCAACGATAGTATATCGTCTATGATTAATAACTGTTTTTTCTGGTAAGTCTAATTCATTGAAGTTATCCATAATTGTTAAGTCTACAATAACTGAATTGTCATTAATTTTCTCAACACGGCCTCTTAAACCGTCATAAAATTCTACGATATTTCCTACTTCTGCAACAGTCATACGGAGTCCTCCTAAATTCATAACTAGGCTATATTGTACTAAAAATTTGCATAATAATAAACAAATATATGCTAAAAATGGCAAATAATATTTTAATTATGAAAATAATGTCAAATTTGAGTAAATAATTGGCAAAATAACTAAATATAAGGCATAACTAAACTAAGGGCATATACGAGAGAGTCAAAGGAGAGATATAGATGAAATTTGTAAGCAATAATAATATTATTGATCCTACAATTAACCTTGCCATGGAAGAGTACGTGTTAAAACATTTACCTTCGGATGACAGTTACTTTCTATTTTATGTAAATGGACCGTCTATCATTGTCGGAAAAAATCAAAATACTATAGAAGAGGTTAATAAACAATATGTAGATGAAAATAACATACATGTTGTACGCCGTATTTCAGGTGGTGGCGCTGTATATCATGACCAAGGAAATCTAAATTTTAGTTTTATTACAGATGATGACGGTAATAGCTTCCATAATTTTAAAAAGTTTACAGAGCCAATTGTACAAGCACTTCAATCAATGGGTGTAGATGCTGAAATGACTGGTCGTAATGATATTCAAGTAGGGCAAGCTAAAATTTCAGGGAATGCCATGGTTAAAGTTAAAGATAGAATGTTTAGTCACGGTACATTAATGTTAAATAGTGACTTGGGAGAAGTACAAAATGCATTGAAAGTTAATCCTAAAAAAATTCAATCTAAAGGTGTTAAGTCAGTGCGTAAGCGTGTAGCAAATATCGATGAATTTTTAGAAGAATCGATTTCAATTGATGACTTTAAACAAATCATTCTAAAAACAATTTTTGGTGAACATGAAGTTGAAGAATATAAGTTAACAGACGAAGATTGGAAGAATATAGAAGCATTAAGTAATGAGAAATACCGTACCTGGGAATGGAACTACGGTCGAAATCCTAAGTATAATTTTGAACGCGATGAAAAATTTGAAAAAGGATTTGTACAAGTCAAATTTGATGTTAAAAAAGGCAAAATTGAACATGCTAGAATATTCGGAGATTTCTTTGGTGAAGGTGATGTAACAGAGTTGGAGAACGCACTTGTAGGTGTGTTGCATGATTACAATCACATTAAAGAAGCAATGGAAGAGTTTGATTTCTATCATTATTTCGGCGCTATTGAAAAAGAAGATATTTTAAAATTGATGTCTTATTAATATAACTAAGCGGCTATATAGGATTTAACCTATAGCCGCTATATTTTTATTTATTTAAATGATCTATAGCATATTGCGCTTCTTCTTGCGTGAACTTTTCACCGTAGCTAGAAGTGAGTTGATCATAAATTGCATCATTAGACATATCTTGTTGATTTGCATAATCCTTAGCTTTTTCTAAAGCATTTTTCTTATAATCAACTTTAAGATTATCAATTGCATATTGAGCAGCATCTTCTGGGAATTTTTCTCCTGCATCAGATGTTAATTGATCATAAATACCTTGTTTAGACATGTGCATAACATCAGAATATGTCTTAGCTTTATTAAGAGCCGATTTTTGTTCTCTAGTAGCATCAGAATCATTTGAACTTTGTTGCTCAGTATTATTAGAATTAAGACTATTATTAGAATTACTAAAAGAAGCAGTACAAGCTGATATTCCTATTATGATAAGGATTAATAAAACTAGGCAACCACCACAACCACCACATCCCCATAACCATCCTTTTTTCTTATTGGACTTATGCTGTTGGTAATCTTGAAATTGTTGCCATTGTCTTTGCGCTTCATTGCTCTCAAAATGTCGATCAGCCATTATTTAACATTCTCCTTTAAAATTTATATTTTATACAAATAAGTATATTATATAAATTAGACATATGGAACGAAATATTTTTAAATTTTAAAGTTTTAATATTTTAAATTAATGTAAGTTTTAACATTAAATTAATGCTAAAGAGTAAATTAATAATTTAATAGATAATTTATTTGAAAATGCAAAAGGAGTAAATTAGATTTTATGAGTGGAAAATAGAAATGTAAAAAACCCTCCAATAAATGGAGGGTTTAAAATGACGGAAACGGAGGGATTCGAACCCTCGCGCCGCTCTCGCGACCTACACCCTTAGCAGGGGCGCCTCTTCAGCCAACTTGAGTACGTTTCCATATGGCTCCGCAGGTAGGATTCGAACCTACGACCGATCGGTTAACAGCCGATAGCTCTACCACTGAGCTACTGCGGAATAATATGTATTTATATAATGTATCTCTATGAGCACAAATATTATTATATCAATAAACTTAAAATTTGCAAGGGATTATATTTAAAAATATACGGAACATTTACACTATATTAATATAAAAGTCCCGTATGATTTAAAATTAAACGTAAAACTATTTATCTTGTAATAGTGAATAATGTGAAAGTGCTTCGAAAATATTTAAAGTCGTTTTTTCATAATCAATTGGCATTTCTGGATTGTTTGACTTCATACGAGATTGTTTATCGACCATGTAATAATAAAAAATGCAGTTAGAGTATTGGTGCCAAATACTGTGGTAGGAAACATTAAGTGTTAATGTTTGATGATTTGCAAAAATAATTTTACATTTTCGATTTTTAAGAGGCTTAATTTCATGTACATAATGCATATTAATCCACATGTTTTCTTCTAAACGGTCTGAATGCGTAGGGAAAAAATAAGTGGGGAAGAGAGGAGTCAATAAAATAGGTGGTTTACTAGTAATGCCGGCAATTCGTTGTGTTTCGGATTTCTTACTAATATAGCTATTACCATAAAATTTACATGAGCGTTCGACGATTTTTTGAGTTTTGAATGGGCTTGAAACTATTGTAGAATCATATTTCCATATTTCAGATCCTTTTGTTTGCTCATAATCATCAATGACGGGTTTGATTATCATATCTCCTTTTCGAATAATATATACAGTATTTTGGCTTTGAGAAATATTTGTCATCTCTTAACCTCCTTAAATTTATATCATTATTAAGCGCTAAAAACTCAACGATTAATAATATAAATTTATTATATAAAATTTTTATATGTTGTCAAGGTAATCATTACATATAAAATTACACTTATTTTTTGCGAAAAGTCAGAATATTCTATTGATTTAAAAAATATAAGCTTGTATACTATCCTTATACAAAAAAAGAAAGGCAGTGATTACAATGAATCACAAAACGAATGTCAAAAATACGACACTAGAAGATTTTGTAACGACAGTTAATGATTTAGGCGTTGAGCTAGTCATTGAAGAGGCGCTTCGTCAAGGACGAAAGAAACAGTTAATGAAATTGATTGATGATGCGTTGATTAATAAGAACCAGGAAGATTTTATTAACTTTACTAATGAATATAAAAATCTGGAGGCATTTCTCAATGAGTAAATTAGGATCCTGTAACTCATTATAAAAGGTCTATTCACTACTTAAATCAAAGTTAGCGAATAGACCTTTTTATATTTTATTTTTGACCACCGTTTGATTTTCCCTCAATTTTATTACGAATCCATTTTACTAAATATCCTGTTATAACAATTCTAAGTACGCGTTTGATAATATTCATACTAGCTTACTCCTTTTTTTATGTTTATTTGAGTTTACCCGTTCTACACATTATTAAAGATAATTTCTAAAATTACTGATTAAATTTTTGGATGGCGGTTATTTGGTATAAATATATAGCCATTTTCATCAGCTTTAGTTGTAAAGATTATGATAATACCATGGATAATTGAAATAATGGTTGGAATAGTAGTCCAAAAGAACACTAAATGAAGCACGCCTTGCCACACTTTGTCTGCGTAAAATTTATGAATGCCGACACCACCCAAAAATAAAGAACATAATACATATAATGTTTTATTAACTCTCATAACTATGTTACCTCCTTAATCTCATATTTTAAGCATTTCAAAAATTAAATCAAATATTACTGAGGTGATTGAAAAAAATGATTATAATTACAATTAAAATGTTTTAATTTGCTGCAATTAATTTATTAATATTTGTAAATTTTATATAATAAAGTTAACAAATTTATGGAGAGGAGAATGGTAAATTGATCAGAAAAGCACGTCCGAGCGACAGTAAGCAAATAGCGGAATTATGTTATATCATTTGGCATGATATGGAACTAGATATTGTACAAGAAATCACTAAAGAACGTGTTATTCATGCAATTGAAGAAAGTATAGTCAATATTAATTATAGAACGAATTATAATAACATTTGGGTATATGAGCAAGACAATCATGTTGCAGGATGCATCATAGCATATAAGGGTGATAAAGAATTAGAGTTAGAAGCAGCATGGAATAAATTGCCGTTGGAAGAGGACATAAAAGCAATAGGTACGCCATTACCTTTGAAAGAATCTAAAGATGATGAATGGTACATTGAGGCTGTTGCAACATTCTCGGAATATAGAGGACAGGGTATTGCAACTAAATTATTTAATTATCTAATATCTACATACCCGGATAGAAAGTGGAGCTTAAGTTGTGACTACGATAATCCAAGAGCTAAGAAATTATACGAACGTTTAGGTTTTAAATGGACTGAGGATATAGAGTTGTATGGCCATCAATATTTACATATGGTCTATTCATCATAGGCAAAAAATAAAACGGAGGAGACAGAAACTATAATTAGTTTCATTGACTCACTCCGTATCATCTTACAATGAAATATTTTAAATTTATCTGAGGATATATTAAATGCCACCTAATAGGGCACTAATATAAATACCTAAAGCGTATAATACACCAAAAATTGTGTTTGTTTTTCCAGTTGCAGCCATAGCAGGCATCATACTTGCAGGTGTATCATTCTTTTTGAAACGACGAATGGCTTTAACTGGCATAGGGAATGATAACAAGACAAGTAGATAAAATAGTGAACCACCATCTACAAATAATGCAGTATAGACAACGAAAACGTATGCAATGATATACATAACTGTCATAAATGTAATTGAGGCGCGTTTACCTAATAAAATAGGTAGAGTTTTACGTCCACTCGCTTGGTCTTTGACTCTGTCGCGTATATTATTAGCCATGTTAATTAGACCAATTGTAATTACTATTGGAATACTAATCCAAACCACAAAGCTATTGATATTGCCAGTTTGTATGAAGAACGCTAATAAAATAATAATCATACCCATGAATAAACCAGAAAACAGTTCACCAAAAGGCGTCCAAGAAATTGGCATTGGACCACCTGTATATAAATAGCCAATTGCCATACAGACGATTCCTACTGGAATGATCCAAAATGAACTATTCGCTGCTAAAAAGATACCAAGCAATGCAGCAACGATATAAAAAGCAATTGCTAGATTCATGACAAGTTTTGGACTCATACCATTTCTTACGATAGCACCACCGATACCAACGGAAGTGTGATCATCTAAACCTTTTTTAAAGTCATAGTATTCATTAAACATGTTTGTTGCAGCTTGGATAAGTAAACAAGCGATTAACATTGCAATAAATAACATGAATTTGATGTTATCTTGACTACCTAATAAAAAAAGTTTTGCAGTTGAAGTACCAACTAAAACTGGTACAACAGCAGCAGTTAAAGTATGAGGTCGCATCAAATGCCAATATTTTCTAACAGTAGAATATTGTTGATATTGATTTGCCATAATTTAATCTACCTCTTATTGTATTTTTTTAACATATGTATTTTAAAGGAATAGTAAATAAAGGTCAATCAAGGTAAAATATTTCTCTAGAAGATTAAGCAATTATGCCACCATAAATAGTTAAAAATGATACAATATTGTAATGAGAAAAAATAGATAATGAAAGAAGTGAAATGAATGGCTGCGAATATAAAGGAAGATGACATTATTGAGTCAATATATGAAAGTAACAAAAGCTGGGTATCTGTTGAAGTGAAAATTGATAGAGAACTTACACCTGATGAATTATTCAATTTAACAGAATCTCAGGCAGGAGATCGCTTTTATTTTCGCTTAAATGATAATACGTCTTCATTTTTCGGCTATCATGCTGTTCAAAGATTCAAAAATAACTTTGATAATAAGCAATCGATCTTTCGTGAGTGGGAAAAATTTAAAAAAGATATTGAATTGGTACACCCGGATATAGAAAAGCATCATTTGAAAGTCATTGGTGGATTTCAATTTTCTAGCCATAAATCTGATGATGAATGGCGTGAATTTGGCATTAATCATTTTGTGATACCTCAAGTTTTAATATCAAATATCGGACAAACTACTTATCTGACATATACAGTTGAAAGAGCCCAATTTGATATTGAACAGTTTAAAGAAGTAGTAAATTACTTTGAAGAAACTCAAATTGCTAAAGCTGAACCTGTTGAAACAATGGGGAATATCTTACGAATGGAAGATATCTATGTTGATGAGTGGAAAGAACTCGTTAGGGATGCGATTGCTCAGCTTGATGAAACTAAAAAAATCGTTCTTGCAAGACGTCGTATGATTAAATTTGATAAACCAATTAATATACCTTATGTGCTTAATCGAGCATTACAAAGTGAAAGAAACAGCTATTTATTCATTTTAGAATCCAATCAATCTGTATTCTTTTCACAAACGCCAGAACAACTTTTAAAAGTAGAAGACGGTGTTCTATCTACAAAAGCTGTAGCTGGTACAATTAAGCGATCTAACGACATAGACGAAGATGAAAGAAATATACAAGCATTTCTAAAAGATAAAAAGAATTTAGGTGAACATGATTTTGTAGTTAAAAGTATTCTAGATGACATAACGCCTTATGTTGATAATATTGAATATAATCATTCACCTAATATTTTAAAAAACGACCATCTATATCATTTATATACTCAAATTCAAGGTCAGTTAAAAAACAATTCCTTTATAGGATTAATTGATGAAATGCATCCTACACCAGCTTTAGGTGGCTACCCTAAAAATGAAGCACTTAAATTTATTGAAGAAAATGAATTTGGAACACGAGGCTTATATGGCGCACCAGTTGGTTATATCGACATGAATGATGATTGTGAATTTATTGTAGCAATACGCTCAATGTTAATAAAACAAAATCAAACCACGTTATTTGCAGGGTGTGGTATCGTAAAAGATTCTGACCCTGATAGTGAGTTAGCTGAAACTGCAGTTAAATTTTCACCGATGATGAATGCTTTAGGAGTAGTGGATAAGAATGAATCATAATGACGCACTAACAAAACAAGTATATACATTTGCTTCGGAGTTATATGCCTATGGCGTACGTGAAGTTGTAATTAGTCCCGGCTCAAGATCAACGCCATTGGCCATTGCTTTTGAAGCACATCCTAATATTAAGACATGGATACATCCTGATGAACGTAGTGCAGCGTTTTTTGCTTTAGGCTTAATAAAAGGTAGCGAACGCCCTGTAGCTATTTTATGTACCTCTGGCACTGCGGCGGCAAATTATACACCAGCAATTGCAGAGAGCCAAATCAGTCGTATACCTTTAATTGTATTAACAAGTGATCGTCCACATGAATTAAGAAGTGTGGGGGCACCACAAGCAATTAATCAAGTTAATATGTTCGCAAATTATGTTAATTTTCAATTTGATATGCCTGTAGCAGATGGTACTGATTACGTGCTAGACGCAATTTATTATCAAATGCAAATTGCAAGTCAGTATCTATATGGTCCACATAGAGGTCCTATTCATTTTAATTTACCATTTAGAGAACCATTAACACCTAACTTAGAAAGACAAGAGTGGCTAACATCTTATTCTAAAAAGCTGCCGCATTATCAAAAAAATATTAATGTTCAAGACATCAGACATATATTAAAAGAGAAAAAAGGGTTAATAATAGTTGGTGATATGCAACATCAAGCTATCGATCAAATACTTACTTATGCGACCGTGCATGACATACCTATACTTGCAGATCCATTAAGTCAATTACGTAAGTATAATCATCCAAATGTGATTACGACATATGATTTATACTATCGTGCAGGTCTCGACTTAGATGTTGATTTCGTAATAAGAGTTGGTAAACCTGTTATCTCAAAAAAATTAAATCAATGGCTTAAGCGCACAAATGCATATCAAATTTTAGTGCAGAATAATGACAAGATAGATGTATTTCCAACGCCACCGAGTATTTCATATGAAATATCTGCAAATGATTTCTTTAGAAATCTTATCGAAGAAACAGCTGTCGATCGAAAAGACTGGATAGACATGTGGCGAACACTTGAATCACAGGCTAGAAATACAATCGATAAACATATGACAAATGCAACAGATGAAGCGGCATTTGTAAAAATATTAATTGATAAATTAACTAAAGACGATGCTATTTTTGTAAGTAACAGTATGCCAGTTCGTGATGTCGATAATCTACTTTATAATAGTGAAGTTGAAGTATATGCTAATCGCGGTGCAAATGGTATCGATGGAGTTGTATCAACTGCTATTGGAATGGCTGTACACAAGAAAATCACTTTGATAATCGGCGATTTAGCATTCTACCATGACATGAATGGTCTTTTAATGGCTAAAATTAATAATATTAATTTAAATATTGTTTTACTTAATAATGATGGTGGCGGTATATTCTCATATCTTCCACAAAAAGCATCTGCTGAAGCATATTTTGAACGTTTGTTTGGAACGCCGACTGGATTGAATTTTGAGTATACAGCCTTGCTTTATGATTTTACATTCAAACGATTTAATAATGTGGCAGATTTCACTCAAGAAAAGCTATCACATATGAATTCACATATTTACGAAATGGTAACAAATCGAGATGACAATATGTCACAACATCAAATTCTATATAAGAAATTGAGTGGTATTCTAAATGTTACACTATAACTTCTATCAATCACAAAATAATTCAAATCAGTTATTAGTACTTTTACATGGCTTTATTAGTGATAGTCGTACGTTTAATGATGATGTTCAATATTTTTCACAAGAGGCTAATGTTCTTACAATCGATTTACCAGGGCATGGACAAGATCAATCACCAATTGATGTAACTTGGGACTTTCCATACATTACGACACAATTAGATGAGTTATTAGATATATACAAATCTTATGATATTACTTTACTCGGATATTCAATGGGTGGCAGAGTGGCATTGTATTATGCGTTGTACGGGAAATGCTCTTTGTCAAAATTGATAATTGAAAGTAGTTCTCCAGGAATTAAAGATGAAAATAATCGACATGAGCGTCAACAAATAGATGCAGCAAGAGCAAAAGTATTAGATATTGCTGGGTTAGAGGTATTCGTTAATGATTGGGAAAAATTACCATTATTTTATACGCAATATGAACTAGATAAAGATAAAAAGTCGGCTATAAGAGAAATGCGATTATCCCAAGATCCACATAAATTAGCAAAAGCTTTGCGTGATTATGGCACTGGTCAAATGCCTAATTTATGGGAACAAATTGGTAATATTCAAATACCTTGCTTTATTTTAACTGGTGAATTAGACCAAAAATTTGTGAAAACTGGACAAGCTATGAATAAGGATATGAAATACAGTCAAATCCATACTTTTTCAAATGTAGGTCATACAATTCATGTGGAAGATAAAGCGGAATTTGATACAATAGTATTAGGTTTTTTAAAGGAGGAGCAAAATGACTAGACAGTGGGAAACACTTAGAGAATATGATGAAATAAAATATGAATTCTACGAAGGAATTGCTAAAGTAACGATTAATAGACCTGAGGTAAGAAATGCATTTACACCTAAAACAGTAGCTGAGATGATTGATGCATTTAGTCGTGCACGTGATGATCAAAACATTTCTGTAATCATCTTAACGGGTGAAGGTGACAAAGCATTTTGTTCTGGCGGTGACCAAAAGAAACGTGGACATGGTGGCTATGTAGGCGAAGACCAAATCCCACGTTTAAATGTATTAGATTTACAACGTTTAATCCGTGTCATTCCTAAACCAGTTATCGCAATGGTTAGAGGTTATGCCATCGGTGGTGGTAACGTATTAAACGTAGTATGTGACCTAACAATCGCTGCTGATAATGCTATTTTCGGACAAACAGGTCCTAAAGTAGGTTCATTCGATGCTGGTTATGGTTCTGGTTACTTAGCAAGAATCGTTGGTCATAAAAAAGCACGTGAAATTTGGTACTTATGTCGTCAATATAATGCACAAGAAGCTTTAGACATGGGCTTAGTTAATACAGTGGTACCATTAGATCAAATCGAAGATGAAACAGTTCAATGGTGTAAAGAAATTATGAAACACTCTCCAACAGCTTTACGTTTCTTAAAAGCTGCTATGAATGCGGATACTGATGGCTTGGCTGGATTACAACAAATGGCTGGAGATGCTACATTACTTTACTACACTACTGATGAAGCTAAAGAAGGTCGTGACGCGTTTAAAGAAAAACGTGATCCAGACTTTGATCAATTTCCTAAATTCCCATAAATCAGTAACGGTAATATAAAAAAGTATAATTTTAGGACACTTATATAGTGATAAACTGATTGACAGTTAACCACTATTTTAAGTGTCCTTTTTTAATTAAAGTTATATACTGTAATTTGCTTTTAAGAATCTTTCTAATCGACGCATACCCTCTTTTAAAACATCCATGTCATATGCATAAGAGATACGAATATAACCTTTACCCATATCGGTGAATGATGATCCGGGAACCATTGCTACGTGTGCTTCTTCAAGCACTTTGACGCAGAAATCGAAATCATCAGAAGTATAGTTACGAATACTTGGGAATATATAAAAAGCGCCTTCTGGTTGAGCATCCAATTCGAAACCCAATTCTTTTAATTTACTTACTAAATAGTTACGACGCTCTATATAAGCTCGGTTCATATATTGAGGCGCATCTAATCCTTCATTAAGTGCAGCAATACATGCGATTTGTGACGGTACATTTGCACATATACAATTATATGCATGCATAAATGTTAACTTTTCAATTAGGTACTCAGGACCTAGTAAGAAGCCTATACGAATACCGGTAGCGGAGTGAGACTTACTTAACCCACCAATAAGTAATAGTTGATCACGAATTTTCTCAAATTCTGCAAATGAGACATGATTACCTTTGAAAGTATTTTCTGCATAAATTTCATCGCTAATAATAAAAATTTCTTTTTGTTTCAAATAATTTACAATGTCTTTTACTTCATCACGTTCTAATATCACACCAGTTGGATTCGTAGGATAATTAAGCAAAATTGCTTTTGTTTTATCAGTGTAATGTTGCGCAATTAATTCTGGAGTGATTTTAAATTCTGTATTTGTAGTATCTATATAAATAGGCTTACCACCTAATGTTTCAACTAAAGGAATGTAGCCTGCATAAATAGGTCCTGGAATTAATATCTCATCTCCAGGTTCGATAATACTTCGCAATGACGTGTCAAGTGCTTCACTCGCACCATTCGTAATAATGATTTCCTCTTCACTATAATAAAAACCGTACTTATTTTTGAAATAATTACTTATTGCCTGTCGAGTTTCCGGCAATCCCTTATTGTGTGAGTAACTAGTTTTATCTTCTTTAATCGCATTGATGTATGCCTCTTTTACCATATCTGGCATAGGAAAGTCGGGTTGACCAATCGTTAAATTCACACAATCATCAATGTGCTTCATACGATTAGAGAACTGACGTATACTTGGTGCTCTTAAAAATTTGGAATTCGTATTTAAAGATAGTTTCATTTTTTACACCTCAAAAAACCAAATTATAGTAACTTTAAATGTTACTACAAAATTTTAGAATAATCTTATAATAACATATTTTTTAGTCACCATAATTTGGTAAGTCCTTTTGTATTTAACTTTTCATTATCCTCTAAAAGAAGAAGGTTTCTTTAAATTAATCAAAGGATTCGTCCATTTACAAACAAGGTTCGTCGATAGTAAATATACAATTAATACTGAAATGAGAATTAAATAACCGTAAGTGAATACTGATATATGATCTTTAAAAGGATATATTTCCAATCCTCTAACTATACCTATAACTAAACCATGTAATAAATAGACGTACATTGTGCGATTTCCTATATAAGTATAAACACGTTTATGATTACTCATTAAATTGAGGAATGAGAACATAGCTACAAAGATAACGAAGTATAGCAATAGTCTTTTCAATGGGCTGTACACATTTTCATTATTATTTTCAAGTGAAGTATAGGGACTACTACCTAAAAGCCAATCTGAATTGATTGGGTGTATATAGTAGACGATGAAAAATATAATAAGTACAATGATTGAAATTAGCCTTAATTTTTTATTTCTCAATAATTGAGTATGAGCTCGCGTTGTTAAATAACCAACATAAAAAATCGGGAAAAATACGATTGTTCTTGAAATACTCATATAACCATTGATATCATCAGAAAAACCTGCAAGTATTGAAATAATCAAAGCGACAGGTAATACATAATATGCTTTATAGCGACGTACTATGACAAGGATGACATGGAAACAAAATAATGTAAGTAAGAACCACAAAGCAAATACAGGATTAAAAGGGTCCATTTGAATTGCATCACTTTTACCAGTTACAAAATAATAGATAGAAAAGAATGCATAAAATATAGCGTAAGGTGCAATTAACTTTTTAGCTACATTCTCTAGGTAATGTGGTTTATCTAAATGTTTCGCAAAGTATCCAGAGATAAATAAAAACGATGGCATATGGAAACTATAAATTAACAAATATAATGCAGATAAGTATTTACTTTCAGAAGTATAAGGTTGAATCATATGACCGAATACGACTAAAAAGATAAGGATGGCGCGCGCGTTATCGAAAAAGTAATCTCTTTTTGTATCCATCGACATACGATTGTCTCCTTTTTTAATTAATAACTGTATTTAATTTAGTATATATTAACATTGAAATGCAACAATTTAGGATGAAATGTTGGGTAATAACTATTATTTGTATGTAAATTCTATTTGATTTTAAAAAAATAGATTTAAATATGAATAGTATTTGCATAATAGGAAGAGCAAGTTATCACATTAAAGGAGTGGATTAATATTAACACGTTAAAAGACATCATTAAGCTGATACATCCAATGGTAGGTGGGAGTATCATCGGTCGAATCATAGCAAAGGAATCACAACAGGACTACAAAATTTTAGAAAACCACCATTTTCTCCACCTACAAAAACATTTCCGATTGTATGGCCAATATTATATTTATTAATGGGCGTTTCTTATTTAATCACTACTAAAAATAAAAAAAGACAACTCGAATTAAAGTGACACATTATACGCAGTTAACTTTAAACTATTTGTGGTCGATACTTTATTTTAAAAAGAAAGTAAGAGGTATTGCATTAATTGAAAGTATCATGTTGTTTATCTCAGTAGTTGCTAATGCAGTATCAATGTTTAAAATACATCGAGTGACTGGATTATTACAGATTCCATATGTACTTTGGTCTGCATTTGCAAGTTATTTAAATGCAGGTAATTATTACCTTAATAAGGACAATCCAAACTATAAATAGCAATGGAATATATCAATGATTCATAGTTTAAATATATATTCAGCGAGATGCTTTAAAACTTAATGAAATTAAAATTGAATTATTTAGAATTGTATTGTGACAAAATATTGAAAGTACATGACATATAAAAAAATCATAGTATAATAGTATTATCAATTATAAATGTGGAGTAGAACAACAATGTATAATCAACTAGAAAAACTTATTACACTAACTAATAATGACCTTAATTTGGTTAATAGACGTTTTGGACAGCGTACAGATATTACAAATGATCAATTAGAACTATTGAGAATTTTATATAGTTATGATCGATTGTCGCAATATGATTTAACGATGAAGATTAGTAGAGAGCAATCCATTGTATCTAGATGGATTAAGAAATTAGTGCAAAAAGGATATATAACTAGTCAACAGTCTCATGAAGATTTACGTTGCAAAGACTTATGCCTAACAGAAGAAGCTCGTAATTTGATTCAACAAATCAATACGGCAAGATGTGAGTTAATAGAAGCGCGTTGTCAGTGTCTAAGTAAGGAAGAAATACAAAGTTTAAATCAACTATTAGATAAGCTAAATAGTCGTCACATATATATTTAAATAAATGAGTCCTATTGTCTTAATGAATTTAGCCAAATGATCATTATAGCGATAGGGCTTTTTTAGTACAGTTAAATGGGCACAAGAATATAATTTTTAATTGAATATTTAAAATTGTACGAACTAGCAACATATATATAATAAAATAATTATAAAAAGACAATTTCTATAGTGTATCAATAGAAATTGTCTTTTTAATTTGTCCAAGAACTTAATGTCCTAGAATCTTGGTTATTCAAATGAGAATTTTATGTCTCATTCATTTTATTAGTAAATATAGTTATTTATTTGCTATAGCTTGAGATATCAAAATATTTACCAACAGCTTTAATTTCATTATAAAGTTGTTTTAAATATTGAGCGTTAGAATTAGCCCAATTAATATCAGTTGCATATTGGTGTGTAGCAGGGTGGTCTGGATTCCAACGCATTTTATATAGCGTATTTTGGCCTGCTTTAATATAGTCTTTACCTATAAATTTAGCACCACCAATAATCGCTTTAGATACTGAATTCCAACCAGCTTGCTTAGCATAATTAATACCTTTATATAGTGGATTAGCATCAAAAGCGGCTATACCAAATACATTATGATATTTTGTAGCACTATTAGTAGTAACATAGTTATTTACGATGTTTGCACCTTTAGCTAATTGAGATTGACCATTACCAGTTTCAATTAATGCATGTGCAATTAAGTAAATTTCATTGATACCTGAAGTAGCAGCAGCTTGACTGAATGCTTGACCTTGATTTTCAAGAACACCTTTACCTTTAAGTAATTGATTCAAACTTGCTACAGAAAGATTTTGCGGGCGATCTAAGCGTAAGAATTGGTATTTAAGCGTATCATCTTTAGCTAATTTTTCTGTGTTCATAGCGTTTTTAATTTCACTATAAGTTGCGTTTGACCAACCATAACCATTTCTTTGAACTTGTGGTGGAGCCCCGTACGCATTTTGTTGAAGTGATACAGCTTGATTTAATGTTCTATATGATTTTGAATATTTAACTAATTCTTTTTTCAAATCAGTATCTTTAATCCATACATATTTGCCATTACTTAATTTACCATAATACCAAGTTTTACCATTAACGACTTTACGAATTGTTACTTGGAAAATTTGTTCATTAAAAGCTTTTAATGAAGTTGCTTTAGCTGTACTAGGGTCATCATAGTAATAACCATTAGTTGTGTTGATAATAAATTCATATTGATATTTTTCACCATTATCTGATGAAGTATTTGATGAAGTTAAGTCATTCTTAGCAATCCAACCAGTTTTACCGTTAACAGTACCGTATAGATAAGTTGTGTTTCCAATAACAACTGATTTAGATACTTTAATTGATTTATTAGCTAAATCTTTATTATCTAAACGTTGTTGGTTTGTACCCCACGCAATTGAGTATAGACCATTATTTTTGTTGTTAATTTTATAAGTACCTGATGTTTTTTGTTCAGAACTAGAGTTTTGAACTTTCAAGTCTTTGACATTGAACCAACCTAAAGGTGTATTTGTCGTAGTATTTTGAAGTAACACATAAGTATTACCATCAATTGTTTTTTCTTTAGAAACGTTGAAAGTACGATTAGCATACTTAGTTGCATTTTTACCTGTTTTATCATAAACAGTTGCACGTGCACCGCTGTTGTTCGCATTAACTTGAGCTACTTTTGACACAGTTTGAGTTGATGCAGTAGATGGTTTAGTAGCTTTAGTGTTTACAGCAAATTTAGCATTTACTTTAGGTGTTTGTTTAACATCAGTTGATTTAATCCAACCCCAAACATTGTTGATTACACCGTGTAAGTACGTTTCGTTACCAACTTTAAGGTTATCAATTGATTTTAACTGTTTACCACTTGAAGGTACTGTAGCTTTAACTTGTTTAGCTGTTCCCCAAGGTGTGTCGTAAATATTTGCATTTCCATTAATATCGTAATAAGTGGCATTAGTTTTGTTAGGTGTTGTAGTTTTAACAGAAATTTCTGAAACAGGTACCCAACCACGTGAAGTATTACCATTATAATCAGAAATTAAGTAATAATCTTTATTGTTCAACGTAGCTTTCTTAGTTATGTTGTACGTTTTTCCACCAATAGTTGCGTTAGCTTTCACATTTTTATCATAAACAGTTGTATACGTTCCTTTATTCTTAGTAGAAACCTGACCTAATGTATTCTTAAGATTCGATACTTTTAAAGTATTATCTACAGTAGGTGTTTTACTTTCAGAAGATGGTTTAGTTATATTAGATAGAAATGCTTTGCTAACCCATCCATTTTTACCATTTAAAGAGCCATATAAATAAGTGGCTGTGCCAACTTGTTGAGACTTTGTTGCTTTAAATGGTGCTGTATTAGATTTTAAAACAGTTCCAGCTACTTGATTATAGTTACCCCATGGCACTGTATATAGCGTAGCACCTGATTTTATATTATATGATTGGTTTATTTTTACAGGAGATTTTACTGTATTATAAACGGTTTCTCCTTGCTTAACCCAACCGTACACTTTACCACTATTGTAGTCAGATAATAGATAATACTTATCTTTACCAAGTGTGGCAGATTTAGTTACAGATAAAGTGTTATGAACTTGGTTGGTAGCTTTACCTTTATCATCATAAACTGTTGTGTAAACACCACTATTATCAGTTTTAATTTGAGCTAAGCCACTATTTGACTTAACAGTTAATTTTGGTGATGTAGTAGTGGAACCATTATTACTTGAACCACCTTTATTGGTATTAGATGAGCTACTACTTGAAGTAGTACCCCAAGGTGCTACTTGGCCTGTTTTAATTAAATATTTTTCATTAATTAAATCGTATAATTCATTATAAGTATAATTATGGCTTTGTAGGTAAGCGTGTGGGTCAGAATGGTCTGTACCACCTAGGAATCGACTAATTGCATAGTGAGTCCAAACTGTACCTTGACCATCATTTTCAGCACTATTAGGTGTTAATCCATAATATTGTAATTGTGTTGCAGCATAATCTGCATAGTTATTCATTGATTTAGCGAATGAAGCATAGTCATGTGTATGAACAATTTCAACATTTATAAAACGACCATTAGCATTTGGACCCGCACCCCATGATAAGTAGTCAGTAGGGGCAGTTTCTATAATACGGTTACCGTCTACAAATGCATGAACGAAAGCTGAGTTGTAATTGTTTTTCATGTAATTAATTTCACCATCAATAGTTGAGTTATCATTAGCCGTTTCATGAACTACAATACCTTCAGGTTTACCTACACCATTACGATATCCATATTTAGGGAAATAAGATGAATAATTTTCTTCGATTTTAGATGCTTGTAAGTTATTCGAACGAATATAATTGTTGATTGATGAACTTACTTGTGGTTTATATTTCGGTAAAGATGATGTAGTTGCTTTAGCTGCATAACGTTTAACTGTTTTTACTGAAGTTGCTGGACCACCTTTGCCACCAACAGATCTAAATTCAGAATAACCTGATTGAGTACTGTTAGATGTAGATGTTTGAGTTGTTTTTGATGCTGATGCATTCTTAGTATTAGCTTCTTGTGATGTTTTAGCTTGATCTACGTTTACTTGAGTTGCATTATTATCATTATTACTATAAGTACTAACTTTCTTATCACTGCTTTGCTTAGACTCTATTTGGTTGTTAGACTGAGTCACTTGATTAGATTGTGATGGAGTAACAGATGATGAATTCAATTGATTTTTATTTGATGAAGTTAAACTATTCTCTTGTTGTGAGTTAGAACTACTTTCATCAATTTGATTATTAACATATTGTGTAGTGTTTTGATTAATATTAACAGATGTATCATCATTTGACTGAACTTGAGATGATGGTAAAGTGTTTTTAGAAGCTTGCAATGTTTTCTTATTAGCATCAGTATTACTTTGTGTGTTATTGATATTAGTATTTTGATCAGATTTATTTGAAGATGAAACTTCTTGCTTGCTATCTTTAACCTTAGCTAGCTCACTATTTGAATTAGTAGCGTTTGTGTTAGCAGTACTTTGATTTTGCGTACTTTGTTGATCTTGTGAAGTCTGTTTTGTTGTAGTTAAATTATCTAATTTAGCATCATACGTTTTGCTTTCTGTAGCAACAGATGCTTTAACATCAGAAGGATTTTGATACGTTTGTACCCCTGATACACTTTGAGCTGAATTAGTTACTTCTTTTTTAGCTTGCTCAGCATTTTCTATATTCTGTTGATCATCAATAACATTATTTGTATTATTCGAATTTTGATTCACTTCAGCTGCATGTGCATGTTGTGAAGTAAATGCAGCACCAAATAATGTGATCGCAATCATCGAAGGAAATTTTAAATTAAACTTTTTGGTCATTTTGTTACTCCTCGTTATTATTAATATTACAAATTCATTATAGTATTTAAATTAAGGCTATGATTAGATTTAACTTATTTGTAAACTAACTTTAATACTTTCTTACATATAGTAAACAAATTATGATTTTACTAAGGAATACATTACGAAGCACAGATAATTTAAAATACATTAGTTTAAGCTACTATTAAAAAAATGAGATAGTCTATTTAATTAATTACAAGTACTCTATGAATTTAGAATATAAATAGTTTAAATATTCTTATACATTTTTATATGATCGATATTTTCCTCAATAAAAACTGGGCCCGTTTGAATATAATCTAGTTTCTCATAAAAGCCTTGAGCTTGTACTTGAGCATTTAAAACTAATTGATTGTATCCCTTATCTTTTGCAAAACGTTCAATAGCGTGCATCATTGTTTTGCCATACCCATCTTTTCTATAAGGTTTTAAAATAGCAACTCTTTCTACTTTTGCTGCGTTGTTATAAGGTCTAAATCTCGCACATGCAAAAGGTACATGATTTTTGTCGTAGCCAATAATATGTGTAGATTCTTCCTCAAATGAATCTAATTCATTTTCCAAGGGAACACCTTGTTCTTTCACAAATACTTCTCTTCTAATAAAAAAACATTCTGATAACATATCTTTGTTTTTTACTATTTCAAACATCTTAATTCCCCCATATATATGTAATTATTAAAAGTTACAAAAATTAAATTTATAAAAGTATAAAGTTATTCTATATGATTTAAAGATATAAAAAACTCCTTTTTACAACAAATTTGTAAAAAGGAGTGGAAATTGTTTTATTATAAGGCTTCTTGGCGAACAATCGCACTGTACTGCCAAAATATTCTCATTTGAGCAATATTCCAATTATTCATGCCCATTGTAAAACCTGAAGGCTTGAATAATGTTACATCAGTAACTTCTAATGCTGCCGCAATAAGATATTGAAGAGGAACGCTAATACTTTGCATTGTCTCAGTAATACCATTTTCATCATAAACCCATGAGAACGGTAAATCCGATTCAAAAACATCTACTTTATTGAAGATTTCTGGTAAAGCAAGAATGTAGCACGCACCACTTACAATTGGATTAACAGAATTTTCACCATAGTAGACTAATAATGCTTCAAAATTTTCACGATGTTCATGATTAACGTAAAAGAATTCACTTCTAAATAATGCCATGTCTTTGCTATGAATAATTTGTTGCTCTAAAACATTAAACATACCATTAATGTTAGCAGCTTTTTCATATGTTTTACGTGACATAGTTTGTACTCCTCTCAATTAGTAAATTTGATTCATTTGATCTTGATTGTTATTGAATGAATCAGAACTATTTGTCTGATTGTAGTTATCATTTTGAGTACTACCTTGACTACTTTGGTCAATACCTTCATTTGAGTTTGAACTATTTTCTTCAGATGATTGTATATTATTATTGTTATCTGAATTTGTTGAATCATCGATGTTATCATCAGAAGAAGATGAATCTTTTTGATTATTTTTCAATAAAGACTGATCAAGAGGTGTAAGTGGTACAAGTGTACCGTAATGTTTAATAACGCGTTGATCTAAGAATTCATCCTTATTTGTTATTTTAGATAGTCCTAAATCAGAACGCAATATATTTGAATATTTCATAATACTACTAACGCTCGGATTATAATAGTAAATATTTTGTAAGTAATCATCTTTACCCTTGAGTTGAGACTTTTTAAATTCAATGTCATCAGATAAGTACATAGATGCTAGAGATTTGATTTCAGAAGAAGTTAAATTATGTTTCGCATTTTTCCCAACTATTTGTACTAAATCATCTAATTTATCATATGAATCAAGGCTCTTAGCTTTTTGGAATAATAATTTAATTAAATCCATTTGTCTTTCGCCACGTTTTAAATCAGAATCGTGATGTCGTGTTCTTGCAACGGCTAGCGCTTCATCACCATTAAGTTTTTGATAGCCTTTTTTAATTTTAATTCTACCGCTATCGTCTGTATTAGGCTCATTTAAGTCGTAAGGAACGTCATAATAAATACCACCAAGTTCATCAACTGCCTCAACGAAGGCATCCATATTTACTCGTACATAATAATCAACAGGAACGTTTAATGTCGCCTCGACAGAATCCATAGCAGCTACAGGTCCTCCGTATGCATGTGCGTGAGTTATCTTGTCGTAATAACCAACTTTTGGTATATAACTAATCGTATCACGTGGGATACTAAGTAATCGTATTTGACGCTTTTCAGGACTGAAGGTAGAAAGAATCATAGAATCCGTTCTTGAATGTTCTGTAGTTTGGCCATTTTTACGACGACCTTCATTATCATCAATTCCTAAAAATAAGATTGAAACTGCATCTTTAGAAGGGTTTACTTTTCCTTCACGTATGTTTGATTGACGCTTCGAATCAGATTTATCATATGAGGCTTGCATTGCACTTTCAGAAGTTTTATACAAATTGATGATAAAAATTACAGGAACAACGATTAGTACTAGTGTAAGTAGCATCATAAAATATTTTAAAAATCGGTTCATAGCATTTGCTCCTATACATATTATCTTTTATAAGAGATTTTATGATTTGAAAAATAAAAATTGTTACATTTTTATTTAACATGAAGTATAAAATCAAAAATAAATTTATATTTTTTGCTTGTATTCAAAGTTGTAAGGATGGTGTAATTATATATAATGTATACTCTCATAGCCTTAAATTGTATTACTTTTTGGAGAGAATTACAACTTTAAGTTTAATACAAAATTTACATTATTAAAATAGAATTTACAAAAGATGGTTAAGCAATATTAGATAATACTTTATCATACTAAAGTACGATGTAATAAAAAATTATAACTGTATGATTAAAGAAAGATGAATTCAATGGTGTTGTGTTATATAATATAAAATATTAAACGAATAAAAAATGATTTAGATAGAATAGGTTTTAATTTAGATATACTTCTATATTAGACGTAAGAGGGACTCCATGAAAAATAACAAATTAAAAATTATAGCTTTTATTTTAGTATTAATTGTTTTAATACTTCTCATTATATTATTCGTCATTAAAATTACTAACTATAGTATTAAGGACAGTGAATATAACAATGTTAATGATAACAAGGCTTATATAGAACATCGTGATAAAAACTATAAAACAGTTGATAAGCTCAAAACGGTTCAAGCAAAAGATGATAATATTGAACAAATTAATACGTATTTAAAAAATGTTCATTTCAATGGATCAATTACAGTTTTAAAAGATGGAAAATTAATGCTTGATAAAGGGTATGGTTATCAAAATATTAGCAGTAAGAAAAAAAGCAATGCAAATACGATGTATTTAATTGGATCAGCTCAAAAATTCACTACTGGCTTAGTACTCAAGCACTTAGAATTATCAAACAAAATTAATATTAATGACCCTGTTACTAAGTATTTGCCGTGGTTTAAGACAAATAAAACAATTACATTGAAAGATTTAATGTTACATAGAAGTGGTTTATATAAATTTAATGCTAATCCTAATACAAAGAGTTTAGATGGGGCAGTTCATGATATTCAAAGAAGAGGGATTAATAGTAAATATTATCATAAGCATTTATATAACGATGCTAACTATCTAGTTCTTGCGCAAGTTATAGAAGCAGTAACACATCATTCTTATGTGGAAAATTATTATAAATTACTAGCAGAACCCTATCATTTAGAGCATAGTGCTTTCTTTAATGAAAAGCCTTATAAAAAGGATATGGCCACTGGATACAAAGTAAAAAATAATAAACTAAAAACGATGAATCCGAATGTATTAGGTCAATATTATGGTGCAGGAAATTTATTTATGTCTACACATGATATGGCTAGATTAGTTAATGATTTACAGCAAAATAATATTTTCAATCAAGCAGTTACAACATCATTACTTCAAGAAATTGGGAGCACTAAATATCCAGAATCTTATAGATATGGATTCTATTCGACTCCTCAAGTCAATCGAATTAATGGTGTGTTTTTCGGTCAAATATTTACGGTATATTTTAATGAAGATTATATTATTGTACTGGCTACGAATAAAGTTGATTATTCTAAAGTGTCAAATGAGTCAATTATTTCTCATATTTATTATCAATTACTTGGTCAAAATATTTATGAAACCAAATAAAGAGAGCTATAACGAAATGTAATAAAGATGCATTTTGTTATAGCTTTTTTTAATTAAAATGAATTATTTAATTGTGTCTTTAAATATTGAGCAGTAGTTCTTATTTAGACTTGAAGTAACAATTTTACAATTTGGATAGGGGGAGTCGTAATCAACAACTGTAGCTCCCTTGGTCAATGTGCCATGTAATTCAATTCGTACACTAGCTAGTATCGTTTCATAGCTTTCAGGATCAAGTAAATATAATACTGTGAAGACATCATATAATTTTAACCCTTTAGCGAAGTCTTTCTCTCTATAATGTTGAAAGATTTGATAGAGCATTGAACTTGTTCTACTCATATGTTCAAATGACGCTAAATAGTCATGAGTTAACAGCGATTGTCGTGCTAAATCAAGTCCAATCATAGTGATGGGAAGGTTACTCTCAAATACAATATGCGCTGCTTCAGGATCACTATAGATATTAAACTCTGCAAGTGGCGTTACATTACCTCGTCCTGAACTTCCTCCCATTAAGACAATTTCTTTAATATGATCTTTAACTTCAGGAAACGTACTTATCAATAGAGCAATATTCGTAAGTGGACCTAACGCTATAAGCGTAATAGGGGTGTTTGAATGTAAAAGTATCTCCTTCATTGCAGTTATTGAGTTAGTAGAAGCTAATTGGTCATTTGATATAGATGGGAAGTCGTATCCATCCATACCACTTTCACCATGAACTTGGCTTGCATCTATTGCTTTATTAATTAACGGTTTTGCAGAACCTCTGTGAACAGGTACGTCACTATTGAAGAAAGCTTTCAATTTCAGAGCATTAGCAGTCGTTTTTTCTATATTGACATTTCCATTGACTGTGGAAATCATTTTTACATCGAAGAATGGATGTAATAGGGCAACACTCAATGCAGCAGCATCATCAATTCCTGGATCAGTATCTATGATTATAGGTAAAGTCATTATTCAAATGCATCTCCTTCACAATAAATGATTTAAATTAAAGATAACTTAAATCAGGTATGAAATGAAAGCATAAAGAAAGAACCTGTTTGAAACTTTGACGAGTTTCATAACAGGTTCTTTGTGTGAGATAAATATTAAATTATAAGTGGTGAGAATGTCCACCTTGCATAACCCAATACGTACCAATAACAGTCACTAATGTGATGATAATCGCAAAGATAACTTTGAACGATTGTACTTGACCATCTTTACCTTCAGTTAAGTGCATGAACATTAATAATTGAACTGCAGCTTGAATAAATGCAAAGCCAAAGATGATTGTTGTTTTAGCATGGAATGTCATGTTTGTGTATAGAGTTACGAAAACTGCTAATAACGTCAAGACGATTGAGGCAATAAAGCCGACTGTATGTTTTACGATTGTATTCATCCGCTATACACCATCCCTATCATATATACGGCAGTGAAGATGAAGATCCAAACAACATCTAAGAAGTGCCAGTATAAACTTACAATGAATAATTTAGGAGCATTAAATTTATTAAGACCACGTGTAGCCACTTGAATTAATAAACAAATGATCCAACCAATACCTAATGATACGTGAGCACCGTGTGTACCTAATAGGATGAAGAAACTAGACCAATAAGATCCAATTTGTGGTGTTACACCTTCAGAAACATAGTGAGCAAATTCGTAAATTTCGAATCCAACGAACACTAGACCTAAAAGGACAGTAAGAATCATCCAGAACATCATTAAGTTTTGTTTTTCTTTACGCATGTAATAAATTGAAATACCACATGTGTAAGAACTAATTAATAAGGCAAACGTCATAATTAATACAAGCGGTAACTCGAATAATTCTGTTGTCATTTTGCCAGCATAATCGCCACCATGTTGCAACGTTAATAACGTTGCGAACAAAGTACCGAATAATGAGAATTCGGCTGTAAGGAAAATCCAGAAGCCAAGTTTATTTAATTGACCTTCGTGCGTACGTGAATCAACAGTATTTGTATCATGACTCATGACCTACAGCCTCCCTTTCTTTAATACGAGCTTCTCTTAAACGAGCTTCATTTTCAGCAACTTCAGAAGCAGGGATATGATAACCATGATCTTGTACGAAACTTTGGTAAACTAATGAACCAAGAATACCTACTAAGCAGATTGCAGCAGGGATTACAGTTTCGAAGATTAAGAAGAAACCACCTAATAACATGAATATACCCATAATTACACCTGTATGTGTATTGTTTGGCATATGAATGTCTTTATAATTATGGTTATCTAAATAATGACGACCATGTTCTTTCATATCAACAAATGTATCATAGTCATTCCAATCTGGAGTGATAGCAAAGTTGTATTTAGGTGGAATTGCAGAAGCAGTAGACCACTCTAAAGTACGTCCAAGACCATCCCAGTTATCTCCAGTAGCTTCACGTGGAGCTTTGATATGACTGTATACAATGCTTACTACTAAGAATAGGAAACCAACAGCCATTAATAATGCACCAATAGTAGAGATTAGGTTTAATAACCACCAACCATCAGAAGGCATATAAGTGTATAAACGACGAGGCATTCCGTCTAATCCAAGAATGAATTGTGGTAAGAAACATACGTTAAATCCAATCATGAATAACCAGAAACACCATGCATTTAGTTTTTCGTTTAATTTGTAACCCATCATCTTAGGATACCAGAAGATTAAACCAGCTAGGCAGGCAAATACAACACCAGTAACCAATGTATAGTGGAAGTGAGCTACTAAGAAATAAGTATTATGGTATTGATAGTCAGCTGATGCCATCGCTAACATTACACCTGTAACCCCACCTAATAAGAAGTTAGGGATGAAGGCTAATGAGAATAGCATAGGTGACTCGAACGTAATACGTCCTTTATATAATGTTAATAACCAGTTAAATAATTTAACCCCGGTTGGTACACCGATTAACATTGTTGAAATTGAGAAGAATGAGTTGATTAAAGCACCATTACCCATTGTGAAGAAATGGTGAACCCAAACTAAGAAACTTAAGAATGCGATACCAGCAGTTGCCCACACCATACTTTGGTGTCCGAATAAACGTTTACGAGCAAATGTTGGAATAATTTCTGAATAAATACCAAATGCAGGCAAGATAACGATATAAACCTCAGGGTGCCCCCATACCCAGAAGAAGTTTGCCCATAACATTGGCATACCGCCATCGGCAACTGTAAAGAATGCAGTTCCAAATACACGGTCAGTAGTCATTAATGCAAGTACAACTGTGAATACTGGGAACGCAAGAATTACGATTAAAGTCGTAATAAATGTTGTTACAGTAAACATAGGCATTTGCATGAATTTCATTGTTGGTGTTTTACATCTAAGTATTGTTACGAAGAAGTTAATACCAGTCATTAAAGTACCAATACCTGAAATTTGAATTGCGACTAGGTAATAGTTAACACCTGGGCCTGGACTAAATTCACCAGCTAATGGTGCGTAGTTTGTCCAACCAGCCGCTGGTGAACCACCAATAATGAATGAAAGGTTGAATAATATCATACCAACGAAGAATAACCAGAAACTAATGTTATTCATAACTGGGAACGCCACATCACGAGCCCCAACTTGTAGTGGAACGACTAAGTTCCATAAACCAAATACGAATGGCATAGCCATAAAGATAATCATGATAACGCCGTGCGTACTGAAGATTTCATTATAGTGATTTGATTCCAAGAAAGTATTATCTGGAATTGTTAATTGAGTACGTAATAGTAATGCATCAATACCACCACGAACGAACATAAGTACGGCACAAATTAAGTACATTAAACCGATTTTTTTATGGTCTACGGATGTGAACCATTCTTTGTAAAGATATTTCCATAACTTGAAGTAAGTAATTACTGCGATTAAACCAATAACTAGGAATGGCGCACCAATTTGTGCCATTGTAATCATCCAGTTACCTTTAACGAGCAATTGATCCCATGGAAAATTCATTAATGTCCACCTCCATGATCATTGTCTGCTTTGCTACCAAATTTAGACGCATTTTCGTCTTTTGCACTTTTACTGATTTTTTCCATTTCCTTAGAGTTATGATCTTCTTCTTTCTTGAATTCATTATCATAAGGATCATTGTTACCAAGAATCATAGGTTTCATACCATGACGCTTATAGTTAGCGTTAGTGATTTGAACCTTACGAGCTGGTTTTTGTGGTTTATCAGTAACATCTTTGTACAAGTCTTTCTCAGCTACAAAGTTAGGATCTTTTTGAACATAATTGTAACGTTTGTAAGCGTAGAAGATGTACTCTGGATCAGCTGCAGGGTCAACGAATGCCATATGCGTACCACTGAATGTCAATTCTTTATTAGGTGTACTTGGTAAGAGTTGTTTATCAAACTCATCTTGGCTAAGTGTTTTCTTGCTCTTAGCATCTTTAACCCAAGAATCGAATTCACTTTGGTCTACAGAGTGTACTTTAAACGTTTGGCGAGAGAAACCTTCACCATTGAAGTTTGAGTTACGACCTCTGAAAGTACCTGTTTGATCAGCTTGTAAAGTCCAATCCATTGTCATGCCAGTCATGGCATATTTTTGACCACCTAGTTGAGGAATCCAGAAACTTGTCATCGTATCCATAGATTGTAATTTGAATACTACAGGACGGTTTTTAGGAATAGTTAAAGTATTAACCGTTTCAACTTTTTGTTCTGGATAAGCGAAGAACCATTTATATCCAGCACTTACTGCGTATACAACCACTGGATCTTCCTTACTTTCTGGTGGTTTCTCATAATCGTATAAAGTTTTAACTGTTGGAATAGATAAAGCAATTACGATAATGATAGGTACCACAAACCAAATTGTTTCAATTAAAGAATTGTGGTGCATCTTACCAGTTTCGCTGTTTTTATTGTAGCTATACTTGAAAATAAAAATAGCGAACATAGTAAGTACAACAGCAACAATAACAAGCATGAAGATGATTGAATAGATAATCAAGAACTTCTGACTACTTGCTACTGGCCCTTTTGCATTAAATACTTCAACATTCGAACAACCACTAAGTAAAATTAGCGTGCCGAACATTAGAAGTAAAGACTTAAATTTTGACACTTTTTTGACCTCCTAATACTACAAATGTAGGGCTTATCATTAATTTTAGTTTATTACGCAATATTTACAAGTACTTATCCGAAAAAAATTATAATTATATATAGGAAACAACTAGAAACAATAGGAATGACGGGGAATGTAAGATTTGTTAAAATTATGTGTCTATTATGTGAAAAATGACAAATTTAAGTGATATACGCATATAGTTGAGAAATGTTATCATTTTCAATGTTTTCAAGTGTTTTTGACACAAAAAAAGATGAGATTATTCATCTCATCTCAAAAATTTGTCATATTATTTAACTTCTATGTATCGAGTTGAAGTTTCTTCTGCACCATCTGAATCAATGACATTATATTTCACTTTATATTTGCCTACTTTAGAAGTATCAACATGACCATCTACAGTGATCTTATGTGTTAAATCACCATCTTCTTTATCATAAGCACTAATTCCATTTAGTAGATTATAATTTTGGCCTTTTTCGATTACGATATCATTCACACCTCTAAGCTCAGGGGAGTGATTAGTTGTTGCTTCTGCACTTAAGTTGGGGGTAACTAGAGTTGCGGAGACGCCTAGCGCTGAAAGTGACTGGATTAGTTTATTCATTAAGTTAACCTCCGTTAAAAAAATAAAGTCATTGACTAATTTAATTAAACTATACAATATATTCTGAAAATAAACATCATACTATAGTCCTAATATATCGTATTATTTTAAGAATTTAAATAATAAGAGGAAAAATATATATTAAGATTATGTAAAATGAACAATTTGTGAATTTAATTACAATTGATTTAAAAATTTTGCAAATTGGAATAGAATGAATTTGGAAAGGTTTGAAATATTTAACTAAATGGGAGTGACTTTCATGTTAAATGAAAAAGAAAAAGGCATTATCAAAGAAACGGTACCAGTATTACAAGAGAAAGGCACTGAAATAACCTCATATTTTTACAATAGAATGTTCAATCAACATCCAGAATTAAAAAATATGTTTAACCAAACGAACCAACAAAAAGGATTTCAATCAACTGCATTAGCGCAAAGTGTTTTAGCGGCAGCTGTTAATATTGATAATTTAGGCAACATCATGCCTGTAGTTAAAGAAATCGCTTATAAACATTGTGCATTAGAAGTTCCGCCAGCAGGTTATGACATTGTTGGAGAAAATTTAATAGAAGCAATAAAGGCAGTAGTAGGACTAGAAGATGATCATCCAATCATACAAACTTGGAAGAAAGCTTATCAAGAAATCGCAGATGTGTTTATTCAAGTTGAAAAAGATATCTATGCTAGTATGCTTTGGGAAGGTTTCCAACCTTTTGAAATTGAAAAAATCGAACAATTATCTTCAGATATCAAAGCTTTCACAGTTAAATCTACTGACTATGATTTAAGTCAATTTACACCTGGTGAATACATCACTGTGGATGTAAGTAGTGAAAAAATGCCATATCGCGCAAAAAGACATTATTCAATTGTATCTGGAGAAAACGAGCGTTTAACATTTGCTGTTAAACGTGATGTGACAACTGACCATGAAGGTGAAGTTTCAACTATATTGCATGATGAATTAAAAGAAGGAGACAAAATTAATTTATCAGCACCTGTAGGTCCATTTGCGGTTGCAAATCCTGAAAAGCCTCAATTATTTATTGGTGCGGGTATCGGTGTTACACCATTAGTTTCAATGTTTAATGAAGTGGTTGTTAAAGATAGTAATGCTCAATTTATTCAAGTAACTGGAGATGTCAACGATACACCATTCACTTCATATTTAGAAAATATTAGTCAAAAATCAGACAAAGCAAAATATGAACTTTATGATCGTGAAAAAAATGGGTATTTAACTAAAGAATACTTAGAAAAATATATAAGTGAAAATACAGAGGTTTACGTTTGTGGTGGTGCTAAATTTATTCAATCTGTTATTGAAGTATTAAAAGCATTAGATGTTGATCAAAGTCATATTCATTATGAAACATTTGTACCAAAATTAAGTGTTGCAGTTTAATATTGAAATAGATATTTATTAATAAGATTTTGTATAAATTATGGCTCTACGTCAAATCGGACTGATGAGT
>NZ_KV840123.1:0-474 GCF_001839115.1 Staphylococcus sp. HMSC62B09
CTTTAAAACTACTTTTGGCATAGTCTATGTCGCAATTTAAACCACTTTTTTCAACCGCACGTTTTTCAGCATAGTTGATAGCCCGTGACGTTGATTTGGTGGCACTTAATTTAGTTGTTGCCATCATCATCACTTCGTTTCTGTTTAGGTGCTATAACATCAAGAATAATTCGAAAAATAAGTACATAAATAAAGATTGCTATTATTACCCATTTATTTTCAAAAAAAGCATTATTTTGGATATATAGAAAAGATAATTACCCCAGCACTAATTATTAAATACAAGGTAATAAGAACTCGCCTTAATTTAGCCTTTGCCATATTTCATCTAACCTTTCACGCACCGCTTTGATATTATATTCCAAGCCATCATAATTCGGTGCTTTATGTTGATGTTGATTACAGTATTTAGCAATCTGATTCACATTTGCACCTAACTTACTTAAATCTTTGGCAATCGATTGTCGCGTTTCT
>NZ_KV840124.1:0-31697 GCF_001839115.1 Staphylococcus sp. HMSC62B09
CCGATCCCTTCAGCCGGACTTGGGTATTCCTCCAATGAACACAATAAATATCATATACCACGGTTCATCGGAAGTCAATTACTTTTAAGTTTAAAGTGTAAAAATATCCATTTTATTTTCATTACTATCTTATTTTTAAAGTAACTTACACGAATACCTTTTGTTTCAAGAATTTATCGACAGATTGAGCAACAGCACGTCCTTCTTTAATCGCCCAAACTACAAGACTTTGACCTCTTCTCGCATCCCCAGCGGCAAATATTTTTTCTTTATTAGTGCGATAATCTTTATCGTTGGCGATGATTTTATTTTGTTGTGTAGCAATATCAAAAGTTTTGGGTACTGTAGGTTCGGTACCTTCGAAGCCTATCGATAAAAGAACAAGATCTGCTGGCCAATGTCTTTCAGTTCCATCTACGACAACCATTCCTTCTGGTGTTTCCTCTAAGATTTGTGTATATACACCACGCACATTACCAATATGATCAACATCATATCGCATAGTTTGAACACCATAAGCGCGAGGCTCTCTACCGAAACGTGCTTCATACTCTTTATGAGCATAATCCATTTTGAAAACAGGTAATGCAAGTGGCCACGACGTATTACTTTCAAACGCAATTTCTTCAGGTGCTTTCGTATATTTGTTAAATTGCACAATTGACTTACAATTTTCACGTAAAGCAGTAGCAACACAATCCGCGCCAGTATCACCAGCACCGATGATGATTACATTTTTTCCTTTAGCCGTAATAGTTGGTTCGTCAATTTCACCATTTAGTAATTGAGTCTGCTCGGTTAAATAATCCATAGCAAAGTTAATACCTTGACCCATACGTCCTTCTAATGGCAAGTCACGTGCTTTTTGAGCTCCTGTACATAAGATAATAGCGTCATATGTCTGTTCTAATTCTTCGCGTGAGATATCCAAACCAATGTTGGTATTCGTTTTAAATGTAATACCTGCTTCTGTCATCAGTGTAATACGGCGACGTACAACATCCTTATCTAATTTCATATTGGGAATTCCATACATTAATAAACCACCCGCTTCTGCGGCTCTTTCAAACACCGTCACTTGATAACCCATGTAATTGAGCTCTTCAGCTGCAGAGAGGCCTGCAGGACCACTCCCAACAATCGCTACAGATTGTTCTAACCGTTGCTTAGGATATTTAGGTTTAACCCAACCGTTATCATATGCTTCATCAATAATTGTTCGTTCTATTCCTTTAATTGCGACTGATTCACGATTAATCTTCATAACACAAGATTGTTCGCAAGGTGCAGGACAAACACGTCCTGTAAATTCAGGAAAATTATTTGTTTCACTTAAACGTTGATATGCAGCTTTGAAATCCTGACGATAAACCAAATCATTCCACTCAGGAATATAATTACCAATAGGGCAACCAATGGTTTCTCTACCGAAAGGAAGACCTGTTTGACAGAATGGTGTCCCACAATCCATACATCGCGCGCCTTGAACAGACGCCTCATCACGTGAAAAACGTTGTTGAAACGCATCATGATGTTTTAGGCGTTCAACTAAAGACAGTTCAGATAATGATTGCTTTTCATATTTCATAAATCCTTTAAACTCACCCATAACAGACCTCTCCTTTCTTTAGTAAATAACTGCTGGCTGTAATTCTTGTTCAATTGTCGTACGTTCATCATAGAATGCTGCCAGTTTAGCATCATCAAGTTGTGGTAAACGACGACTTTGTAATTCAATTTTTTGCATCATTAGTTCATAATCTTTTGGAATCACTTTAATAACTTTGTCTGCCACATGTTCAAAATCATTTAAAATCGCCGCTGCTTTTGTACTTTGGGTATAACGATAATGTTCCTCTAACATTGTTTTAAGTAACGCTTTCTCCTTTTTGTGTGTCACTCTCTCAAAAGCTAGGGTTGGTAATTGGTTTTTACGTTTGAATAATTCGAGATTATTTGGAAATACGTAACAAACGCCTCCGCTCATACCTTGACCGAAGTTCTTACCTACATCTCCTAAATTGACTACATGTCCTCCAGTCATATATTCCAAACCATGATCACCGATACCTTCTACTACTACATCAACACCACTGTTTCTAATACAAAAACGTTCGCCAGCACTACCATTAATAAAGGCTTTACCTTTTGAAGCACCATAGAAACATACATTCCCAGCAATAATTTCACGTTCGCGTTGTTTATTTGGTGCCTTAATCACAACAGTACCACCAGATAACCCTTTACCAACGTAATCATTTGCATCACCTGTATGTTGGACTAACAATCCTGATGGTGCGAATGCCGCTAAGCTTTGTCCAGCATGACCATGTGTTTTAGCTACAATTGTCCCCTCTGGTAACCCTTTAATACCGTGACACTGAGTAATGTAACTTCCTGTGATAACACCTACATCTCGTTGTTCATTATTAATCACATAATTTCCTTTAAATAATTTTCCATCCTCAATACTTTGTTTAGCATCTTTATATAGATAATTTAAATCGAAACCTATATCTAAATGATGATTTTGATTAATTTCTTTTGAGTTAGGGCCATCAACTGAATCCAATAACTTATCAATGTCTAGTGTTGCTGCTTTTGATTGTTCATCAATTCGACTTGAGCGTTGTAACAAGTCGGTACGTCCAACCAATTCTTCAACTGTTCGTAGTCCTAACGATGCTAAGACCTCTCTTAACTCTTCAGCAATAAAATGCATAAAGTTAACAACGTGGTCAGCCTTACCTCTAAACAACGCTCTTAAATCTTTGTTCTGAGTCGCTATACCTACTGGACATGTATCATTATGACAAACGCGCATCATGATGCACCCTAAAACAACTAATGGTGCAGTCGCGAATCCAAATTCTTCGGCACCTAGTGCACATGCTAATGCAACATCTCTACCTGTCATCAACTTACCATCTGTTTCTAAACGAACACGACTACGTAAATGATTTAATTTCAATGTTTGATGCGTTTCAGCTAAACCAAGTTCCCAAGGTAAACCGGCGTGTTGAATACTCGTCTTAGGAGATGCACCTGTACCACCATCATATCCACTCACGACGATTTTATCTGCAAATGCTTTAGCGACACCCGATGCAATGGTTCCGATACCTGTTTTCGAAACTAATTTAACTGCTACATCAGCGCTTCTGTTTGCATTCTTTAAGTCATGAATTAATTGTCCTAAGTCTTCAATTGAGTAAATATCGTGATGTGGTGGAGGTGAAATCAATCCTATACCTGGCGTTGAACCTCGTGTCTCAGCAATCCAAGGATATACTTTTGTGCCCGGTAACTGTCCTCCTTCTCCTGGCTTAGCACCTTGAGCAACTTTAATTTGTAACTCTTTTGCATGTTGCAAATAATTACTAGTCACACCAAAACGGCCAGAAGCGACTTGCTTGATAGCGCTTGATAACACACTACCGTCTTCTTGGATTTCATAGCGTTTAGGATTTTCTCCACCTTCACCACTATTACTTTTACCACCTAGTTTATTCATAGCTTGTGCTAATGTTTGATGCGCTTCTTCAGAAATAGAACCATAGCTCATTGCCCCCGTATTAAAGCGTTTAACAATGGTCTCTACTGACTCAACCTCACTAATATGAATCGGCTGCTGTGCTTTAAATTCTAATAAATCACGTAGATGATCATTTCTCTGATCATGTACAGCATTAGAAAAAGATTTAAACTGTGTATAATCATTCTCACGACATGCATGTTGTAACAAATGAATTGTTGTAGGATTAAACACATGATGTTGACCTTGTTGTCGCCATTGGAAGACACTTCCTGAATCTAGGTACTCATTATGTCTTTGTTGACACATTTTATTTTCAGTATCAATTTGTTGAATGCTTAGCCCTGATAACTTAGACTGTGTTCCAGTGAAATAGTCATCAATCACTTCTTGAGATAGACCAACCGCTTCAAAGATTTGAGCCCCTTGATAACTTTGAACAGTAGAGATACCCATCTTCGCCATCACTTTAATAACACCCTCTGATAACACACGTGTATAAGTTTCAACGTTGTCGGAAACGGCGCCTTCTAAACGATGTGTTTCAGTTAAATGTGCAATAGTATGCTGAGCTAGATATGGAATAACAGCATTTGCACCATAGCCTAATAAGCATGCTACATGATGAACTTCACGCGTTTCTCCAGATAGTGCCACTAAGCTAGTATCCATACGTAGACCTTCTCTGATTAATAACTGATGAATATGACTGATAGCTAATAGCATTGGCATAGCGTAGCGTTGTTCTTTCACTTTACTTTCATCATCATTATCAATAAGTTCACTATCATCAAGAACTAATATAGTATGACCATCTCGAGTAGCTTGTATCGCCGCTTCACCCAGCCTTTCCAATGCCTCTTTAAGGTTATCTTGATATAGTGTAGATAAGTGTTTCACGTTAAACTTACTCTGTTTAATCTTATCTAATTGCGTTAAAGTTAGGACAGGTTTTGCCAGTTGAATACGGTCTAATACTGTTTCATCAGGATGGAACAAATTACCTTCTCCACCTAAATAAGATAACTCACTTGTTACTATCTTTTCGCGATAAGCATCAATAGGTGGGTTAGTTACCTGTGCAAATAATTGTTTAAAGTAATTAAATAGGGACTCTGGTCTTTCATTTAATACCGCAAGTGGCGCATCGTAACCCATAGCACCAATTGGATCTTTCTTACCTATCACTAATTCAGACATATATTTATAGATATCTTCTTTCGTATATCCAAATTGACGCTGCAACTTAAATAATGTCTTATTGTTTAATAAAGGTTGATGATACGTTTGGGCTTCTAAGTTTAGGTCCACTTTGTGGCTTTCCAACCATTCTTTGTAAGGATATTGATTGGCAATTCGAACTTTTAATTCATTATTTTCAACCACTTTATGAGACTCAAAGTCTACAAGTAATAACTTCCCAGGATTGAGCTGTCCTTTATAAGCAACATTGTCTTCATGTACATCTACTACACCCACCTCTGATGAAAAAACAATAAAATTATCTTTTGTAATTGTGTAACGACCTGGTCGTAATCCATTTCGGTCAGTTAATGCACCAATTTTATCTCCATTACAGAATGAAATCATCGTTGGTCCATCCCATGGTTCCATTAAATAGCTATAAAACTCATAGAACGCACGAACATTGGCATCATTTTCTTTGTTGTATAACCATGGTTCAGGTATAAGCAACATCGCTGCTTCTTCAGGTTCCATCGCTAATGATAAAAATTCTAACGCATTATCTACAATCGCTGAATCACTACCATCTTCATCAACAATGTTTTGTATTTTAGTATGTTCTTCGCCAAATAATGTTTGAATTAATTGTCTTTGTCGTGCTCTCATCCAATTAACATTACCTTTAATCGTATTAATTTCACCATTGTGCATCAATAATCGGTTTGGATGCGCACGCTTCCAACTCGGGAACGTATTTGTACTAAACCTTGAATGAACAAGTCCTAGTTTAGATTGATAGTCTTCGTGATTTAAATCTAGATATAGTTTCTTAATTTGATCTGAGCGTAACCAACCTTTATAAACAATTGTCTTATGCGATAAACTTGTGAAATAAAGCCCTAAATCTTGTCGTTCTGCATATTGCTCTATTTGCTTTCTCGCTATATACAATGGTTTAACCGGTGTTTCAATAGATCTAATATCAATAAACACTTGTTGAATGTGTGGCATCGTAGACGCAACATGAGGTGCCACTGCATTAACATCGACAGGCACATCACGATAGCCAATTACCTTTAAACCTTCACTTTGAAAGTAGTCATTGAATTGCGTTTCATGTTTCGTACCTTGAATCTTTTCATTAGAGAAAAAAAGACCTACCGCATAATCTCCCTCGTTAGGTAAGTCTAAATTGACATGAGCTTTAAAAAATTGAAATGGTATTTCGGTCATAATACCGGCACCATCACCTGTTATACCATCTGCGCCAACACCGCCACGATGATCAAGACGACGCAACATTTCAAGTGATTTTTCGATGATATCGTGTGACCTTAAATTATTCATGTTTGCGTAAAACCCAATACCGCATGCATCATGTTCCTCGCGGTAATCGTATAATCCTCTTTTTAATTTTTCATCAAACATGATGCCCACTCCTTTTGAGAATTTTCAGAAAATTTACTGTTAATAATAATTAATATAATGTAAAATATTTATCTGAACAATATATTAATTAGATGACTTTATTCTAATAATTAGAATAATTAATACTAATAGGTAAATTTGAAAAGTTGGAAGGGGCATGTATATGGAAATTAAACAATTAAAATATTTTGTAGAAGTAGCACGTAGAGAACACATCTCTGAAGCAGCACTTGAGTTGAACATAGCCCAATCTGCAATAAGTCGGCAAATTACATTATTAGAACAGGAATTGCAAGTAACGTTATTCAATAGACAAGGGAGAAATATTCATTTAACCTCACATGGTAAAGCTTTACTCAATCAAGCTACGCAAATTTTAGAGCAATTAGATGAAACGGTAGCGTTATTTCAACAAACAAATCATAAAAATGCACGTGTTCTGAATATTGGTTTTGAGGAAAGCTATATTTCTCAAATGATTACTGCGATTATCCAAGCATTTGAACGACAATATGATAGCATCATCGTTCCTCATATTATGTCATCACCTGATATTTCCGAGGCACTTTATACTGGCAAAATAGATATTGGCCTAGTTGAAATTAACGCCGAACTTCAGAAGAATACTAATCTATCATTAAAACCATTATTTGAGGAAACATATCATATTTATGTACCTAAAGATGACGTCATTGCTTTATCGATCAATCCTCCGCTAACACAATTTGCCAAAACACAACTATTCACTTTAAAACCTTTGGCATCGACAATTGAAAGTCGTTTACAGCACACTTTAAAGCTGCCAGTTAATATAGTTGGTTCTAAATCTTTAGCGAATTATTTACTTAAACATCAACGTGGTTATGTTATCTTGCCAGATTATTTATCTTTAGAAAATGATAAAGATGAATTATGTGATATTTCGTTAGGCCATACAGAATTAAAGCGATCATTTTGCGCCGTCTTTAAAAAGGATAATAAAAAAGTTGATATACTTAATTTATCGAATTTAATACATCAACTTTTAAGCAAAGTATCTACATACCACTAATGTTATAAAGAGGTATTCGATAAATAAATGGATACTATTTGAATAATAATGCTGAAGAGCGTATAATCACTCTGACTTAATTAAGAATAGAATTTGATTTATAAATGAGGGTTAAATTAGTGAATGCACAAAAACGCAACAATTCTAGTCATCGCGTGATGAATCGCATCATAGTTCTAATTGGTGTACTTATTATCGGTGCTTTTATCTTTACGTTTTTCAATGCTAGTTTCTACAATACACCTATCGGTAAAGTTACTCATGTAGAAACAAGTAACGCTCAAAAGATTGTTGATGAGCAACATAATACAGATTTTAAATACAAACAGCATTTAACAATAAAGATATTAAATGGAAAATTTAAAGGCGAATCAACTACGATAGACAATACATATGTTAAATCTCAAGCAGATTCAGAGCACTTTAGCAAAAATAACAAGGTGCTAATGCATATTCAAAATAGTCCTAAAGATGCAACTATCTTAGAGAAAAAACGCGATAGTTTAACTGTAGCAATCGCAGGTATATTCATTATGTCTCTCTTACTAGTAGGACGTAATGTAGGCTTACAATCTATTCTGTCACTCATCTTTAACACTAGTGCTATCTTGATAGCTATTGCAATTCATGATAAACATCCATCTACTAATCTATTCAATTTGATGAGTGTGGCGATCATTTTCTCCACCATTGTCACGTTATTACTCGTCACTGGTTGGCACATGCGCACTTGGATTACAACAGTCGGTACTTTACTAGGTACATTTTTATGTATTGGTATCACTCAAATTATTATTCAGTTAACCAATGGTGCTGGTATTAAATATGAAACAATGAGTTTTTTAACGCTGCCACCTAAAGATATATTTTTAGCTTCTGTACTTATAGGATCATTAGGTGCAGTGATGGATGTTGCTATTACAATATCAAGCGGTATGTATGAAATATTACAACGTACACCTAACATTTCTTTATCACGTTGGGCTTTAGCAGGTCGTAATATAGGACAAGATATCATGGGTACAATGACGAACATTTTACTTTTCTCTTACTTATCTGGAAGTCTACCGATGTTCTTAATCTATTTAAAAAATGCTAACACATTTACGTATACGATTTCGATGAACTGGTCTTTAGAAATTGTTCGTGCTTTAACTGGTGGTATTGGTATCGTTCTAACGATTCCAATTACAATTAGTTTGATGGTTATGTGGATGAAATGGAAGGGTGTGACAAGATGAATGCAGTCGTCCTACTAGCACTAATTTTATTAATTTTAATGCTCATTTTTGGCGGTAAAAAAGGCTTAATCTCATACTTAACATTATTCTTAAATTTTATTATCCTGCTAATTAGTATTGTGTTCATCTTATTTGGAACACCTATATACCTAGTTTCACTAGTTTTTTGCATTGTCATTGCCGCATGTAACTTATTTATTTTAAATAGTTATAACATTAAGACCAAAGCAGCTTTTATTGCTACAATAATTACTACCATTCTCTTAATAGTCGGTATTTATCTATCAATAAGTATCGGTCACTTACAAGGCTTTACAACAGAACAACAAGACGAAACATATATTTTTTCAATGAATATCGGTATTGATATGGTTCAATTCTCAGTATTTACAGTCATTTTAGCAGTAATTGCAGCGGTCATCGACTTAACCATAACTATAAGTTCTCCAATGTATGAACTTAATGAAACCAACCCCACCCTTTCACGTAAGGCATTGTTCCAATCAGGCATGCGTGTAGGTAGAGAAATTCTAGCAACTTCTGCCAATACGATATATTTAGCTTATTTTGGTGGTCAATTGACATTATTCTTTTGGTTTTTCCAATTACATTATTCTTTCGGACATATCATTAACTCAAAAATATTTGTTCAAGAATTTATTTCTATCTTACTAGGTGGAATTGCCGTAGCGCTTAGTATCCCGATTACGGCATGGATTACAGCTTTATTAATTAAACATCCTAAATTTAATCAAAAGCATTCTGAAATTTCTTCGCAATCCACGGATCAAAATTTTAAAAATTAACTTATAAAAATATAATAGGTGGGACACAGTTCTCTCAAAAATAGCCAGTAAATGAGTCTTGATAAATTCATTCACTGGCTTGTTTATTTATAAGCATCTATATTTTAAAATTCATAACGTAAACTGGTCGCCCTTCTAAAATTGCATCTCCAGTAATAGAATATTGGGCTTGTTTATATAATCCGATGGCTTTGTCGTTGTCAGTATTCACAGTTAATATTATTTCATTAATGTAAGGAAATGTTGACTTTATATAGCTTGGTAGTTGTTGAATCACTGCTTTTCCAAGACCTTGGCCACGATATCGTGCATCCACACTAAATGAACGGAAAAATATAGCTTTATTATTGTCACTATATGATTTAACACCCTGACCTTCATGTAAAGTAAAGAATCCTACACATTGATTATCCCTCATAACAAGAGTCGGGTGACGCTCGTCGTCTCCTTTAGCTAAATCAATATTATGGATAGGTGTCCGAGTGAATTTTCTATCTTCTGGTAATATTTCAAATACATCTAATAACGGGTAATCTTGAATTGAATATGGTCGAATTTCCATGATGCCCCTACTTTCTCTCTGAAAATGTTTCAATCCACTTTATAACAGCGGGTGCTATTAACATTGTTTCAGATTTATCGAACCAACGTATATCAGTAATTTCATTGTCAATTTCAACGTTATTCCAGTCAATTTCTTGTTGAAGTTTAAATCCATTTAGTTCTGTTAGCATGTTCGTTTGCGGGTATGCGTCTCCTATGACCGTTCCAATATATGTGAAATCCTCTTGTGGAAACTCTAATTGTAGTTCCTCTTTTACTTCCCTTTGTATCGCTTCTAATTGCGTTTCACCTTCATCAATTTTACCACCCGGGAAATAATACTTCTCTCTATTTCTTACTTGTACTAATAAGATTTGGTTCTCTGTTTCCTCCACTAAACAAACACACTTTATCATATAATCACACCTTTTTAACGAAATGTTTTGTACTTCAAAAATATATGTTATTTTAGTATGATGTTAACATATAATAATATACTAAATGATTATTTGATGACATTTAGATATTTCGGAGGGTATTATTCATGGCAAAAAAATCAAAATTAACGCGCGTTTCAAATTTAGTTAGTACAGCAGGCTTTATCGTAGATGGTTATAACGGTATTAAATTCGACGCGAAAAATAAAAATCTAGTTTATTTATCTTTAGGCCTAAGCACTGTAGGCACACTCTTAGATTTCGTAGTATCAATGAAATCTCCTTACAAATTCCGTAAGCTAACGTCATTCGTATCATTCATTATTAATGTTACACGTTTAGCTTCAAGCTTTAGAAAAGTTAAAGAAGACTATAATTTCCAATAAGATAAAAAAGCTAATCAAAAGAAGTAAAGTATACTTCCTTTTGATTAGCTTTTTTTGATAAATTAATGAATAAATTTATAATTGCGTACTTGATAAGCAGGGATTGTACGATATGTTAAAATACCTGGACTCGCACTAAAGTTCATTTCTGAAACTAAAATACTACCATTGCTATTAACACGTTCTACAAATGCTACATGACCATAATAACCGGCATCTGATTGTGCAATTGAACCTACTGTTGGGTTACCATCAATACGATACCCATCTCTAGCTGCAGCATTATCCCAGTTATTAGCATTCCACCAATAAGTACTAATACCTTTTCCAATAGCAGCACGACGATTAAACACATGCCATGTACATTGTCCCCAATCATATAAATTTCTATGATTAAATACTGGTGATGAATAATACGTTGATTGTGCTGAACGCGTTGAGTAAGTGTTTGAAGAAGCTGAACCACTAATTCTTAATTTTTGACCAGGATAAATAAAGAAATTATTTAATCCATTTAATCTCATAATATGTTGATATGTTGTACCATATCGGCTAGCAATAGATGATAGTGAATCCCCATAACGTACTGTATAAGTACTTGATGAACCACCACTATTTGAATTATAACTTGAGTGTGAATTTGAACTTACAGACCCAGATACTTTTAATTGTTGACCAGGGAAAATTAAAAAGCTATTTAATCCATTTAAATTCATAATATGACGATATGTTGTACCATATCGACTAGCGATAGATGATAAACTATCCCCTGCTCTAACAGTATATGTACTACTTGAATTACCGTAATTTGAACGACTTGAATAATTAGAAGATCCCGAAACTTTTAATACTTGGTTTGGAAAAATAAGATTTGATGATAAGCCATTTAATGATTTTAATTTAGATACAGTGATACCATAATGGTGTGAAATAGACCATAAAGATTCACCACTTCGAACTGTGTGCGTTGTTGATGCTTCAGCTTGATGAGCAAATAATGTACTAAGTGCTCCTGTCCCTAATACTGCTGTTGCTAGAATTTTTTTATTCATACAAAGCGCCTCCTTAATCTTATGCTTGTTCATTGGGTTACTTACCACTTACTTCTAGTTGTACCAGACACTCATCTGTATTAAATCTTTATTACATACTTCTTTCTTTTATCCGTTCAAGTAGTGTACTTATACTAAATTAATACAATTCGACATGATATTCCATTTCAATTTGATTACATATCTATGAATTTTTTGTACACTACTTTTGAATTTTAAATAATATGCATAGAAATATAATTTACTTTTCATAAGTGTATAACACATTCTCAACTATTGAGATTTAACTTTTATTTAAAATTAATAGGGTGGAACAAAATTGATTGTCCCACCCCTATATGGTTGATTCTAACTGAGAAAAGATACCTTCTATCCTCAGTCAGTTAATTCTAACTATAATGTAGAATTAAAATATTATTTTGTCTTAACTCATTTGATTTAGTTCAAAGTATCAATGGCTTGTTTTAAGTCTTCAACTAAATCATCTGTATCTTCAATACCGATTGATAAACGTACGAGTCCATCAGTGATACCTTCTTTAGCACGGACATCAGCAGGGATAGATGCATGTGTCATTAAAGCAGGTACTGAAATTAAACTTTCAACTGCACCTAAACTTTCAGCTAATGTGAAGTAGTTTGTTTTACGAATAAGTTGTTTTGCTGCTTCAGTATCTTTTACTTCAAAAGCAACCACGCCTGTATGACCACTTGCTTGAGCGGCATGAATATCATGGTTTAAATGGTCTTTAATACTTGGATGGAATACTTGTTGAACTGATGGATGATTTTGTAACATTTCAACAATAGCTTCAACATTACGATTAATTTGTTCCATACGTAATCCTAATGTTTTAATACCACGAACTAATAAATAACTATCTTGTGGTCCAAGAACACCACCTGTTGAATTTGAAATAAAGGCTAAACGTTCTCCTAACTCGTCATCTGCAGTTGCAACCAAACCAGCTACAACATCACTATGACCACCAATATATTTAGTAGCTGAATGTAAAACAATATCAATACCGAAGTCTAATGGATTTTGATAGTAAGGTGTCATAAATGTATTATCTACTACTGAAATTAAATTATTATCTTTTGCAATTTCTGCTGTACGTTTAATATCTGTTACACGTAATAATGGATTTGATGGTGTTTCTACATATAACATTTTAGTTTCTGGTTTAATATAGTCTTTGACATTTTCAATATGAGTTGTATCTACGAAATCAACATCGATGCCATAACGTGTAAATACTTTAGTTAATGCACGATAAGTTCCACCATACACATCAGAATTTAAAATAAGATGATCACCTTTATCTAACAACATGATGACCGCACTGATAGCCGCCATACCTGAACCAAAAGCAAAACCATGTTTACCATTTTCTAAATTAGCAATAACACTTTCAATCGCTGTACGTGTTGGGTTAGCTGTACGAGAGTACTCGTATCCCTGTCTTAAGTCACCAATCTCGTCTTGTAAATACGTACTTGTTTGGTAAATAGGTGTCGTAACTGCACCTGTAAAGTCATCTGTTGTATGTCCACCATGAATCATTTGTGTTTTTTTCTTCATCATTATTCTCCTTTGTATTCAAATATTTTTTTCGACATATATCGATCGCTTCCATCTGGAAAAATGGTTACAATAACGCCCTTTTCGATTTGATTTTTAATGTCTAAAGCACCTTGTAAAGCAGCGCCTGATGAGCTACCTACTAATAATCCTTCTTGTTGTGCTAAACGTTTAACATTGTCAAAGCCATCTTTATCACTTACTGTAATAATTTGATCTACTAAACTTCGTTCCAAAAAGATGGGCCATTGTTCTGAACCAATACCTTCAATATCATGTGAATGTGCTTCGCCACCATTTAATATTGAGCCTTCTGGTTCAACAATCACATTCTTTACACTATATTGTTTAAGATGTTGTGCAACGCCTGTAAACGTACCTCCTGAACCCACGCCTGCAACAAAGTAGTCTATGTTTGGCAAAGTATCAGTCAGTTGTTTACCTAACGTATGCGTATATGCCGCTGGATTATGTTCCGTTTCAAATTGGTTCATATATATCGCCCCAAATTCTTGGGCGTAGCTTCTTGCTTTAGTTTGTGCACCAATCATGCCTTCATCTTTAGGCGTACGTTTAATATCTGCGCCTAATGCACGCATAATTGATTTTTTTTTCTTCAGAAAAGCCCTCTGGCGCAAAAATAACACATTTTAAATGATACCGATTGGCAGCAATTACAAGTCCTATTCCAGTATTTCCTGCTGTAGCTTCAACAATCGTAGCCCCCGAAGAAACTCGACCTTCTTTTATGGCTGTTTCAACAAGGTATTTACCTAGTCTATCTTTCACACTACCACCTGGATTGAATTGCTCTAATTTAGCATAAATCTGAACGTTCTCATCGCTAAAACTTTCCAGTAATACGAGTGGTGTTTGTCCTATTAAGTCAAATGCAATCATATTAATTATCTAAAGCGCTCTTACTCGCTTTGACTCAACCTACCTTCTGTTTATAGTATTCATCAACCCCAAATTTTGTTTGTAATCCTTACATAATCACTATGAATTATACGATAATCTTTAGATTTATGCAAAACTGCAAATTTTAAACTTTTTTATGTAATGATACATGTATCTAAGAACTCAATAACTATCGTTCAACTTAATACTCGTGTTACGATAATATCGATGCAAACGCAATAATTGATTATACGTATTAATAATACTTAAAGGAGAATCGTAATGACATCAAAAGCCGATTTATCTCTATCTGTGTTTACTAATGAACACTATAAAAGCAAAAAATATACCAATAGTACCTTTAGAAACGCTATGTACGACGATTTAGAAATTAATAAGAGTTATTTTAAAAACTGCGACTTTTCTGAGGGCATATTTAAAAATGTTCATACCGTGTCTAACACTAAATTAATTAATTGTGACTTTAGCAGTAGTATTTTTGTAAACATTAATTTCTTTAAAACTCTAATGAGTAAAGTAAACTACAGTGTAACTACATTCGATGATAGTCAATTCAACACACTAACTATAGAACAGACTTTCTTCAAAGACTGTAGCTTACGCAACGTCACTTTCAACGATGTTGTTTTAAAGAAAGTCGTGTTTGAAAATGTCGCATTAGATTTATGTAACCTAGACAATGTTAAAATTAAAGATTGTGTTTTTAAAAATGTTTCAATCAACAATTCAGCAATTTCTGAGAAAGTGATGAAAGAATTACGCAAACAAGACGTTCGTTTTGAAAACATGTAATCCTACTGTTTCCCATTTATATCATTTCTAACTTATCCCTTTTTAATATCAAAACTGATATGTTTTAGATGTAGTGTTAAAAGGAATAAAGTATCAAAGTATCTTAAGGGGGGAATGATTGATGTCTACACATGAAAATGATTACTATGAAGCATTTGAATCGAGTAAACTTAACCGTGAAGATTTAATGGATTTAAGCGAGTTAAGACAACAAGTTGACGCATTTAAAACAAATAATAATGATTCAGAATTAAAAGAACATATTGCTTCAGAATTAATTAAGTGGAAAGAGTATGTACGAGATCAATATAGACCAGAAGATCCAGCTGAACAGTCAAGATTGTCTAATATTGCTGATAAAGTTCAAGGTGATATAGACTCAGCTTTTGAATATAATGATGGCTCAAAAATATTTGCTTTTTTAGAGGCTTCTTATCAAAGAAGTAAGGAAGATTTAGTGTACGGTCGTACGTTAATCCTTTTTTCTGAAAAAGATACAATAAAAAGAGCACTTTCATTCTTTGACTCTGATGAGGAAAACCATAAACTTGCTGACTTTATTGTTTCTAAAAATATTGAAATTGGTAAAGAAATCATGTCTGAAGATTATTTAGAGTTATTAGAAATTGAACGAGATTATATAAATGCTCGTTTCAAGTAGTAAAAAAGGTTAGCCACATATGTGTGACTAACCTTTTTATATTGTATGATCTTTAGAATAATTGAACGATGAACACGAGTATAATAACGACTGGCATGACGAATTTAATTAAAAAATACCATGGCGCAAAGAATTTAAACTTGTCGCGACCGAAACTTTCTTTTAAAGCTTCTTTATCTAATAATTGCCCTACTACTAATGTTGTCCCAAGTGCGCCTAAAGGCATTAAAATATTTGAAACTATGAAATCCATATTATCAAAAATAGTTCCTGCACCAAATTTAACAGCACTTAAACTACTAAATGATAGCGTAGCTGGAATACTAATAATTAATACCAATATACTTGCGATAAATGCTATAGATTTACGCTTAGAATTATCATTTTTAGTGAAATTAGATACGTTTAATTCTAATAGCGAAATAGACGAAGTTAATGCAGCAAATAAGAATAGGATTAAGAATATGAAATAAAACATAACGCCAAAGCCCATTTGACTAAATACTAACGGTAAAACTTTAAATAATAGCCCTGGCCCCTCCTGAGGTTCGTATCCAAAAGTTTTTAAAGCTGGGAATATGGCTAAACCAGCTAATACAGATACTAAAATATTCATGATTACTATTGAAATAGCTGATGACTTTATTGTCATTTCTTTTGGCGCATAACTTGCATAAGTAATCATCCCAGTTGTTCCCAATGATAACGTAAAGAATGACTGACCTAACGCAAATAGAATCCCTTCCATTGAAATATCTTCTAGACGTGGCTGTAGAATATAACGCACGCCGTCTATCGCGCCGTCTAAAGTTAAAGATTTGACTACCACGATAATTAAAAAGATAAATAATAATGGCATCATTACTTTAGATGCTTTTTCTAACCCTTTTTCAACGCCTAACATGACGATAATCATTGTTAAAAAGATAAAAATCCCCTGACCAAGAACCGTTAGCCACGGATTACTAATAATTGCTTCAAAATTAATGGTTGTTAGTGTCGTTTTCTCAATGGATAACATTTGTAAAATGACATTACCGATATATATAATGATCCATCCACCAATAACACTATAAAATCCAAATAATATAAATACTGCTAAATTACCATTCCATCCAATAATATTTAGCCATTTCTTACCAGTTAACTTACTATATATTTGAGTAGTGTAAGTACGTCCCATCTTACCTACTGTAAATTCCATAATTAATAGCGGTAACCCTACAAATATAGTAAATATTAAGAATAAAAGTAAAAAAGCCCCACCACCATAAATGCCTGCCATATACGGAAACTTCCACATTGCTCCTAGTCCTATTGCCGATCCCGCACTGGCTAGAATAAATCCGGTTGATGTCTTCCATTGTGACTCTTTGCTCAATTCATCCACTCCCTTTAACGCGTTAAAGCGTTTATGCACTTAAGTAATACTTTAACACGTCTTTCTTATAAGTGCAATATACATAGATTTTTTATTTTTTATCTTTATAGTAAAATTTAACTAATATTGATTGCCTAAGGGGGGATATAATGAGTTTACTTCATAAAAGAATTAAAGCTAATTATTGGAAAGGCGTAGAAGCTGTATGGGGCCACATTGTATTTATGGATGATGGATTTAGATTTACTCCTCACTCATTTAACATTCAAGCTGATTCAGTCTTCGTACCTTATCAACATATTCAATAAATTTCGAAAGTTAATACTTTATTCGTTGTCCCAAATGGTGTCAAAATAATTGATAAGGACAAAAATGTTCATAAAATAGTTGTTAATCAACGAGGAAAAATCATTGAATTTCTAAACGAAATGAAGTGATTAGTATTAGGTATAATGATATTCATTGTCTTATACTTAGTTAAACTAAATTATCAATAGGAGCACAATATTTAAATTTATAGATCAAGACGTTGTGCATTTTGTAGCATAAAAAAGAGCCTAGGACATAAATCAATGTTCAGGCTAAAATTACATATTGGCAGTAGTTGACTGAATTAAAAATGCATTCGTAAAAAGCTTTTTAATTCTAGTCAGCATTGCCTGGCAGGCGAGGCCCCAGCAAAGAGAATCTCTTAAAAAAATTCTCTTTGCTGGGGATACAACGAAATAAATTTTGGAAAATATTATTTCTGTCCTGCTCCTTCTATTTACATTAGTTACGCTAATAATTAAATTAACCATTAAAATCGTACATTACGTTTTGTCCCTCAGTAACTTCTTGAATACTCAAACTTTCAATATGATCAACATTGATATAATGAGATTGTTGGCCATCTTTTAAAAATAAATAAGCAAGTTCATCAAATTCATCAATAAGACGTTGAATACATGCATCTTTATCAGGACCATTTTCAAAAGTTTTAAATTCAGTATAATTTTTTCCAGATGTTGTTATATAAGTTAGTAAAAATGTACGTTTCATCACATTCGCTCCACTCAATTAGTCATGAAAAATTCTGCAATTTGTGTTTCTACTTTATCACTGCCTTCACCATGCGTCATGAGATGCTTGCATAAAGGATGACTTGTTAAACCTTTATCTTCACTATTAATGTGCTCATAAATATAATGTGCACTATCTTGATAAGATTGTTCATCTTTTTCTCCATAAAGAATTCTCGCTGGTGTCTTGATATCGCCTAAATGAGCAGTAATATTGGAAATGAAATCTTTGAATACACGAACACTTGGGCGATAGTTCTCTATATGATTAAACTGTGCCTGTGAAACATCACTATCTAAATTCATTAACTCATTCATGCGCTGACCATAGCGTTCCATACGCCATACTATACCAGCTTCTTCTTTTTCACTTGGTGCTGACATAACCGCAATTTTCGCTACATCTACCGTTTCAGCTAATTTCAATGTGAATAATCCGCCCAATGATACGCCTGTTGCATAAATGGTTTCATACCCTTCATCTTTCAAGTATTGATAACCATTTAATACATCATTCCACCAATCGTGAACAGTAAATTGCGTAAACTGATCTAGTGGTAATCCATGTCCTTTATAATTAGGTGCGTAACATGTATAACCCTCTTGATTAAGTTTTTGTGCTAAGGGTTTCACATCACGAATCGTTCCAGTAAATGAATGAAGCAATAAGACCGCTTCTTTACGTGTCCCCTTTAAATTAATTGGGCGTGGTGATTTTACTTTCATTCTTACTCTCTCCTTATTCTAAAATTAGCATATTATAATACTGCGCGTAGCCTTAAAATCTTCAAATCATTCAACCCACTCGCAAAATTCCAGATGAATACGTTGTGCAAGTAACTTTCCTTGCTCATAACCAGCATTGCCAATTTTTAGTATGTTATTGGGATTATAAATGTTATCTCCAATTTCAGCTCTACTCTTACTATCTGGACTAATTACTAAAACATGACTATGCTCGCTTAATAATTTCGCATCATCAAATGCACCTGGCATCATACCTAAACCATCTGCTATCGGCGCTAAAATAATAATACTGTCTGCACCTTTAGCTAACATAGCATTTGTCGGAGAAACCATACCTCCATCAATCCAATCATGATTGTTCAAACGTATATGTGGCCAAATGCCAGGTACTGCACCACTCGCTGTCACGGCTTCCTCAAGTGTTACATTGCTGTGTGAATGAAATGTAGCGACTTCTCCTGTCTTAGCATTCATAGCAGTAATTTCTAAATTATCATGACACCCTACATCACCTAAACGTTGACGAATGGCTTGTTTACGTTTAGTTAAATCAACATGTGAAGGTCGCGTATATACAATATCACCCATCATTTGACCTACTTTAGTCGCATCATCACGTCCTACGATAAATGCTTTCTGCCATAACCGATAAATATCTGAAGAAAGCTTCGCATGATCACTATCATCTATTCGTTCATTTAGCTCATAGTAATATGTACGCATATCATAACCGTTAGCTAGTACTGCACCTACAAACGAACCTGCAGATGTGCCTATGATTCTATCTGCCAACTCTAAACCTACACCACTTTCAATCAATCCAGCTAACACGCCAGATTCCCAAGCAATTCCTGTAATTCCGCCTCCGCCAAGAACTAAAGTACGTTCCTTATCTTTTGACATTGCCATCTCCCCTTTGTAAAAAAGATATTGAACTATTTATTATTAGGCTTATTACGTAAATTAAGATAAAACAATGGTAATATCATTAAAAACAATGCTACCCAAATGATACCTAGTGTAACGCCTCCAACTACATCTGTAATATAATGCGCATGAAAATATAGTCGGCAACACAGCACACCTATCCAAATGATAATAGTGATAATACTGGCTATTATCCTTATTGCTTTGAATTTTATTAAAGGAATTAAAATAATTAACAATATTAAAGCAAGTAACGTACTTGCATTAGAATGCCCACTTGGAAATGAATATCCGTGGTCTCGCATCAAATGATTAAATGGACGTTGTCTCTCGATGAGTTGTTTAATTAAATAATTTAATAACGTACCACTCGTTATAGTTAACATCATCCAAATTGAGAATTTATAATGTTTAAACAATAAAACAATTGCTAAAAATAGTGTGATATAGATAACTGACTTTACTTCTCCTATCTCAGCACAAAAAGTCATGAAATTATGCCAAATACCATCGCCGTATTTACGTTGCGGCATACCAAAATAATCTGTCAGCCAATGTAAAGAACCTATATCGATATTTTGAACCAATAATGTATCGTGAATTACATTTATTGCAACAACGACAAAAATAATTAACCCGATCATGAACATAGGCACCGTCATCTTAGGTGAAATTCCACTTATTTGTTTATTCATACGCTCACCAGTCCCTAATTTCATTATTTTCAAAAATAATTAAACATGTATTTTACTTATTAAAAGTCATTTAAATGTTTAATTTGTTGTCCCTCCTGATCAAAATTAGATGGTTTAAGCCAGTGTTCAAATCTTGCTTTTACATCTGGCCACTCACTATCCAACATTGAGAACCAAGCAGTATCACGATTACGACCTTTACAAATATTAGATTGTCTAAATAATCCTTCGTATGTAAATCCAAATCGTTGCGCAGCATGTTTGGAAGGTGCATTTAAGTTATCACATTTCCATTCATATCGTCTGTAGCCTAACGTTTCGAACACGTATTTCGCTAACAAATATTGAGTTTCTGTAGCCACACGTGTCTTCTTTAACGTTTTAGAGTAGATAATATTGCCTACTTCTATAGACCCTTGTTCTGGATTTATACGCATTAATGCTAGAATACCTAAAGGTTTTTGTTGCACATTATCTAAAATCGTAAAGAAATATTTATCTTTACTATCAATAAGTTGTTTAATGTATTGTTCAAATTCAGTCTTAGAATCAAAAGGGCCCTCATAAAGATACGTCCAAATGCGTCTCGATTCAACATCACATAGAACGTCATATAAATTATTTATGTGTTCAATACTCAGCTTTGTTAGCCTTCCATAACTGCCCTCTAGCGTTTGTGCATCAGGAAAAGACGGCGTCACAAAATCATCTAATGCTTCTCCAATTGGTTGCTTAAACTCATTTACGCGCATCACTTTCAACTCCTAGATTCTCTTTGTGTAAATTGTACACTAATCCAATAAAATAATCTCTTAATTAGAAATGTTTAAATATAAATGGATAATTCATTAATTAAAACGCTTATACGTAAAAGCACCCTACAAAGTCAGCATAATAATCTAACTTTTAGGGTGCCTCTTTAAAATTGTATTAACATTAACGACATTGAGTTTAAAGTTGCTTTTCCAAATTAGTATCTAGTTTAAATACAATCACTCGTTCGCCTGTAATCGTACTTAAATCACTATGGAAACTACTCACACTGACGCCAGTAATATCTAAGATTAATTGCATCAAATCATCTTGTCCTGACTCCACAAGTTCCGAACGCGTACGTTTAATGTTAAGTAGGCCTTCTTGTGTCTTGCATACTCGATATTCTGCAGGAGTTAATACGCCTTGTAAGTTGACGATAATCATATCGCGTAGTATATCAGTTTTTACTGAAAGCGAACCACGTCCGAGAAAATCCTTTTCCCATTGTGTAATTGCCTTACTAATCTCTGCCTCATAAGCACCTTTAGATTTAGCCATGATTAATCATTTATCTCCTATTAATTGATTAACCTTATTTTATCACTTTTTCCGAAAAAACCGAACTCTCTACCAGTCTTTCCAACTACCATTCTCATCAATACTTGCCAAACGTACCCATTGATTATCAACTTTCTGTTTGAATTTAATATTATTCTCAAGTAAGTCTTTAATATATTGATCTGGCGCTTGGATAACAACTAACAATCGAATTGGAGAATGATAAATTTTGTTATCTGCAGCCATAACCGATTGCCAAGGTAACCCAGCCAATAAGTCACTTGAATTACCTTGCATAACGCCAACACCAGATGTTACTGATTGGGTAGTCTTATTTCCGCTTCCATAAAAATGTGGTGCAACAGTCGACGCGTAATATTGTAGATTAATCCACTGTGCTACTAAAGCTGGACCCGAAATAATTGTATTTAATAATTGCCCATCAGTGTCTTTCTTCCAATCATAATTATGTAAGAAAGCTCGTCCTTCTAAATTGGTACCTGCAGTAATATTACGCTGACCAATAATAAATTCTGCATTACGAGCTAAGCCCCATTCTGGACGGATTTCACTCCAGTCATTCGCAAAGCGATGCGCTTCTGCAACCGGGTCTTTCAAATTATCTTGATCTAAGCCAGGAAGATTAGCGAGACGTTCCGAATTCGCTTTATAACTTATACGTGGCATAGCTTCATTTAACATATCCAATGCATTTTGAGCTTCCTTAGTTAATTCTGGCATATAAATAAATTCTAATTCATCGATAGAGGTCTTATGCTCTGCAGCAACAAATACGGTTGAGTCAGGAATCACTATACCCTCATTTTTTAAAGCTTTACGTACATGTGGTAAATTACACATCATTGCCAATAGCTTAGCATTGAATCCACTTGACGCGCCTCCGCAAGCGCCACATTCTAACGAAGCATGATAAGGATTGTTATTGGACACACTTCCATGACCACCTAATACAATTAAAGGTGCAAAGTTTGTCGTTAAATCCATCAACTGTAATGCCTGTCTTGTGAAAGCAACTTGTTCTTCTTCAGTAAATCCTATTGGTAAATCACTATAAATTTCATGCTCACGATCTATTGTTAATTTAGCTTCAGGTTTCTTCAACCAATTCTTCGTAAAATTACGAACAAAGTGGCCTGTCTTCTTCGGCATTAATGTACTCGCTATCGTATTTAAGCTTAAAAATGATCCGCTTAATTCTGGTAATAGTAGACTCGGTAAGACATTATGTTTCATCAATTTGAATGTATAAAACATGGATGTAACCGAATGTTGTTGTTGGTTATACGTATTTAAATCATGGCGATCGGCATACTCTTTAATGGCATAGGCTGGTGGTACCATGACAGGTAATGAATTATGCGTAAATTGTTCATCTAACACTTCTTTTCTAATTGGAAGACCAAAGAATCCTGCAATACCTATCGTCTCAAACGGTCCTTCACTCTCTAAATGACGACGAAAAGGCTCTGAACGCACATCAATGCAAAAAGCTAATTGGACTTGAGTTTCTTGCTCTACTGGTTTAACAGATTTATCATAAATCGCTTCTACTAACTCACGTTCATGTGTTTCTTCCCACGCTTCAAGCCATAATTTTTTGAAATAGAGTGGGTTAAAATCGTGAGCAAACCTTAAATGTTCCAGTTGGTCTTCTATAGACATTGAGGCCCAATCATCAATTGACATCTCTCCATAATATAACCATTTACTTACAAGTTCTTTGATTCGTCTTTCAACATTTAAGACTACCGGACGGCTCATTTTTTCAGTATCTAGTAAAATACACTCCATCGTTAATCTTATAGCAAGATACTGTGTTAACAAATCCGCTTCATGTTCATGTTGTTCAGCACGGTAGTAAATCATACCTGCCCAACCTGGTAATGATAGGAAATGACCTGTTAAATATGATTCACGTTCATCTTCAGCTATATCTAAATGATTTAATGCCATGATTAAAGCCTCTCTATAATCTTGAGGCAATGTCTTAATCATTTTGCGTTGTGTTTTAGTAAGCATTGGATCATGCTGTGCTAAATGTAGCCAAGAAATATAGAATCCTTCTTCTCTTTTAGGCATAGTCCAACTTGATTGGAAATTATCTAAATATAATTTGGACCACTTAATAATATGTGTATTAAGTTCATCCATTAAAGATTCACCTTTAGCATTAAATGCATTCGCACTTTTTGATCGTGCATATTTAAAAGGTTCATTTTCAAATACACGTTTGAGCTTAGATACTTCAATCTTTAAGTATGCTTCTTTAGTAATTAGGTTTGTAGGCAAATCTTTGATGCGCATCGCATTTTCACAATAAATATCTATATGTGATTTTGGCACTGAAGTGTCGTAGTCTTTAATAGCTTGTTGTACTTCTGTTTCTACAAGTTTTTGGTCTATCTCGCCATTTTCTAAAGCAGTCATCACTGACGCGTGACTTGGGTATAAATCTATATCACGAACATGTTTAAACCATTGAGCTACTTGATCAAACGTTTCATGTTCCATTTCTTCCCATGGATTACGTGCTGCAAAGATAGATATAGGAGATAGTGGTGTAATCACACGACGTGCCGATTTAACTGTTTCTTCTATGTTATGTTTAGTTATTGTCATGTTAGATTTCACCTCTTATAAATAATTCTTTAAGTAGTTCGGATGACTTTCAACCGATTTAAATTTTGCTTCTCCAATTTTTACAAGCCATAAATATACTTTAGCGAAAGCTGTTGATGAACGACGACGTGCTACCCAAATGCTAAAGATACTACCTAATACTAGAATGGCCACACAAATGATAACGCTAATTAATGGTGGATGTGGCGTTACCATATATACACTATTTAAAATATTAACAAATACTTCATGTGTCACAACGTAAACGAGTGCCACAATGATAAGCATCGCAATACCAATTACTCTTCCCATCATACCTCTATTTAGTGCAACCATTTGATTCCACGATACAGATAATGACCATGCTAGGATAAAGGCGCTAATTAATGTGTAAGGTGTATGCGAACTTGTTAAAAAGAAGGTAATAGCAATAACAACGGCTAATGTTCTTCCTAATACTGTCCAAGCATAAGAACGCTTAACATTTGGTGGTGTCGGAATATTAAAGCGTTTAACAACTGACCCTGATTGTAAAAATAGCGTTGCTTTAAATACGCCATGTAAAATCAAGTGAATAATCGCAGCAGAATAAACACCCAAAGCACATTGCACAAGCATGAAACCCATTTGACTCATTGTTGAACCAACAAGTTGTCTTTTGTAGTCAACATGCACTAAACTAATTCCTGATCCAATAAGTACTGAAATACTTGAAATAATAAGTAATAACGTTAATGCAATATTATTATCAAATACTGGTGAAAAACGCGTTAAAATAATACCACCAGCATTTACAATACCAGCATGCATAATTGCAGATACGGGTGTTGGTGCTACAACAGACTCAATTAACCAACTTTGAAATGGATATTGTGCTGCTGGGATAATAACAGCAATAACAAGTAATAAATCTACAATTAATTTCAGTCCATAACTCATTGAAACATCGTAATCTTGTGATGGATCGATAACCCAATCGCCAGTACCGATAAAAAATACAACTACAGCTAATAATAAAGCAACCCATCCAATGATAAATGAACGCGCAGATACTTTTGCTGCTTCAGCCGGCACTTTCCAAGAACGGTTTAGTCGTATAAGTTGTGTTAGACAAAATAATGTTAGTCCCCAACAAATAACCATCAAGCGTAAATCATTACTTAACCAGCCAATAGACGCAAATACTGTTGTAAATGTGTATAACGGGAAGTATTTACGATAATTACGATCGCCTAATAAGTAACGTGCAGAAAATTTCTGAATAATAAAACCTAAAGCTAATACAAAGGCACCTACTAACCAAGCTAGTTTATCTAGAGCAAAGATACCTATAACTTCTCTGCCATTAATAGTAATTAATCCAATTACTCCTACAATGACAGGTAATAGAAGTAAAGTTAAATGTAAACGTATGTATTTTACAGGAACCGATGGCACTAAAAAAATCAAGCCACTTAACACTGCAATGACAAGCGTTACGAAAAATAATGTTAGTAAAAAACCAGAACTTAACATTGCCGCTCCTCCATGTCTTCAATCTATTTCAACAAAAAGTTTCCTTATACTATTAACAATATAAGAAAAAACCTACAATAGTCTAGTTTTATCCTTAGGTATCGGATATTTACTAACTATTGTAGGTTTCTATGAGAACTCATTTACTTAATATGTAAAAATGCTTTTTCAAGCTACCTAATATGTATGGTTGAACATATGCCTTATCCTTCAAATGAACAATGGATATTGAAAATCCTTGCACAAATGCTTGATAAACACCTATGTAAAAATCAACGTAATACATACAATATATGAAAATATTGCTGAAAAGTCAATATATTATAGTAATTAGAAGTTCTTTCATACATTTAATAACACGTTACTCTTCAATCTTTCAGATAGGCATGATTTATCGTATTAAGTTGTCTGAAATCTAACGAATACGAAACGCTTTCATTGAGTTAAGAATTATCAAACACATCCTCTCAAAGTCACGATATACTTTATTTAACATTTAATAAGGAGGTACTCAAAATGGGAATCATTTCTGGTATTATTGAACTTGTTAAATTCATCATCGATTTAACTAAAAAATAAGTCTCTCATTACGCACATAAACATTCCATATAAAAAAGAGTGAAATCGGATGATTTCACTCTTTTTTATGCCTATAAACAAAACGCTCAATCCCTAATATAAAGATTGAACGTCAGTGGATAAAATGAATTTATTTGTTTAACTATAAAGTAACATATTTTAACGGTCATGCATGTAACAATTTTGTGAAAACGCTTAAAAATATTTCGAAAATTTTCTCAAAAGCTTAAAATAAGTTAATATTTAGTGAATTTTTCTTATTAAAACTTCTATTTCACACAAATACTACTAAAATTAGGGTAATAATCAAACAAGTAATAGAGACGCACATAAAAATACAATTTATAATTTACAAAAAAGGACTGATTTAAATTCATATACTATCCATAATACTCATTTTACTTGTAGCGATTGAATTTCTATTTATTATGTATTTAGAGACCATAGCAACGACTTCCGATAGAACGAGCAAAGTCTTCGGTATTACTGTCAGTCAACTCAATAATAAAAACATAAATACCCTTCTTAAGAACCAAGGAGTGTATAATGGCTTGATTGGTTTACTTCTAATTTATGGTCTTTTTTTCAGTAGTGCTCCTAAACAACTATGCATTCCAATTCTAATTTACACCATTATAGTAGCTATTTACGGTGGCTTAACGAGTCATATTAGTATTTTCCTTAAACAAGGAACCCTTCCAATTCTAGCTTTAATCTCTTTATTACTTTAGTTATCTACTAAACAAGCAAAGTTGGTGTCTGCTATGATAGAACATTTAAAAAAGAAAAATCGTAAAACTATAAAAGTATTAGGAAACATTTGGCTTAATGCAAATTTAGATACACATACCTTTATTGATAGTTTCTACTGGATAGACAACTATAGTAATGTGCTTGATTCACTTAAAGATGCCGATGTTTATGTGTATAAGGCAAATGAACAAATAGTTGCTTTCTGTGGCTTAAGAGATAATTATATAGCCGGATTGTTTGTGAAAGAAGAATACCGTAATAAAGGTATAGGTCATGCCCTCATCAAACATTTACAATCAGAATACAATCATTTATCTTTAAAAGTATTTGAACAAAATAATAGAGCTGTTCATTTTTATGAAAGTTTAGGATTTATAAAAATGGAGTCCAGTGTTGATAAAACAAACCATACAAACTTACTAATGCAATGGAAGAAATAAAACAGTTTACAATTTAATATGTATGATTGGATAATCCCTACCCTGTCCATCTTTTGCAGATTCATTATATTTTTTGAATCCATTTTTAAGGTAAAATGACAAGGCATTGGGATTATCTTTATTTACATCCACATATTGAACCTTATGCTCTTGAATTAAAATTTGTAGTATTTCCGTGCCACAACCCTGTTTAAAGTATTTAGGATCTAAAAATAGCATTTCCAAATTAGCGTCATTAGTCCCTGAAAATCCAATGACATCATCACCATCAAACCACAAATATGCCTCAACATGCGGGAAGTATATTGGGATTTCCTTTTTAAGTTCTACTCTATCTTTCTCTTTTAAAAAGTCATGTGTAGCAATAACTGAACGCTCCCAAATAGCCAATGTCTTAGGATAATCCTTTTCTTGAAGCCCGATTTTACTTAGTTTTATTTTATACAACATCATAATCTTTCAAAAGCTCTTTATATCAGTGCTTATAACTATATATTCTAAAAAATATATTCATACCTTTGCCCTTATTATCAAAAATATGCCCTTTTTTTGCCCTTAAATTTTCAGCAATAAAATTCCATCTAATTTAGAATAACTCTCTAAACTTAAAAAAGGATTACATCGAATAAAACATTGTCACTTTGTCATATTGTTTAAATCAAGCATACTTTTTTTAATTCTTTCTTTTTCTTGATAAGAAAACTTTGTACCAACTTCATCCTTAGGTATTATTATTTCATTTACTTTTTTATTTTTATCTAATTTTTCAAATATTAAAGTAGCCCTTCTCACATGATCACCACTTGTGATAAGGCTTAATGAATTAAAATCTCTTTTGTCTGCTATTTTTAATGTCTCTATAGCATTCTCAATAGTATCACTTGAATTCTGTTCAGTAATAATATCTTTTTCCTTTACACAGTGCTGTATTAACCACTTTTTCATTTCATTAGCTTGTGTATTCCCATTTACTGGTCTTCCACCAGATACAATTATATATGCTTTTTCATTCTGTTTTTTAGCTTTCAAACATGTAGCTAAACGCTTAATGGTTTCTCTTTTCAATGTTCCATCTTTAGACAAGCTTGTACCTAAAACAATGTAAGCATGATGATTATTATTAAAATCAGTGGAAGTCTTCGTATTTAAAATGAGTTGATCTATATTTTGACTATTATATCGACCTAATACCATAGATTCTTTTGTAGTATCAGGAAATAATAAATTATGTAAGCATAGAAATAATAGAAAAGAGAACAAAATTTTATTTTTCAAAATATCCACCTTTGATTAACTTATAGATATTCTCTGTGTTATTACCATCAGTTTTTTCAACAAGTTTATTAAAATTTTTTCTATATTGTTTATTTTCATAATTGTTATAAAAATTATCTTTTATAGTTTTCAATAATTTATTATCTATACCATAAATAATATCACCAAAGGCATTTTCTTCTTGGAGTATATTTTTAGCACCATATTGCTTTTCACTTTCTTCTTTATCTCCCCAAAAGAAAATAACTTTACTTCCTCCAGCATATGCATAAAAACAGATTGATGAATAATCCGTAATTAATACCTTTGATTTCATTAGAGCTTCTTTTATATCACCCTCATATAAATACTCTTCTATACTTTTTAAAACATCAGGAAACTATTCAGTTAATATTTCTCTAGCCTTAGGATGTAATATCACATTTACATTTTCCGCAAAATGTAATTTATTTATTAACTTTATGAAATGTAAATATCTATCAATATAACTATTTGATGAAATTTCACCCACTAAATCCCAAGGTCTCCATGTAAGCATAAAAGTAATATCTGTTTGTTTTTCTGTATTTTTAACATATAAATCTAAATTCGGTGTCCCAGTCAAAATTAATTGTTTTGGCTTATAATCTGTATATATTTTAAATAAATTTTGTTCCACTTCTGAATTGGTTACTATAAAATCTGGTGCAATAGGTACTTTAGGATTAAAATACCCTCTTTCAAATACATTAGTAGCTAATGAAATACCATGTTGTAAAAAAATCTTTTTATTATTATTGTTTATTTTTGATTTTAAGAATCTACTGTTATCATATAATGTTCGGAACATATGTGTAGATAAATCAGAAGATATAATTTTATTAGCATTAAATATATTTATAAATCCTCTTATTGAATTATGAGCTACTACACTTTTCTTTCCATATATTTTTCTTAGTTTATTAAATTGGTCATGATTTTTGTCTAAAATATATACTGAATTTTTATCATTATACTTTTTAGATAATTTAAACACTTCAAAAGCCGATTCATTTGCCCCTTTACTGAATTTCTCGAAGTATATATCTTTATTTGTTCTTATAAAAAGACTTAAAAACTTACCTATTTTTTCTTTAAATATAATACTCTTCTTTAAGTAATCAGTCATAACTATGACATATTGTCCTGTTATTGATTTTCTAATAAAGCTATATATTTGTCTTTTTCTAAGTTTTATTCTTTTTGTGCTATATACATAATGTTTTTTGTTATATTTATCATAACCATCATATTTTAACGGATAATAATAATTTAAACCTTCTTCAGTAATAGACTTTATGTAAACTGGATTATTAATCTCACCAGACTTTTCATATTTAGATAGTATATCTTTTTTATCAACACTAAAATAACCAGAATGAGCCAATAATGCTAATTTATTAGTCTTCTCAGCAAGAAAATCTCTAATTTTATGTGGGAAAAAATAAGTAAAATTATTACTTAAAGACTTATCATATCCAATAGCTAATTCCACTTTTTGCATATTAGCATATCTAAATCTTATAACACCAACAAAAATTAATTTTTTAAAAAATGATATTGGAATCACCTTATGAGGTGGATTACTTTCAGCTTTTTCAATAACTTTTTCCAGAGTTAAAACTTTGTGTTCTTTAACTATCATAAAAGATAATCTACCATTTGGATCAATATAAATTACAATTCTTTTTTCTTCATTCTCTGGATGTTTAATATTTTTTAATATTTTGACATTTTTCTCAGGATTGTTTTTTACTACAATTTTTCCATCTTCATATATGTAAAACTTTTTGAATTCCAACCTTTTTTTCTTATTGATAACTTTTGTATAATTAAAATCATGAAAACCATTAGACAAACTTACTTGAAAACCATCAATATTTATCATTTAATATTTCCCTCTCTAAAATTTTACGATTAAATAAAAAAAACTATTAAAAATTTTAACATTTATTTTTGTGGTTTTGAAGGTTTGAAAAAAATATTAATGCTTTCTTTAAATTTTCCAACTTTATCAAAAAAATACTGTGTGGCCATATTTAATTATTATTTATAAATATCCTTTCATCATCTAACTTTATAGATGGCACTATTCTTCTGTCTACATCATTCTTCACTAGCATTAAATTAAAGGATAGTATAATGCCTACTCGCTCTGCTGAATTTAGTGAGTTCCATATCTTTATTTCCTTATCCGTCATTAGATTAGTATAAGTAATAACAGTATTTTCTCTAATGCTCATAGCCCTGTTGAACATATTATTTACATTAATCTGTTCTATCTTAGAACACATGGTTATCAGTCCTCATCTGGAATATCATTAATAATCATTGTTCTATTAGGGTGTTGTTCATGTATTTCATCTAATGCTTTCCGTTTTTCTTCTTCCTCATCTTCTGGCCATTCACCTATATTAATTAAAATTGGTGTATCCGTAGCTAACTCTTGCTTATCGGTAAATAGCTTATGATACTTTCCGAGCATATCTCTAGCACGTAAACGGTCACTAGGCTTAATAGGTACTTCCACCATTTCTACATGCTCATTATACACGAGGTTCATTCTGTCAGTATCTGGGTTGCGTTGAAACTCACCACGTTTAACAACAACCTCACGTATTTCACTCTCATCACCTACTGCTGCATTACTTAGAATATGAAGTAGTTCGTTAGCAGATAGTACACCTTCATCAATTACTTTCTTACGTTGCTCATCAATGTACTTAGCCA
>NZ_KV840124.1:31797-32732 GCF_001839115.1 Staphylococcus sp. HMSC62B09
GCTCATCAATGTACTTAGCCACTTTTTCATTCTTAAGCAACCTACTACCTTGTACAGTTGCAGTATGAGGACTATAACCGGCCTTAATTGCACTTTGTGTTACATTTAGCGTCTTTAGGTACTCAGATATAAACTTTTCTTGTCTAGGGTTTAAATCACTCATATTATCCCTCCTATAATTTATCTAATAAACCATTCAATAGTTGACGTATTCTTTCTCTACTTAAATTGAATATCTTTGCAATTTCATTCATTATCTCTATTTGTGTAGTAATGGCTTTAATCTTGGTATTGATAAACTTTGGGTTATATTCTGTTAGCAAAGTATATTCAGATATTTTATTTTTCATAATAGGATAGTGAGTAGTTTACTCTTTTAAGGTTCATGTATGCACCTCACAAATAAAATGAGCCTACCACTAAGGATAGGCAAGATATTTATCGTTTAACTATGCGATTTTCTTCGGCCATTCTCTTAAGACTTACATCTCTTTGTGACTGTTGAGTTAGTTCATCTTTTCGTTGCTGTTGAATATTTTGAGAAATTTGAGCCTCAACGACATCCAATAATTCATCACGATCTTTCACTGATAAATTTGTTTTTAACATAATATGATTTGATACTTTATCTAAATTATATTTTCTAGCCATTATTTATCACCTCTTAATTGCATTTTATTTCTTATATTAATGAAAGGCAGTTCATCTCCACCTACATAATCTGAATATCTATTAGGACTGAAATGGTTTCTAATTTCTGCTCTTATTTCTTTATCCATTTCAAAGTTTTCTTTGTCATAAACTCGAACAAATCTATCAAATTCTATTTCATATTCATCGTTTAATTTTGAAATTTCATTTATAATTTTGTTGTATTCCTCAACGATTGGCTCAAATTTTTCTAATATACGTTCTTTGTCCTTTTTGTACAAATG
>NZ_KV840124.1:32832-33033 GCF_001839115.1 Staphylococcus sp. HMSC62B09
TTTTTAGTCGATAAGCGTTTCTCTAAGGCTTTCAGTTTCTTCTCATTACTATCAAAGGTAGTATATAGTGCATCAGCCTCATCATCTTGTGAGTTAGCAATTAATTCTTTATATTTTGCTTTATCTTCTTCAATTCGTTGAGTAAGTTCCTGACGCTCATTTTCAAGTTTATTGATATTCTCTCTTTGACCTGTGACATAT
>NZ_KV840125.1:0-6572 GCF_001839115.1 Staphylococcus sp. HMSC62B09
GCAAGTTAAGCGAACACTGACATGATAAATTAGTAGTTAGCTATATTTTTTCACTTTGCAACAGAACCATCTGAAATATATTAATTCAAGGAATATATTTGAATAATTTGAATATGAGAATAAGCATACATATTTAGGGTATATATAAGTAATAGACATCTAAATAATAAGTAATAGGAGGCTGGTGTAGATGTTCAAAAATATATTATTACCCTATGATTTCGAAAATGATTTTAGTGCTATCCCTGACTATTTAGAAAAAGTCACCGATGAAGATTCAGTTGTTGTAATTTATCACGTTGTAACAGAAAATGATCTTGCAATTAGTGTCAAGTATTATAATAAGCATAAAGAAGATATTATTAGAGAAAAAGAGAAAAAACTCACTCCATTTTTACGTGAATTAGAAAAAAGAGATATTCAATATAAAATAGATGTAGATTTTGGGCATATTAAAGATACAATCTTAGAAAAAATTACTTCTGGAGATATAAATAATGGTGAATTTGATTTAGTAATTATGAGTAATCATAGAGTCGATTTGAATATTAAACATGTTTTAGGAGATGTTACACATAAGATTGCTAAAAGAAGTTCTGTCCCAGTACTAATTGTTAAATAAACATAAGAAGTAAGAAATTTATTAATTCAAAAAGCCTAAATACTTTCTCACAAATCGAGTGGACTGACCCCAATTAGTGGGAATTATATAAAACACTTTCGTTGAATTCATATTAAAATGAATCATGCGGAGGTGTTTTTTCTATGAAAAGAGTTGCTTATTCAGTAGAAACAAAGTATAAAGCTGTTGAAATGAAAGCAGCAGGATTTTCAACAAAAGAAATTATGGAAGAATTAAATATTAGAAATAGAACACAAGTAAAAACTTGGTGGCAATGGTATCGAAATGAGGAAAGTTATAGATTTTCACAACACGTTGGTAAACAATATACCTACGGTAAAGGATTAGAAGAGCTGTCAGAAGTAGAACAATTAAAATTAGAAAATAAGAGAAAAGATATAGAATTGGATATTTTAAAAAAGTACAAGGCATTGGAAAGGAAGTGGTACCAACAGTAGTCATAGATTTAGTGGATCAATTAAAAGGAAACTATTCAATCAAATTGATACTAGAAGTATTAAACATACCTAAATCAACATATTACCGAGGGAAAAACAAAACCTATAAAAATGATACTGTAACACAAAAAGTTATTGAATTATGTGAAGCTAACCACTATACCTACGGTTATCGTAAGATTACAGCACTGATTAATCAATGTTATACATCATCAATTAATCATAAGAGAGTACAGAGAATTATGCAGAAGCATCATTTAAACTGCCGAGTTAGACCTAAAAAAACGACAAGGATAGGTAAACCGTATTATAAAACAGACAATTTATTACAAAGACAATTTAAAGCGAGTTGTCCCATGGAAGTATTAACAACCGATATTACTTATTTACCATTTGGTCATTCTATGTTGTATTTATCTTCGATAATGGATATTTATAACGGAGAAATTGTGGCGTATAAAATAGATGATAAACAAGACCAACGTTTAGTTAATGATACATTAAATCAAATCGATATACCCGAGGGATGTATATTACATAGTGATCAAGGCAGCGTTTATACATCTTATGCTTATTATCAATTATGCGAAGAAAAAGGCATTATCAGAAGTATGTCCCGAAAGGGAACACCTGCCGATAACGCCCCGATAGAAAGTTTCCATTCCTCGCTAAAGTCTGAAACTTTTTACATCAATAATCAGCTTAATAGCTCTAATCATATTGTAATAGATATTGTCGAAAAATACATTAAAAACTATAATAATAATCGAATTCAACAAAAACTAGGCTACTTATCCCTTGTAAAATACAGAGAATTAGCAGCCTAGAACATAGTGTTTTTATTAAGTTCCCATTTTAAGGGTTCAGTGCCTAAATCCCAGCCTTTTATTAGTTTAGGTTAAAACAAAAAAAGTGATGAACTCAGTCATCACTCAAAATCAATTATTTGTCATCTTTTTTGTCTTTATTATCGTGTTTTTCTCCACCAGTGTATTCATTAATTTGATCTTTTACTTTATTTACTTGTTCATTATCACTATTTTTAAATTTTTCAGCTGCATCTTTTGCTTTATCTACAAAACTCATTATAACAAGCTCCTTTCAAGTTAATTTTTTAATATGTGAGTTACTTTGACTTCCTATATTTGTTATCTACCACAATACTATCGTTATAAACATTTATCTCAAAAAAAATATATTAATAACGTAGTATAATTATACATTTATGAAACACGATAATTCTTGTTATAAGATGACGCATCGAATCATCTTATAATGAAACAATGGAGCGTCTATTGGGCCTCGTAGTGGTATGTTAAATTCAAAGTGTATTCTACTCTTTTTCCTTTAAGTTTACATTGTACTGATATCAATCACAAATCGATACTTCACTTTTGATGACAGCACTTTTTCATAAGCGTTATCAATGTCATCTGCTGTAATTAATTCAATTTGTGGGGCGATATGATGTTCAGATCTGAAACTTTTTACATCAAAAATCAGCTTAATAGCTCTAATCATATTGTTATAGATATTGTCGAAAAATACATTAAAAACTATAATAATAATCGAATTCAACAAAAACTAGGCTACTTATCCCTTGTAAAATACAGAGAATTAGCAGCCTAGAACATAGTGTTTTTATTAAGTTCCTATTTTAAGGGTTCAGTGCCCAATTTCTAAGGTAGCTTCCCTTTCAATAATTTTTGAATTCAAAATTTTAATATAAATCCCTTCCTTTTATATTATACACAATCTATTTTTTAGTTTTATTTGTGATACGCTTCTGCTTATCAGTACGTGATGCGGTTTTTAGTGATATATTTCTCTTATCTTCTAAAGAATCTCGGCAACATAGATATCTCTTCGAACCATTATTGCAATTATTCAAATGTCTAAATATCCTTCTAATTACTATAATTCAATATACATAATATAAATTCCAATTATTCAATTGTAGAGTGCCAAAACTTTCTTCATACCTACAAATAATACTTATATTTTCGTAATATTGTTTTTACAATACTTAAACGCCAAACTATTAGAATTCTTTTTCCAAGAATTCTAATAGTTCTTTTGGTGAAATATCGAATTTATTTTCTAGCCATTGTCTCAACAACTCTGTTAAGACACCACTATATAAATCACACAATAGTTTAGGATATTTAGAATTTCTTATCCGTATAGATTTAGGGTCATTCTTTTGAGCAGCAATTTCAATCATTATTTTACTAATTATCATTTTACAATCTTTGTATACATCTTCTTGTTTTGAAAATGCAACTAAATGACGCATCTTATTTCTAAAATTGCTTTGTATGTAATTAAGTCTTCATTATTTTTGGCATTTTCTATGAACATATCACCTATGCGTTGCATCAAATGATATAATAAGTCGCTTTTATCTTCGAAATAGCGATAAAATGTACTTCTATTTACCTCAGCATCATCGCATATTTGTTGTACAGAAATACCATCAAAATAATTTGTCTCCAATAACTTAAACGTGGTTTCGATGATATGGTTAATTGTTCGCTTTGTCGTTGCTGTCCCATTAACTTATCTCCCTAGAAATGTAATAATCATGGTTTTATAATATGTAAATTACCACAGCAATTTACATGACAATCAAAAGTCATTTAGAAATGCTCTCTATTATGAAAGCCCATAATTAACATATCCGCTAATTATGGGCTTTTTGCTTATTTTAAATTACTTAAAATACTATATTTAATTATTACACTTTTCTGTAACGTTTAAGTCCAACAATATTTAGGATTGTAAATCCAATGATGAATACCAATAAGATTGTAATATCAAACCAAATATAATTAAATCCTTCACCTTTGATCATAATATTCGTTAAAGCATCACCAGCATATCGCAATGGGAATATATAACCAATTGAGCTCACCCAATCCGCTACACTATCTAATGGAATAATTCCAGAGAAGAATACTTGAGGTATTACAACTAATGGAATAAACTGAACCATTTGAAATTCTGAGTTTGCAAATGTTGATACAAAGATACCTATAGCAAGTGCTGATAACGCAATGAGTATGTTTACAAGTAGTACCCACCATATGCTACCAGCGACTTCAATTTTCAATAAATAAATTGCGTAAAATACAATAATTAAAGTTTGGAGTACTGCAAACATACCATATCCTGCCAAATAACCAAACACGATTTCGCTTCTTTTAACTGCAGTAGCTAGTAGTCGTTCCAATGTACCTTTAGTACGTTCTCTAAGTAAAGCAATTCCAGAAATCAAGAATACGAAGAAGAATACAAAGAATCCAATTAGAATTGGGAACATTTTATCAAAATAGGTACTATCAGCATCACCATATAAATAGTGATTATCTAATGTGATTTGTTCTCCTTGAGCTGAGTTACCTTGTTTTAAATTACTTGGTATCTTATTAATTACTTTCGCCATATCTTGCAATTTATTCTTTTGGATTGCACTGCCTAGTAATTGTTTTGTTGTTCCGGTATTTGATGGATCTTCATTTTTATAAGTAACATCGAGCTTATCACCTTTTTTCTCAATATATACATCCAAGTCAGAGTTTACGATTGTCTTTTTAATCGAACTTGGTGAATCATATTCTTTAATTTTAACTTTATCTGAAGGTAAGGCATCTACAATTTTATTTGGAACATTCTCATCCACACCAACTTTTAAATTCACATCGTTGTTAGTATTAAAAATAAAATACATTAAAGTCAGTACTAATACAGGTGCAAGTAACATAAGTGCCAATGTTCGCTTATCTCTCAATAACTCTTTCGTAACTCTTACAAAGATTGCATTAAATCTCATGATTTTACCTCCTTTTCTGCTTTGATAAATACCTCTTCGATAGAATCCACTTTAAATTTTTCTTTCAATTCATGTGGTGTACCAATTGTAAATAATTTGCCGTTTACGATTAAACCTACGTAATCACAACGTTCTGCTTCATCCATTACATGTGTAGTAACAATTACTGATTTATCTTCACTCGTTAGTTCTCGTAACTGTTTCCAAATTTCCTTTCTAAGGCTTGGATCTATACCAACTGTTGGTTCATCTAAAATAATTAAATTGGGATTAGATAATAATGTAATTGCAAGTGACAATCTACGTTTCATACCACCTGAAAAATTAGAAACTGTTTTGTCTAATTCATTGTCTAAGTTAACTAATTTCATATTATCTTTAATTGCTTGTTTTAATTCTTTACCTTTCAAACCCATGAGGTTACCAAAAAACACTAAATTTTCACGGGCTGATAGAGATTCATATAGTGCATCACTTTGCCCCATATAACCAATATCATTTAATAATTTTCTATTAGGCATATCAGTATCAAATATTTTTGCGTAACCCTCATTTAAACTTTCCATACCCATTAAACACTTAATTGTTGTCGTTTTTCCTGATCCACTTGGTCCTATTAAACCTAATATTTTTCCAGAAGATAATTCTATATTGATATCATTTAAAACTTTTTTGTCACCGTAATATTTTGTAGCATTTTTCAATTCTAATACTTTATCACTCATATTTTCTCCCCCTTATTAGACACGGTGTCAATTTAATTGCATAATGTGATTATATACCTGTAAAAAAAAATCAACGGTGAATTTATTGTTATTAGACATATCAACAATAGTGTCAATTAATATTTAGGAGTGAATAAAATTGAACGAAGAATTAATAATGGATGCGAGAATAATAAAGACCAAACGAAATACACTTAATGCACTTAAAAGACTATTAAAAAGGAAAAAATTTGCGGATATATCAGTAAAGGATATTTGCATAGAAGGAAATGTTAGTAGAGGTACGTTTTATCTCCATTACAAAGATAAATATGATTTAGTCTATAAACATCAAATTGAAATCATGAAAAAAATTCAACCCATACTGGAAAGCGTAAATTATTTATCTTTAGAAGAGTTTTTTGCAAAAGCTATTCATTTTTGGAGCAATGATGCAGAATTACTCATGTTGTTAATCTCTGATAATGGATCGACAGATATACAAAATCAGGTTAAACGTTTAATACAACAAAATGCAAAGAAGAATATTTTACCTATAATTAATACAAATAATTATTCAGAAATCGAAAAGCATTATCTAACCATTTTTTTAAGTAATGCAATATTTGGAATTATTCAAGAATGGATAAACAATGGTCAAAAAGAGTCTCCCGATGAATTATCAGCTATTTTAAGTAAGATTGCCCCTAAACATCTGTTTTACAAGGAATAATAGAGATTAAATCTTAAAAAGGCATAACATATCAAATTACAATTCAGTAATATTAATACACTATGCCTTTTTAACACTATTTCTTAATATTTTTTCTCCCACAGTCTCCCAACGATAACTGGCAGATAAAGCGATCGGTTCTGTTGCAAAGTTGAATTTATAATATGATTTTAACAAAATGGAGTCTTTTGTATGAACTATTTCAGATATAAACAATTTAACA
>NZ_KV840126.1:0-363 GCF_001839115.1 Staphylococcus sp. HMSC62B09
AAAGACTTATCCTCATAAGTTGACGCTTAACCAAGAGAAAGCACTCAGAGAAAAAGAAAATGGTGCTACTGAAAAGAATATGAATATTGATGAGTTTGTAGCAAAGTTGAATGATCTAGATAAGAAATCATTTAAAGAATTTATCTATAACAGAAATGAAAATAATATCGACTTTGAGAAAGTCTTAATATTGCTGCAAGCTATACTGAAACGATTACCACAAAAAGAGATTAAAAAGCCATATAACTACATAAGAGAAATAGGCTTAAAAACTAATTGAAATGAGGAATTTAATTGAAAACTGCAAAATATTTTGATGAATACAACGAATATGTCACAGGTCAAAGAGAGAATATCAATAAA
>NZ_KV840127.1:0-17668 GCF_001839115.1 Staphylococcus sp. HMSC62B09
TTTAGTCATCAGTCCAATTTATTATAGAGCCAAACTTTGTCGCAGTTTTTTTATGAATTTGTTTTTGAAACAAAATATGAATTTAATTAAATGAGACATTTTATCAATCATGCAGATTGATTATTATTTAATTGCGGTTTTGTAAGTAAATGGTCATAGATATGATAACGTTTAGCGTGACGGTATTCCTCTTTATCGATTACACCTTCAATAAGCATTCGTTTTAATACATAGTGTTGACGATCAACACTGATTTTGACTTCTTTATAAGTTTTTAATTCACCATTTTCTTCATACGGTGTATACATATACGGGCTTTGTAATAAACCAATTAAGTAAGCAGACTGTGCAATATTTAAATCTTTCGGTGGAATACCGAATAAACTATAAGACGCAGACGCAATACCTGTAATATTGTTTCCTTCATAATCTCTACCGAAAGGTACAATATTTAAATATGTATAGATGATTTCATTTTTTGACAATAAATTTTCAAGACGCATTGCTAAAATAAGCTCATTTGCTTTTCGACTATATGTTTTTTTACTTGATAGCACTTGGTTTTTAACTAGTTGTTGAGTAATTGTACTACCACCAGTACTTTGATCAAGATTAAATACATCTTGTATCATTGCTCGTACGAGTGCTTTTGGAAGGATACCTTTATGTTTATAAAACATGGTATCCTCGGAAGAGGTAAGGGCTTTAATGACATTTGGATTGACGTGTTTAGGACCTACTATTAGAGAGTTCTCAGATTTATCATATTCACTTAAGATATCAGAATTTTCATGATTTATTAAATCGTCACCTGCAAAATGCAAGACTTTCTGTTTTAATTCACGATCGCTTATTTTAGACGATTCATGCGTTAAATGATTGAAATAAATAACTGTACCTATAAATCCTATTAAACATATAAATAACCCAACACTAAATAATCCTACAATTGCATGTTTCTTTTTTTTGTAGGACTTTTCAAATGAATTAAACTTAGTATCTCTATTAATGTTGGTTAACATCTCTTTCACCTTAAGCATCTTGAAATTTAAATATAGTATACCATAATCACTGATTTGACTTTTATATTTTTAATACTTATAATTAATTACAATTCAATATATTTTGGATAAGAGGACAAGTAATATTTTTGTGATTTCCAGAGAGTTAGTGGTAGCTGTGAACTAATAGTTGCACTTATATGAATACACCTCATTATGAATTGTCCAACGTTTATTAATGAACGTATCATTGATAGAGTGAATAGCAATATGCTATTTAAGTATGGTGGTAACGTGCTCAAGCGCCCTTACATTTAACGATGTATGGGTGCTTTTTATTTTTCATAAATAGAGTATAGATCACTAAATATTAAAAATAAAATCTTTGTTTAGGAGGAATATTGATGTCAAACGCTTTAATTGAAGAGTTACAATGGAGAGGTTTAATTTATCAACAAACAGATGAAAGTAGCATTGAAGAATTATTAAATAAGGAACAAATTTCTTTATATTGTGGTGCTGACCCTACTGCTGATAGTCTGCATATTGGTCATTTGCTTCCATTTATGACTCTAAGACGTTTCCAAGAACATGGTCATCGACCTATCGTTCTAATTGGTGGGGGAACTGGTATGATTGGTGATCCATCCGGTAAATCTGAAGAACGTATACTACAAACAGAAGACCAAGTAGAGGCTAACGTTGAGGGTATTAGTGCTCAAATGCATAAATTATTTGAATTTGGTACGGATAAAGGTGCCATTTTAGTTAATAACAAAGATTGGTTGAGTCAAATCTCATTAATTAGTTTCCTAAGAGATTATGGTAAACATGTTGGTGTGAACTACATGTTAGGTAAAGATTCTATTCAATCTCGCCTTGAGAATGGTATATCTTACACTGAATTCACTTATACTATACTTCAAGCTATCGACTTTGGTCATTTAAACCGTGAATTAAATTGTAAATTACAAGTTGGTGGTTCAGATCAATGGGGTAATATCACTAGTGGTATTGAATTAATGCGACGTATGTATGGACAAACTGAAGCATATGGTTTAACAATTCCTTTAGTTACGAAATCGGATGGTAAGAAATTTGGTAAATCAGAATCAGGTGCTGTATGGTTAGACGCTGACAAAACAAGCCCTTATGAATTTTACCAATTTTGGATTAATCAATCAGATGATGATGTCATTAAATTCTTGAAATACTTCACATTTTTAGATAAAGATGAAATTAATCGTCTCGAAGAATCTAAAAATCAAGAACCTCATTTAAGAGAAGCGCAAAAAGCCTTAGCGGAGAATGTTACAGAATTTATTCATGGTAAAGAGGCATTAGATGATGCCATTCGTATTTCTAAAGCTTTGTTTAGCGGCGATTTAAAATCATTATCAGGCAAAGAATTAAAAGAAGGTTTTAAAGATGTTCCTCAAGTTGAATTATCAACTGAAACTTCAAATATTATTGATGTCTTAATTGAAACAGGCATTGCGACGTCTAAACGCCAAGCACGTGAGGATGTTAATAACGGTGCTATTTATATTAATGGGGAAAGACAACAATCAGTAGACTATGAATTAAGCAATGAGGATAAAATAGATGATGAATTTACTATCATTCGTCGTGGTAAGAAAAAATATTTCATGGTTAACTATAAATAATAAGTTTAATTTTATTGGCAATGTAGCGAAATCTTATAGACTTTGCGCATTGCCCTTTTTATGAAAAATAAATAGAGTACGGGTATAATAAATGTGTTATAAAGATTAAAAAGAAGTGATGAAATGACTAATAATAAAGAAGAAATTTTAATGAGTAGCTTTAGAGATTTGTTTAATAAAATAGGTTGGCTAAATAAAGATAAAATGGAACAAGCACTTAAAGGGTTCAAATCATCTGAAGTTCATTGCGTTGAAGCGATTAAAGAATATCAGAATCCCAATGTACAATATTTAGCGAATAAGCTATTTATGACTAGAGGTGCAATTAGTAAATTAACAAAACGTTTGCAGCAAAAAGGTTTAATTGAAAAGTTTTAAAAGTAAAGACAATAAAAAAGAAATATATTTTAAATTAACTGCACAGGGTGAAAGCGTTTATCAAATTCACTCTGAATTACATGAATCGTTTCAAAATAGAGATCAAAGTGTTTTTGACAGCATGACAGAAGATGAATTTAATAATATGATGACCTTCATTAATAGGTATCATCAACATTTGGATCAACTAATCGAACAAGAGAAAAAATCATTATAAGAGATTAAACTTAAAAACTCGCTTACAGGTTAAGCGAGTTTATTTGTTATATATTGCTGACAAGAAAACAAAAAGAGAGTATATTTTGTTGACATGGAAACAATATATAGGAGGAACGTATGTAAAAATTAAATGATAGTCAAGTATCGAGAGATTATGATAGCTGCTTGGGCAATAGCATTAGGGGCTATAGCACCTATGTTAGATTCAACAATGATTAATATAGCAATCAAACAACTTAACAACGCATTTAATACTACTATTGAAATCACTCAGTGGGTATAACAGGATATGTCCTTGCTTTAGCGCTAGTTATTCCAATAGCAGGATGGATGGTCAATCAATTTAATGGGAAGTATATATTTATAGGAGCCTCAATTCTATTTGGAATTACATCTGTATTAGCTCGTATTAGTTGGAATGTAGAGAGTTTTATTGTGTTCAGAATTATTCAAGGATTGTCTGCGGGCATAATTACAACGTTAATGTTCACGCTATTGATTAAGACAACGGGTCAAGACGATATTGGGAAAGTCATGGCTGTCGTAAGTACACCTATGATATTCGGGCCCATCATGGGACCAGTCATTGGTGGAGTTGTAATTCATATTGTGTCTTGGCGCTGGATGTTCTTTATTAATGTCTTAGTCGTAATCATCGCCGTATTATTGCAAATAAAATATTTATCGAACTTTGACCCTTTTAATAAAAGTAAGTCTATTGACATGTTAGGAATCATATTACTAGGTCTTATCAGTATATCAACCATATACGGCTTAACAAAAGCAAGTGATTACCATAGTTTTTATAATAGAACTACTATTCTTCTTCTGATTAATGGTTGTATTATGATACTTATGTATTATATTCATAATAAAGTTAAACATGATAATACCATTATGTCGTTATCACTCTTTAGTAAAGGAAATTATACAGCATCATTTATAGACTCATTTCTCTCGAACATAGGTATCATGGGACCTATGTTCATAATTCCGTTATATTTTCAGACATTTAAGCATTACACTCCTATTGAAGCAGCTCAAGCACTTATACCACAGGGAATTGGAATGCTTATTACAAGACCATACATGGGGAAATTGATCGATCAATATGGAGCGAAATGGGTGGTTTTAGTAAGTGTTATAATATCGATGTTTAGATTAATACCTTTATTATTTATTACAGATCATACTAGTATCATTGCTCTATCTATTATCTTATTTTTAAGAGGATGTAGTGTTGGAGGCATTAATTTAGGTTTAACTACTGATGCATATATGGGCATTAAAGAAAGCGTATTAGCTGAAGCGGCTGTGGGAATTAATATGATTGAAAATATTGGTTCAAGTTTTGGAACAGCTTTTATTGCAACAATTCTTTCAGTTGCAATAAATCAATTAGGTAATTCCTTGACACACAGTATTATCGCTTATCATGCTGGATTCTTAGTATCAGTCATTACATTAATTTTAATTATTGTTCCAGCTTTATTTCTTACTAATAAGTCAAAGGCGACAATATAAGTAATAATACGGTCAGTAATTGATTTTGATTAATCATGTACTGGCCGTATTTGTGTATTATGTTCTTTTGTTAGAAAAACTATTGTATAAATTGACTGTTTCGACTATTGTCTGATTCAGAGTCAAATGATTGAGTAGATGATATATCGGACTGGCTTTTTAGCTTAACATTAACTGTTAGCGTTTTTCCATCACGTATAACAGTTAGTTTAGCAGTCTCACCAGGCTTCTTATTTTGATACAGATAAGTTCTTAAATCAGTATCTTCTTTTACAGTTTTATCATCTATTTTAGTAATGATATCGCCTGTTTTTAATTCACTTGATCGACTTACTTTAGCAACATAAATACCATCATCACGATCTGTGTTTAATTCTTTTTTATAAGAATTAGGAATATCACTTAAATTTAGTAAACCAATTCCTATAGAAGGGCGTTCAATTTTACCGTTTTTAACAAGTTGTTCAATAGTTACTTTAACTTCATTACTTGGAATAGCAAAACCAATACCTTCTACTTGCTCAGCGGCTATTTTCATAGAGTTGATACCAACCAAGTTACCATTAATATCTACTAATGCACCACCAGAGTTACCAGGGTTTATTGCAGCATCAGTTTGCAAGACGTTAACTTTAGTACCACCAGAAGTAGTATTTGACTCAATTGTACGCTCATTTGCTGAAATAATTCCAGAAGTAACTGAATTAGCAAATTCCAAACCTAGAGGATTACCCATAGCGAATACACTATCCCCAGTTTGCACTTTTGAAGAATTAGCAAACTTAATTGATTTGATACCCTTAGTATTATCTATTTTTAAGACAGCTATATCTGATACAGTATCCTTCCCAATTAACTTCGCTTTAACTTGTTTACCACTATGCAATTGCACTTTAATCTCGGATGCACCACTTATTACATGGGTGTTTGTCACAATGTAAGCAGAATTATTATTAATTTGATAGATTACACCTGAACCAATACCTGCTTCTTCAGATTCGGATGACGATTTACCTTGTAAAAAATCTTCTAGACCATTAGCTTTTTGCATATTAATGACACCAACTATCGCAGGTGATACATCTTTAATCATTGCATTAACAGATTTATAGTTATCACTTTTTCCGTCTAATACATTTCCACCTTTACTATTATTGGCTTCTTGAACTTGGGCACCACTATTATCTATTCCAACTAATCCCATTATTTTACTTGCACCTAAGACAAGTAAAGCACCTATCACACCAGCAATTAATGCAACTATAATTGTTTTAAACCATGGGAATTTAGGTTTTCCAGGTTGAGGTTGCTGATAGTTGTTATAATTTGATTGATTCTCTTGATTAAATTCAGACATTTTTAACCTCCATTATAATATTAACCCTTTATTTAATTATGAAAGGTTTAATCAAATATTGCTAGTAATCCACTATCAGACTTTAGATGTATCTTTTGATAAGTTGTTCATATATAAGGATAATGATAAAATCAATAAAGTATAAAAATCAATAAGCAGGTGACATAATGTATCAATTTATAAGTAGACTATTAGATTTTATATTAGTTAAAATGGCTAAATCATTATATGTTATTGGAAAGGAGAATATTCCTAAAGATAACAAATACGTAGTAACATGTACTCATGAAAGTTATAATGAAGTGATCATGTTAGGTATGGCATTAGTTCCTAATGAAATTCATTACATGGCTAAAAAAGAATTATTTAATAATAAATGGTTTGGTCAATTTTTAACTTCATTGAATGCTTTTCCTGTTGACCGTGAAAATCCAGGACCAAGTACATTGAAAAGACCAGTTAATTTGTTAAAAGAAAATAAAACTGTTGGTATCTTCCCAACGGGACATCGTACATCAGCTGAAGGGGCTCCATTAAAAAGAGGCGCTTCAACTATTGCAATGTTAGGCAAAGCGCCAATTTTACCAGCAGCCTATGTTGGACCTAAAAAATTACTTGGTTTAATTACAGGTCAGGCACTTATTAAATTTGGTGAGCCAATTTATCAATCAGATATTCCTAAAGATTTAAAAAGAAATGAAAAAATAGATTATTTAACACATGAAATTGAAAGACGTACAGCACAATTACAAAAAGAACTACACTTAATTCAAGATAGTCTAGATAAATAAATTATAGTAACTAATTAACAATAAACACTCTATTTAATGACTCAAATAGTTATTTTAATAGGGTGTTTTTGTTTTTAAGTATACACTTAATTAATCTCAGTGAATTTAATACGAGACTTTTATTTTTATAAATTTATTTAAAATTAAAATTCTACATTTATAGGTTGAAGAGCTTTAGCGTGTTAGATACCTGTATGCTTATTATATTTTTAAAATGATTTAAAATTGACACATCAAAAGCGCTTACATTTATGGTAAATTAATTAAGGAACTATATACATATCTTAGTTATATATAAATTATTTGAATAATATGTGTTTTGGGAGTGAGTGAAATGTTTAAGTTTTTTCAAAATTTAGGGAGATCCTTAATGCTACCAGTAGCTGTTTTACCCGCTGGCGCAATAATCGTTGGAATTGGTAATTTGCTTAAAGCATTAAATATATTACCAACTGTGTCATTATTCTTCAGTACGGTAGGGAATGCAATACTAGGCCAACTAGGGCTTATCTTTGCAATTGGCGTTGCGATTGGTATGGCAAAGAAAAATGATGGTGCAGTCGCATTAGCGGGTGCTTTGGGATTTGCACTGGTCGTTAAAGTATTATCTCCTGAGTTCGTAGCATCATTATTTAATATAAAAGAGAGTGCTGTAAACGACGGATTTAGTAAGATGGATAATTCAAATGTGTTTATTGGTATTATAATAGGACTAATTGCAGCATACTGTTTTAACAAATTCAGTGATGTGGAATTACCTACAGCGTTATCATTCTTTAGTGGTAAGCGATTAGTTCCAATTATGACAGTATTCTATTGTACTTTTTTAATTGTGATTTTATTATTCGCATGGACATTTGTATATTCAGCTATTGTGGCATTTGGTGGATGGTTAGTTGGTTTTGGACCATTCGGTGCATTCCTATACGGCTTCTTTAACCGACTATTAATTCCTACTGGGCTTCACCATGCATTAAATGCTGTGTTCTGGTTTGATACAGCAGGAATTAACGATATCGGTAAATTCCAAACTGGACAAGATGCAATCAAAGGTATTACTGGTCGATATCAAGCAGGGTTCTTCCCAATTATGATGTTTGGTATTCCAGCTGCAGCATTGGCGATGTATCACACCGCTGAATCTGCTCAGAAAAAACAAGTATATGGTTGGTTTATAGCAAGTTCCATTTCTGCATTTATGGTTGGTGTAACTGAACCGATTGAATTTGTATTTATGTTTGTTGCACCGGTGTTATTTGTAATCCATGCATTATTAACCGGTTTGTCATTATTTATAGCTGCACTATTTCATTGGACAGCAGGATTCTCATTTAGTGCAGGTTTAATTGATTACGTATTATCACTAATCAATCCAGTGGCTAATCATCCGTTAATGATTTTAGTTCAAGGCATTGTATTCTTCGTTTTATATTACTTTATCTTTAGATTTGTCATTAAAATCTTTAACCTCAACACAATTGGTCGTGGTGACAATTTATTAGCTGATCCAACTGCTAATACAACTAAGAAAGATGGGGCTGAAACTACAAGTAAAAGCAAATATCATCACACAGCAAGTCAAATCTTAGAAGGATTAGGTGGTAGTGAAAATATTACTACATTGACCAATTGTGCTACTAGATTAAGAATGGAATTAAAGGATAATTCTATTATTGACGAACAAAAAATTAGAAATGCAGGAGCGGTTGGGGTAACCAAAAATGGTCAACACTCAGCACAAGTTATAATTGGCACTCATGTACAGCAGGTCGCAGATGAAATTGAAAAGCAAATGTAAAATTTATAGTTTCATTTTTTAAAAGTATTAAGACAGACAAAATATGTCTTACTGATTTGATAAGATATAAACATATTGATAAATATGTGTTGTTCAATTAGCTGATGAATTTTAGGAGGCTACCTAGAATTCATCAGTTTTTTATTATAGTTTTATTGACATTGAGATATAAGACGTTAATATTATAAGTATCAGAATATTCAAAAATAATGGAGCGGAAAGTCATGAAATCAATTTTATTTGATGTAGACGGTGTATTCTTAAGTGAGGAACGTTGTTTCGATACGTCAGCTTTAACTATAGAGGCGTTACTTAAAAGTGAACATTTTTTAGGTTTAGATAAATCATTTAAGTTAAATATATTATGTGACGAAACTATAAATAATATTCGCAGTAAAGTATTTAATAATGATATAATTCTTAATCGATTAAAATCAATGGGATTAAATTCAAATTGGGATATGTTATTTGTAGTTTTTTGCATACATTTTATCCATTTAATGAAGCAATTCACCTTTCAACAAATTAAAGACATTATAGAAGATAATCAATTTTCAGCTAGAAGTATTCAAGACATTCAGTCATTGATCAATAAAGATTTTAAAATCGATTATGAACTTCCTATGAATTTTATTAATCATAGTCAAGGTGGTAAAAATAATATTTATGCTGAGTTAGAACAATATGCTAAGAAAGAATTAAATGTTAATGATGCGCGTTTGTTTAAACTTAAAGGACCTCTATGGTTTGTTGCAAGAGATTTATACCAAGAATTATACTTGGGTTCTGAATTATTTGAACAAGTTGAAGAAAAGCCTTCTATTCTTGATGGCATTAATGGTTTTATTTATCACGAAACTGTTCTTAGACCTATTGAAGAGATAAAGTCATTACTTAAATCTCTTAAAGAGAGAGGTTATCATCTTGCAATAGCTACAGGTAGACCTAGAACTGAGACATTAGTTCCATTTGAATCTTTAGGTTTAAAAGCGTTCTTTTCAGATAATCACATTGTTACTGCAAGTGATGTTATGGAAGCTGAAAATGAATATCCTGAATTTATACCTCTAGGTAAGCCTAATCCTTTTTGCTACATAGCTACTCTATATGGAAATAACAAGGAGAATTATAAACAATTCATTACTCAGCAAGATCAAATTGTAAATAAAGAAGATGTAATCATTGTTGGTGACTCATTGGCTGATTTATTCAGTGCTAAACAAATAGGTGCTACTTTTATAGGTACATTAACAGGGTTAAAAGGGCAAGAGGCTCGTAAAGAATTGGAGCGTCATGAAGCGGATTATATTGTTGATCATATAGGTTTAATTAAAAATATTTTATTGTAAGGTTAATTCACCATAAATTGATATTAAATCATTAGTATTAATACGCCCCTCAATGATGAAGTAAAATTCATCATTGAGGGGCATTATTATTTCAAGTAGTTATAGTAGTGAATCTTTAAAAAGATTAGTTATTTGACTGAAAGTGTAGTTCCATATATTTTATCGAAACCACCCACATCATATAGTTCATTGATAATATCCTCAGTAACAGGTTGATCAATTGATAATACCATCATCGCTTGGCCTCCTTGTACATTTCTGCCAAGTGACATTGATGCAATATTAATATTATGTTTACCTAGTAGCTGACCAGTTAAACCGACCATGCCAGGCTTGTCACCATGATAAGAAACAAGTTGGTAGGCATTAGGTTTAAAGTCTACAGAGTAATCATTAATACGTACAATACGAGCACCAAAGCCAGCTATGACAGTGGCACCAATTTTTACTTCTTCCGTATCACTAACTAAATGAACTTGAATATAATTACTAAAAGTACCTTGTGATGCTCTTTTTTCAACGTTACGTGTTACACCTTGTTCATTTAAAAGTGCAAAAGCATTAATGATATTAACACGATCTCCTAAATCCTGTTGCAAAATTTGTTTTACAATTGAGCGTGTAATTAAGTCAGTTTCCTGTTTAGCGACATCACCATTAAAAGTCACCTTGATTTCTCTCGGTGCACCTTCAATTAATTGAATTGCTAATTCACCAGATAACTCACCTATTTCAATCCATTGTTGTGTTATTTCATCTATATCATTGAAACTAATTTTTGGGGCATTGACTGCGTGTGTTACATTACCGTTTTCCAGTATATCTATAATTTCTTCTGACACTGATACTGCAACTTTCTCTTGAGCCTCAATAGTTGATGCACCTAAGTGTGGCGTAACAATGATTTTATCATGCTCAATTAATGGTGAATTGGTAGGAGGTTCATGTTCAAATACGTCTAACGCAGCACGTGCGATCTGATTGTTATTTAGTGCATTTAATAAATCATCTTCATTGATAATACCGCCTCTTGCGACGTTAATAATTTGCAATGTTGGCTTTGCTTTTGAAAAGAAATCAGCATTCACAATACCTCTTGTTTTAGGTGTTAATGGCGTATGAACTGTTATAAAATCAGCTTGTCTAGCTATTTCATCTATAGTAGCAAGTTTAACGCCTAATTGCTGTGCTTTATCTTCCGTAAGATAAGGGTCATAAGCTAATACTTTCATACCGAAACTTTGAAGTCGTTGTGCTACACCAATACCTATTCGTCCTGCACCTATGACACCTAATATTTTGTGGTAAAGTTCGACACCCTTAAATGCTTTTCTATTCCATTCCTTATTTTTTAAAGATGCATGCGCTTGAGGAATATTTCTAGCCATCGCTAAAATCATAGCTACTGAATGTTCAGTTGCAGAAATAGTATTACCATCAGGTGCATTAATAACTAAAATACCTTGGAGAGTAGCAGCATCAATATCAATATTGTCAACGCCAACACCAGCACGAGCGATAACTTTCAATTTATTAGCCTTTTCAATGATTTGTTGAGTGACTTGCGTCTGACTACGAACAATTAACCCCTCGTAATTATCTATAATATCTAATAATGATTGTTCATCCAAATTAGTTTTAATATCGACGTTAAAATCAGAATGGTTTAATAAACTTTGTAATCCATCTGTTGAAATAGGGTCTGACACTAGAATATTATGCTTCACTATGAATCACCTCTGAAAATTTTGTTAAGCCTTTCCCAATATAATTCGTTTGACGGTAATCTGTAAGTATAATCTCTAAAGCACTTATAACTGAGAGCATATCGAAAGGTGAGACTTTACCCATATGTCCGATACGTAAAATCTTTCCTTTCAATTTACCTTGACCACCAGCAATTGTAATATTAAATCTTGTTTTTAAAGTTGATTTAATATGAGTTAATTCATCTTTGGATGTTGGTATGAACGATGTTACCGTTGGGGAAGCGAAATCATCTTCTACTAGAAGTTCTAAATCTAATGCATTTAAAGCTGATCTTAGACCGTCTCTAATAATATAGTGACGTTTGATGGTATTTTCAAACCCTTCAGAATGAATTAATTCGGCATAAGCGTTTACAGCTCTAAATAACCCGACATTTGGTGTAAAAGGAGTAGAATCTTGTTTAAGTGAGTCAAAGTATTTATTTAAATTTAAGTAAAAGCGTGGTGTAGTAACTTCTTTAAAACGTTTCAACGCACGATCATTAAAAGCAACGAATGCTAGTCCAGGTGGCAACATAATTGCTTTTTGACTTCCAGAAACTAACACATCTATGTTGTCACGTTCTAAATTAACATCTACAGCACCAATACAACTCACACCGTCTACAACAAAGTAGATATCTTGATCGAATGTTTTCAATGCTTTACCAAGTTCACCTACAGGATGTAGGACAGCTGTTGACGTTTCGCAGAATTGAGTAAATACAGCACTGATTTGATGATTTAAATTGTTAAGATATGTTATGAATTCTTTAACATCAAGGGGTTGTCCCTATTCCACATTATATATGTATACATTTTCATAGTATGTTTCAGCAATTTGTTTAAAGCGATTGCCAAAGGCGCCTGACACTATAACGACAAAATGATCATCAGGATTAACTATATTTAACATACTTGCTTCTAAGACACTAGTGCCACTTGATGTTAAAATCATAACTTCATTTTCTGTACCAAAAATGGGTTTTAAATTGTTAAATGCTTTTTTAGCTATAGATTCAAAATCTGGTGAACGGTGACCAACCATAGGTAAACCTAAAGCATGATTGATTTCCTTTGGAACTGGAGTAGGTCCTGGTGTTAATAAAAGTGGTTCATAATAATTCATTAAATTTCCTCCCACGGTATAAGATTTAATCATTTTACCAAATATTCTGATAATTTAAAAGAGCAATCACCATGTTTATATGAGATTCATGGTGAAACTAGCGCAATTTTAACAATTATTGAATTGACGCTTGAATTTTAATTTCTACATTATTACGTATAGAATTCGAAATCATACAATTACTATCAGCTATTTCTAATAATTTAGGAAGTCGTTTCTCAAGACTTTCTTTGTGTTCTGCAGTCACTGAAATTTTAGGATAATGTGTTATTGTTGCCATTTTAAACTTACCATTCTCGAATATGGCAGTACCCACTGAATCATTTATCAGATCGATGTCGGTAAATTTTGCTCTTTCTAATGTTGCTGCCAATGAGATGATATAACAAGACGATGCTGCTGATACTAATAATTCATCAGGATTTGTACCTACTCCATTACCACCAAGCGGTGCAGGTATAGAAATTTGTTCAGAAATAATGTCTCCATTAACAGTTCCAACTTCTTCTCTTCCACCACGCCATTTTGTTTGTACCTTAAAATCATGCTTAACCATTTATGTTTAACCTCCACTTATAATATGGTAATTTAAGTGTAGTTTAAACTGTGACATAATTAAAGAAAGGTGACTTTTATGAAAATTAATAAACCTAATCAAGCATTTCAAATAGTTGCTCATCGTGGTTTATCGAATCAATTTCCAGAAAATACTCTTGTTGGTTTTAAGGCGGCTTTAATGCAACATGTTGATATGTTAGAAATAGATGTACATTTCAGCAAAGACAATCATTTAGTTGTTATACATGATGACACTATTAATCGAACTTCAAATGGTGAAGGAAAAGTAAAAGACTATACACTTGAAGAATTGTTAACATTTGATTTTGGAGTAAAACATGATAAATCCTTTCAAAATACTAAGATTTCGACATTTGAAGAGGTGTTATCCTTAATTAAAAATTTTTCAAAAAAGTTACTTATTGAGATTAAAGTTCCACATCAATATCTCGGAATAGAAAAAGCTGTATTGAATGCTTTAGAAATATATAAAGTTCCTAAACATAAGGCAATCATTCAATCTTTTGATGAAGATTGTGTGAAACGTTTAAACTCATTGGATAGTGAGTATCAATTGGGTTTGCTTATTAGTAGAAAGAAATATTGGTATAAATCTCCAAACTTTGAAGAAATATCTGATTATGCAAATTTTATTAATCCTAATTACAAATTAGTTAATTCTAAATTTATAAAAAATGCACATAGTCAATCATTGAAGGTTATTCCATATACTGTGAATAAACCGAAAGATGTTAAAAAACTTATCAATCTTGGCGTAGATGGCATTATTTCTGATTTACCAGAGGATATCTTTAGAATATAAAATCACTTTGATCATCTATGAATAAAAAAACCACCCATTCCATAAGGAAGGGTGGTTGTTCATTATCATGAACTTATCTTGAGTAGTACTCAACGATTAATTGTTCATTAATTTCAGCTGGTAATTCGCTACGTTCAGGGAAGCGTACGAAAGTCCCTTTTAAGCTATCTGCATCAAAGTCTAAGTATTCTGGTACGAAATTATTAATTTCAACAGATTCTTTGATGATGTCTAAATTTTGTGATTTTTCACGTACAGTGATAACTTGACCAGGTTTTAATGAATATGATGAAATATCAACACGACGACCATCAACTTCAACGTGACCGTGACCAACTAATTGACGTGCTTGACGACGAGTACGAGCTAAACCTAATGAATAAACAACTGCGTCTAAACGACTAGCTAATAAAATCATGAAGTTTTCACCATGTACACCGTGTTGTTTACCAGCGATGTCAAATGTGTTACGGAATTGTCTTTCAGTCATTCCATATAAATAACGTAATTTTTGTTTTTCACGTAATTGTAAACCATATTCTGATAATTTTTTACGTTGGTTTGGACCGTGTTGTCCTGGTGCGTAAGGACGTTTTTCTAATTCTTTACCAGTACCGCTTAATGAGATACCTAAACGACGAGATTTTTTCCAGTTTGAACCTCTGAATCGAGCCATATTAAGACTCCTCCTTTTTCTTTTTTGTTGTTATGAATAAACAAAAAAGAGTGTTGCATGCCCAATAGGATATGTTGTTTTATGTGTCTTCACCTTATAGCGTCAGTTACGCGACACGTCCTCATCGGGAACAACATAGAGCTCATTGATATGCAACTGCTATTTTCGTTAATTCACACAAAGTTCATTGTAACAGTATTTTACAAAGTGTCAATACTTTTTAGTTATTTAGTTAGCTGTTTTTCAAGAACTTTGACAATAACTTCTAAACCTTCCTTGTCTTCATTAGTAAATCGATCTGTGATAGGTGCATCAATATCTAGAACCCCAATTATTTCATCATTGACATGAATTGGAATAACTATTTCTGATTTACTGTTTGCATCGCAAGCAATGTGTCCTGGGAACGCGTGTACATCTTTAACTAACTGAGTTTTATCTTCTGCAACTGCAGTACCACAGACACCTTTGCCAATTGCAATATGAACGCAAGCTGGATGACCTTGAAAGGGTCCAAGAATAAGTTCTTCATTTTCAATAAGATAAAAACCAACCCAATTAATTTGATCTAAATTATCATTTAATATAGCTGATGTATTGCTTAGAATTGCGATAAGGTTCTGTTCGTCTTCGATTAAACTTTGAAGCTGTTTCGTTAATAAATTATAATTTGTTTCTTTTATTATTGGCATATGCTTACCTCATTTTGTTATTTTTAATAAATTATAAATGGAAAAATTTATTCTATCAATTCATTCATTTACTAGTTTAATGAAAGCGGTATTTGCGTTATAATAATGATAACATAGGAGGAGAATGAGATGGTTTTATACACAATATTAGCAATAATTATCATTGTTTTAATCATTGTAGGAATCATGTTTTATTTACGTTCTAACAAACGAAAAATTGTTGAAGAAGCTGAAGAACGTAAGTTAAAAGTTCAAAGATTACCTTTTGAAGAAAATTTAAAACAACTTTCTGAATTAAATTTAAAAGGGGAAACTAGAACAAAATATGATGCCTTTAAGAGAGACACCTTAGACTATACAAATAACTATTTAGCACCCGTAGAGGAAAAAATCCACGATGCTGAAATTCAACTTGATAAGTTTCAATTTTCTGGAGCTCAAAGTGACATTGACGATGCACATGAATTAATGGATAAATATGAAACTGGGTATCAACAACAAGTTGAAGATGTTAATGAAATTGTTTCTTTACATAAGGAAAATGAACAAGTTTATGAAAAGTGCAAGACTAATTATCGAGAAATGAAGCGTGATGTGTTAGCTAACAGACATCAGTTCGGCGATGCAGCTTCACCACTTGAAAAAAGAATTGAATCATTTGAGCCAGAACTTGTACAGTATGAAGAACTAAAAGAAGAAGGTAATTACGTTCAAGCACACAACCACATTATGGGTCTAAATGAATCTATGAATGAAGTCCAAAAGTATATGGATGAAATTCCAGAATTAATTAGAGAAGCTCAAAAAGAACTACCTGGACAATTTCAAGATTTGAAATATGGATGTCGTGACTTAAAGATGAACGGTTATGATCTAGATCACGTTAAAATCGATGGTACACTACAAAGCTTAAAGACAGAGTTGAATTTTGTAGAACCTATGATCAGTCGTCTTGAGTTAGATAATGCAAACGATAAACTTGAACAAATTAATGATAAGCTTGATGAAATGTATGATTTGATTGAGCATGAAGTTAAAGCTAAAAATGAAGTGGAAGAAACTAAAGAACAAATTACTGATGAATTGTTCAAAGCACGTGAGATGAATTACACATTACGTACAGAAATTGACTATATTCGTGAAAATTATTTCATTAATGAAAGTGATGTTCATAGCATTAGACAACATGAGAACGAAATTCAAAATTTAGTAGCAGTATATGATGAAATTCTTAAAGAAATGGCTAAATCTGCTGTACGTTACAGCGAAGTTAAAGACAACTTAGAATATTTAGACGATCACGTTAAAGTAATTAATGAGAATCAAGAAAAATTACAAAATCATCTTATTCAATTGAGAGAGGATGAAGCTGAGGCAGAAGATAATCTTTTAAGAATTCAATCTAAAAAAGAAGAAGTTTATCGCCGGCTTTTAGCTTCAAATTTAACAAGTGTACCTGAAAGATTCATTATTATGAAAAATGAAATTGACCATGAAGTTCGTGAAACTAATGATCAATTTAGTGAACGTCCAATTCACGTTAAACAACTTAAAGATAAAGTTGCCAAAATTGTTATTCAAATGAACACTTTTGAAGATGAAGCAAATGATGTATTGGTGAATGCCGTATACGCAGAACGTTTAATTCAATATGGTAACCGTTATCGTAAAGATCATAATAATGTAGATAAGAGTTTAAACGAAGCAGAACGCTTGTTTAAAAATAATCGTTACAAACGATCAATTGAAATTTCAGAACAAGCACTTGAAAGTGTAGAACCTGGAATTACTAAATATATTGAAGATGAGGTAGCCAAAGGTTAATTTCGCTTGTCATATTGACAATAAACATTTATAACTTTGGTAAGTAATAAATGTTAGGTTAAAGCAAATAAATAGTAGTCTATTTTGAGGTGGGACAATGAATTTTGGCTCTACGTCAAATCGGACTGATGAGT
>NZ_KV840128.1:0-256 GCF_001839115.1 Staphylococcus sp. HMSC62B09
TGCATACGCTTAATAAACGACGTGATCATTTACCAATCACTTCTTTATTTAATCAATAATGATTTAATTAGAGGGCATCTATTTAAAGATGCTCTCTTTTTAATTTACAAGTGGTTGCTAAGGCAACCACCTAGATCAAACGAAAGTAAGGGAGAGGATAACAAAATAACATCAACACAATGTCACAACATAGAATGCTGCTATTAAAGAAGGGAGGAACACATATGAGTAATAAGAAAAAGATTAAAGTTACATT
>NZ_KV840129.1:0-16151 GCF_001839115.1 Staphylococcus sp. HMSC62B09
AATTTGTTAGAAATTATGTCCCAGCCTCTTTTTTAAAATTAATTCTGTTTTTCTGTAAAATATTATTCTTGATGTTACCCCTATAATAAAATCAGTATATTAAAGGATGGTAGATATTAAAACTGTTACTTATACATCAGTGATTTAGTAATTGGGGGAGTTAGGTTCCTTAGTAATATACATTAGCTTGCTACTGCTAATACCACTGTTAATAATACGCATACATATTCTTATTCTAAGTTGAATGGCAAATCTTAGGTGTGGTGTCTGACTATTATTTAATTTATTAATTCTCACTCTCTAGTTGTTTAATTCATGATGAAGATGAGTTGAATTTCTATATCACGCACAAAATAATTTACTTTACTTGTGTAAGATGGAAAATTCTTGTTGTCTTGTCTAAACATTGATATAGAATTTAATCATTTTAATATGTTGTTGATACTTGTATCATTAACTTTAATATGTTGGCAGAATTTGAACTCAATGATTTAATTATAGCTTTTCTTATTGTGGAAATATTTTATGTTGCTTTTTCATGATGTTGATACAGAACTAATGAATGTAAGATTTCGAATCATCAATTAAATTAATGAAAATGATGTTTAATCAATTCTGTTTCGAAATCTATATTTATTATGCATCAAATTAAGTTGTACCACGCTATTAAAATTTTCCAAATCAGTCACACTATATTTTCAATTTTTCATTTAAGTTGCTTCTTTGAGAAAATTTTTATCGCTTTCACAAAATAATCGCAAAATTTTTTTATTTTTAGTTATTAATTTTTTCTTACTTTTATTTTATAATAGCTTTTATTATTCACAATTCAATTGAACAGTAATATTTAGCCAATAAATATAAAAGCTAGGAGAACAACATACATGAGTAATTCTATTCTATTACATGAACATTTAACAACTGCCCCATCGCGTAATATAAATTATATTATTATATATTTCTCTTTAACAAATGAATTAACGATTACTATTAATGGTGAAAAGAATGATATTCAAAACCATATTACTATAGTCAATCAAGGTGATTTATTTAATATCAATCATGCTAAAGATTTAATTGAGTTAAAAATTCCAATAGCTTACTTCTATATAGAAGATAATGATTTCTTTAATTGTTTCTTTGACCGTTATTTATTGCAGTCGAATCATTTTATTAAATCTCAAATTTTGCAATGTCTTTCTAACTTTGCAAATAATGAAGAACAAGATAGTGAAACAGTATCTAAAATTATAAGAACGTTATATAAAGAAGCCGTAGTTAGAAACACAACATTATATGTACCGACTATGTCTATTGATAATCAGTTACTGTCTAATATTGTCATGTTTATTAACAATAACATTACATCTAATCTATCTTTGTTAGATATTGCACAACATGCACTTATTTCAGAATCATATTGTTCTAATTTGTTTGCTCGCATATTAAATGTAAATTTTAAAGATTATTATACCAGTCTAAAAGTTAATCACTCTGTACAATTACTAATGACAACGAATCACTCTATAACAACGATTTCCGAATTATCAGGTTTTAGTAGTCACACCAATTTTACTAATCAATTTAAAAAACATTTGGAAGCGAGCCCTAAGCAATTTCGTACGATGCTAAATCAATTAGAACCTCTGCCCTCTATTTTAATAAGAAGTTCAGTTAGTCAATCTTTTTTAAATTTAATTTCACAATTTGAGTTTACGAATCATTTGACCACGGAAACCACACAAATTCATATTGCTAATTACGATCCTAAAGATCAGACGCAATTTTCAACGGCTTTTATAGATTTTCAAAACATAAATGAATTATTTCAATTTGTGTTTAATGATTATTTTGATATTGATTTATCCTATTTACCTAGACCAGCAATTTTAATTAATGATGTGAGTGACATGGTAGGTCGTCACACAAATTTAAATTTATTAAATCGTTGCTTTAAGAAATTATTTGAAAAAAATATTAGATTAGCTGTCACTATTAAAAATAATCAAGAATTTAAAATGATATACCAACTAATCATGATATTCTTACAAAATAATAGAGATTATAAATGGAATAAAAAATTAGTGAAATTTATGCTTGTATTTGATACTGAAACAATGTCCATTCATGATATCCACCTTGCACACCTTAAACTCAAGAATAAAAACCGTGCTATCAAATTTAGTTTAATGGTTGATGGTTTGTTAAAACAACTGGGTTCATTACAAGAAACATATGATATTATGCATCGTATGAACTTTGATTTTTACTTTGTTGATATTGAAAATATTGATACCAAGAATGTGCTTATTGATATACAACGTGGCTTTACTCACTCATCGACGCACTTTGAAAATTATTTGCGTTTTATAGAGGGATCTAATATACCTTCAACTCAGTTTATTTATAGCAACCTATCATTAAAATGTTTCAAATACACTAATAATGGTACACAATCACTTCAATTGTCAGATCTCGTATGTCATCTATATCAGTTAATGAGACACGGTGGTGGCGTGTGCTATAAATTAATAGAAACAGATCCAATGTATATCTCACTCTTTAATAATCATGGTAGTTTATTACCTATCATGCATTTATATCGATTTGTTTCTACATTTAGTAATGAGTCATTTCAAATATCAAATAATTATTTAATGTGTTATAAAGATGGGAATTATCATGTGATACTTTTCAATAAAATCAATGACCGTTATTTATCTGATAGCCAACAACACTATATCTTTGAAAATGACTTTAAAGAAAACACCCTATTTATTGTAAATACATTAAATAATGAACATGGCTCAATACAACATTTAATTCCACAATATAAGCGTGATGTTTACATTGAAAAAGATATCATTCAACAATTAGATAGATGTAATCATCCAAAGACTGAACTATTGATTCAAGAAAATGATTATGCCGCATTTCAAATAACGCTAAAACATGATGAAGTGAAATATATTTGTATTAAACCTTCTTAGTATACCTTTGATGTAAGTTTAAAAAACATTATTTAGGCTAAAATTAGTGTAAGGAGATGATAACTTTGGATAAACAACAAGTGATTCAATCAATTGAAAAAGTCTTAGATACTTCAAAAGTCGGCGTCTTATCAACAGCATATAATAATCAACCAAATAGTCGTTATATGGTATTTTATAATGATGAATTAACTTTATATACGAAGACAAGTAATTAGAGCACTAAAGTTGAAGAAATTAAAAATAATCCTCATGCATATATTTTATTAGGTTACAATGAAACAACAAATAATAGCTTTGTTGAAATTGAAGCAAATATAGAAATTGTTGAAGATCAAAAAGTAATTGACTGGCTATGGGAAACGCAAGATAAAACATTCTTTAATTCAAAAGAAGATCCAAATCTATGTGTGCTCAAAGTCGTACCTAAAACCATCAAGTTAATGAATGATGATGACATCGATACACCTGTAACGATTACTGTATAGAATTTAAATAACTGTTTATAATAAAGAGTTTAGGACTGAGTTAATCAAGTTCTGAACTCTCTTTTTTTGATTAATTGGTTAACACCTTTGATGTAGTTTATGTCATTAAATTATAATTCAATTTAATACAGATTATTATTTTATTGCAATTTAATAGTATTTTATGTATAAAAGAGATAGAACTTTTTAAAGGAGTCTATAAAATGAAGAATAAAAAGGGTTTAGGCATCGGTATTGCACTTATTGCTATCATGTTAATTGTATGCATCGTTCTTGTTGTCATGATGATGACAGGTGGTCAAAAAGAAACGTATTATGGCTATATGAAAAACGACCATACAATTGATAAGATGGTAAATGAACAGACTGAAAAAATTGAAAAAAATGTTGAATTGCCTTCTAGCAATGCTAATGTTAAGAAAGGCGACTTCGTTTTTTTAGTCAAAGAAAAAGGATCAGATAAATTTTCAAGAGTATCTAAAGTAGATCACGATGACGTACCACATGGTTTAATGATGAAAATTCATGAAATGCATGATATGAAAGGTATGTAAATTACAATAAATCACTGTCAATGAAGAGAAATCTTCGTTGGCAGTTTTTTAAATATCATAAAGTATTTATACACTAATCTTTATAATTTTAAGCAATAAAAAAGTATCGAGCCTATGCGCTCGATACTAAAAATGTCAGATTTCTTTTTTAAATTGATTCTAAGTATTTTTTACCTTGTTCTTTGTCATAAACCTTTTCCCATTTAGAGATAACAACAGCTGATAGTGCATTACCTATTACGTTAACACATGTACGAACCATATCTAATAAACGGTCTACACCGATAATTAACGCAAGTCCTTGTGCTGGTAAGCCCATAGCTCCTAATGTTGTTAATAATACTACGATTGAAACGCCTGGTACTCCAGCCATACCTTTAGAGGCAACCATTAATGTCACCATTAAGATAATTTGTTCCGATATAGATAAATGAATGCCATACATTTGTGCAACAAATAATGCTGCAATTGATTGGTATAGCGCTGATCCATCAAGGTTGAATGAGTAACCTATTGGAATAACAAAGGATGTGACATCTCTTGGCGCTCCGAATTTTTCCATTTTATTCATCATTACTGGTAATACTGCTTCTGAACTTGAAGTAGAGAATGCTAGTAATAACTCATCTTTCAAAATTTTAATGATTGAGAAGATACTAATACCACAGATTCTTGCTACAATTCCTAGAACAACGATAATGAAGAACACCATCGCGAACACTACTACTAATACTAATTTTAATAATGGAATTAAAGCAGATGCTCCAAAAGTCATTACTGTTGTACAAATAAATGCAAATACACCTATTGGTGCTAATTTTAAAATTTTATTAATCATCCAGAATACTGCTTCAAGCGTTCCATTTAAAAAGCCTTTCACAGGATCTGCTTTTTCTCCTATTGCAGCCAATCCTAAACCGAAGAATACTGCGAAGAAGATGATTGGTAATAATTCGCCTTTAGTTAATGCTTCAAATATGTTTGTTGGTACAATATTTACAATGGTATCAATAAAGTGATTGCCATATGTAGATTGTTCTGCTGCGGATGCAGATGATTGATATTTAGAAATATCGCCTTTTGGTAATTTATCTGGATCTAAACCAGCACCTGGTTTGAATAAGTTACCAATGATTAGTCCTAAACCAATGGCGATTGTTGTTATAATTTCAAAGTAAAGAATTGCTTTCCATCCATAGCTACCTATCTTCTTTGAGTCCCCTAAGTTAGATATAGATAATGCTAATGCACAGAATACAATTGTATGATGATCATTTTAATTAAATTTAAGAAAACATCACCGAACGGTTTTATATAATTTGCTACGTTATCTTGTCCAAATAATAATAAACCTACAACTACACCTAGCACCAATGCGATGATAACCTGCATCGGTAAACTAATTTTCCTCTTGAACAGAGCCATGTTGAAACCCCCTTCATCTGACATCGTTTAATTATATCAGATAATTATGAAATGAGATATAATATTTTTAAAGCTAACTATATATATACTATTCAATCAAGCTAAAATAATTAAAAATACTATAAAAAGGAGAACAGAAATCATTACGAATTCTATTCTCCTTATTTTTCATGACTTGTAAAATATTAATCCTCATTTAATGCGAAATTAAGGTTTGAAATTTTGGTTAAAATAATTATGTTTTGCATCTTTAATACTTTTTTTAGTTTCAGTATCAAAGCCTTCAGCAAAGATACCTTTGCGTGTTCCTATAGGTTGAATGACATATGTCATATGAGGTTCATCTTTAAAAACGACTTCTTTGTAATAAACCCCTTTTTTTGCACTATATTGTGTTTTTTCAGATTTAATATCATCACTTAAATGTTTTTGCTCTATATAACTATCTACCATTTTAATATTTCTATGACCTTGATACGTTTTCATAGCAAAAAAGAAAGCAATTGCCACTACTAATGAAATCGCCAAAATAATACAAACTCTAATCCATTTTTGTTTTTTACTCATTTTGAACTCCTTTGTACACAACCTAGTCTCATCATCTCTAGTTACTATCTAAATTATTATGAATGATAGTTAGAAAATTTTAAAGTATTTCAGTATTTCTGTAACAAAATGTCCTAACAATTTATCTCTAATTCAAAATAAATCGACACTTACATTAAACATGTAGACGTACTTTCAAATATAGTTCAAAACCCTATAAAAGTCCATGAAATACTATGGCAATAGCATTGACATTACTTTTAGTTCATAATATCTTTAAATAAGTTAAGGGGGGAATTGTATGTATATTAAAGATAGTTATTTAAGTAATCAATTATGTTTTTTATTATATGTTACTTCTAAAGAAGTCATAAAAAAATATACTTACTATTTAAAAAAGCATGATTTAACATATACAAGCTTTATGGTCATCATGGCCATCGAAAATGAAGAAAAGATAAATATTAAATCACTTGGTCGTCGCGTATTTTTAGATTCTGGAACACTAACACCTCTCTTAAAGAAATTAGAGAAAAAAGGCTACGTACAACGTATGCGTGAAAAAGAAGATGAAAGAAACCTTCAAATCACACTGACTGAAAGCGGTATTAATATTAAACCTACATTGGAAGCTATCTCTGACCAAGTTTTTGAGGACTTTGATATTTCACAAGACGAAAAAGATAATCTTGTTAACAGCTTAAAACATGTTATTTCAAATAACTTCGATTATACTACTCACTAATATTTAATCCTGGCAAAAGCGAAATACTTTATTTCACAATTACTAGGATTTATACATATTGAGACTTTTGCCATGGATTTACTATTCCGCACTTTATCTGCGCCTTATTCTTTTATAATTCCTTTCGCTTTACGTTAATCCTCTCTATTACTATAATGTACTTGAAAAGTATCATTTTACAATTTTGGTATGCACGCTTAAATAAAGGAGAGACATTAGTATGAATAATAGAGAGTTTTTTGAACAATCCATTTTCAAGAATAATCCAAAAGATGTATTTCGTGATTTAGGTGAACAAGTTTTTAATCAATTTTCATCAAAAAGTTTCCCGACAAATATTTATAATCAAACTAATCAATACGTATTAGAAGCTGAACTACCTGGTGTCAATAAGTCTGAAATTGAACTTAAATTTGAACATGCGGCATTAACAATTAAAGTTCAAAAGCATGTATCTGAACAAACAGGTAGCGTTCAATTAAGTGAACGTGCAAGTGGTGAATTAGTTAGACATTTTGAATTTAACGATATTGATAAGTCACAAATTAAAGCAAGCTACGAAGACGGGATTCTAGTTGTTATTTTACCTAAAGAAGTTAGTGCACAAGATCAATCAACAACAATTACAGTAGAATAAATAGATATACAAAATAAAATGTTAAAGAGCAATACAAAACTTTCTTTAGCTTTGTATTGCTCTTTTTTAATGTATAAAATTATTTTGCATATTCTTTTTTATATAAGTGTCCCATAGTAATAAATGCTAAGGTACCAAATATTGCTAAAAGAATAAATGCTAAATGACTTGAACCTGTTAATCCTGTTACATAAGTAATTACTAAAGGTGGGAAGAATCCTCCTAAACCACCCATCATAGAAACAATACCATTAGCTGCACCAGATTCTTTTGCGAAGTAAGATGGTACAAGTTTAAATATTAAACCATTACCTAAACCAGCACAGATACTGATAGTTAAACAACCGATAGTAAATAAAGCAATATGACTTGAAATTCCTAAAATAACAGCACCTATAATCATAATAATAAAATCGATCATTAGTACTTTCACAGCATTAAATTTGTCTCCAAGTATACCGCCAATTGGTCTTAAGAAAGTTGCTAAAGCAATGAATACACCTGAACGAATACCTGCATCGACTTTATCAATTCCAAAGTTATTTACTAAGTAGTTAGGTAAGAATAATCCAAATGCTACAAATGCACCAAACGTAATAAAATACCAAAGACTTAAGTAATATAGCTTATAATTCGATGATAATTTTTTAAACTGAGATGCTAAAGGAACTTTCACTTTCGGTTCATTTTTATCGCCAAAAATAAACATTAAAATTGCAAAAATAGCAATAATAATTAAGTAACTTCTTACTGTTGTTTGCCAACCTATAATACCTGCAATTGGTGGTGCTAAGAATGATGATACTGCCGTACCAATGTTACCCATACCATAAATTCCATTCGCAAGCCCTACTTTATCTTTTGAAAAATATTTAGGTATCGATGTAACACCTACAGAGAATATCGCACCTCCAACACCTAAAAAGAATCCTGATAACATTAGCATTCCTGGCGTTTGTGCTTGTCCTAAAAAGAAGATAGGAAATAATAAAACGACAAAACTACAAAAGAATACCCATTTCGCACCAATAACATTCGTTAAATAACCGAATGGTACACGTAAAATCGAACCTAATATTACTGGAATTGCCAGTATAATTGACAACTGCCCAGGATTAACTTTAATATCTTGAGAGATATATGGCATTAACGGAGAAATAATACTCCATGCCATGAAACCTACTACAAGACTTAACGTTTGTAATGTAAGTTGAAAGCCACCTTTTGTCTTATACATTTTTTCACCTTCATCATTTAATTTTCTATATCAGTAATTGTTATATAAAAGAGGTCAAAAATTTATAATACAATCACATTACTGATTACAATTAAATTTTAGTGTAATTGTGAAAAAATGAACATAAGGATATTCCCTTATACTGCCTGGGAATCCCCCTATATTTTCATTGTTAAATGCACAAAAAAACTGAGACATTGCTGAATTGTCTCAGTATCATTTTCATCATTTAAAAATCTAATAATTTCTTTTTTAATGCATATTCAACTAACTCAGGTTTAGATTTTAAATCGAGTTTAGTCATTATATGTGTTTTATGCGCTTCGACCGTTTTGACCGACACGAATAACTTTTCAGCAATATCTTTATTACCATACCCCTTTGCAATTAAAGGTAGTATTTCTAGTTCACGCTTAGACAATATCTTAAATGGATCGTTAGTAGATACATCATCAGAATGTTTATGATTTACAAATTCATTCACTAATGACGTTGTTAATTTCATATCTACATATGTTTCGCCTTTATAAACTGTTCGCACGGCTAGTAATAATTGTTCATCAGGTGCATTCTTTAATATATATCCTTTAGCACCATTACGAAGAACGTGGAATAGATATTCTTCATCATCATACATCGTAAGTATTAATATTTTAGTTTCTGGAAAACTTTCTGATATTTTACTAGTTGCAATTAAGCCTGATTCACCAGGTGGCATACTTAAGTCCATAATTAAGACGTCTGGCTTATGCTCCATCACCTTTTGATAAGCTTCTCCCCCATCAGCAGCAGTTGCAACCACTTCCATATCCTCTTGAAAGTTTAATATCATTGAAAATCCTGTTCTAACGACTGCATGATCGTCTGCAATTACAATTTTCACTTTATATTCCCCTAACATATTTTAGACTGGCACATCCAATGTAATAATTGTACCTTTACCAATATGTGTTTCAATATTCACTGTACCTTTAACAAGTTCTGCCCTTTCATTCATACCATATAGTCCTAATCCCGTGCCTTGCGGTTTTAAATTAGGATCAAAGCCTTTACCTCGATCAATAATTTCAGCGATAAGGCCTGCTTCCGTTTGTTGAATCGTCACTTCCACTTCATAAACACCTGCATACTTTAATGCATTAAATATCGCTTCTTGAACAACGCGATAAACAACCGTTTCAATTTCACTATCGAAACGTATATTTTGAATATTAGATTGATAGACAACGTTTAATCCATAATTATGCTCTAATTGTTTGAAATAGGATTTAAAAGCCGCTTCTAATCCTAAATCATCAAGTGATGAAGGTCTTAATTCTACTGATAGATTGCGAATATCATTAATTAAATTAGACATTAACATTTCGATGTGTTCAGATTTTTCTATGAGTTGAGCCATATCTTGTTGATATTTCAATAATCTCAATTCAACATCTACATTTAACATCTCTTGAACAACACTGTCATGTAATTCTCTAGATATACGTTTTCTTTCATATTCTTGTGCAGCAATAGTTTTACGTAACATCTGACGTTGATACATCTTTTCTTGTCGCTCTATTTGTGGAGATATATCTTGTAATGTAAAAGCGTAGATTTGTGCCTCATCATCAATACATTGATACGAAGCAGTAAATGGTTGAATTTTATTATCTACCGTCTTCATGAATACTTGGAAGTTCATATCATTAGGCTTTGTCGTATCAAGATAACAGTTAATGCAACTTTGTAATGCAAATTCGTTAGAGTAACCTTCACAGCGAGTACATATCGCATTGGTCATCGCACTATAATTATTATCCTTTGAAATTATCTCTTGTGCTGCGTCATTCATCGCGATAACCTTACCATCATTATTTACAAATACGATTTTTTCATTCGTCTTTTCGTAATATTTTTTTAGTAAGTTCTCTAAATCAAGATTATCAACATCCAACATTTTAAACACCTACATTTCTTCTGAAAATGTCCAAAGCTTGCCACTAATATCCAAAGTTTCATAATCAGGAAGAGGCTTGCCATCTCTCTGACCTAAGAGTAATACACCATACACCTGATTTTTGTAACACAATGGGATAGCTACCATTGCAGTTAGATTTTCGGCAATTAAGATTGGATATTTAATCTTATCTTCTGGTGATAAACTTGCTACTACGTCGGCAATGATCATGCGTTTTCCAGTCTTCATAACCATACCGGCTAGACCTCGCCCTTTACGCAAGATAATCATTTTATAGCGATCATTCAAGTTACCTGAGACATAATGCCATTTAATCGGTGCTGAAGTCATATGATGCTCATAAAGTGCAACCCCTGCAAAATCATACCCTTCACTGACCCTTAGATTATTCAATTGTTGTTGGAAATCCTGTTTTTCAAATACTGGATTCGTAATCACATTTGAATCTCCTCTCATACTCATGAACGTGTTTTATGTTTACGATAAACAATATATCTACGATTAGTATACGATAGCGGTACACTCCAAACATGCACTAAGCGAGTGAATGGCCAACAAGCTAAAATTGTAAACCCAAGTAAGATGTGAATTTTAAAAGATAAAGGAACACTCGTCATCAGACTCGCATCTGGTGAAAATGTAAATAAGTGTCTAAACCATATAGATATCGTTTGACGATAATCAAAATCACTTACCATCGCATTCGTAACTAATGTTGAATAACAACCCATGAAAATAACTAATATTAATAAGAAATTTACAAATATATCAGAAGCTGAACTTAGCTTTCTAACATTTTTAATAGTAATTCGTCGTGCTGTTAATAGTAACATACCAATAAACGTCATTATACCAAAGATACTACCGATGTATACAGCACCAAAATGATACATTTCTTCGCTTACACCTAATCCATCAATCCATTTAGCTGGTATAGCGAGACCTACGACGTGACCAAAAAACACCGGGATGATGCCCAAATGGAATAATAAGCTACCCCATTTTAATTGTTTTTTCTCTAAAAATTCACTCGATTTAGCAGTCCATGAGAATTGATCATATTTATAACGAGCGATGTGTCCAACAATGAAAATGGCTACACACAAATATGGAAATATAATCCATAAAAATTGATTAAGCATGAGATGTCACCTCATTTGGAATTTCTAGACAAGCTTTTAATGTATTTCTTAAAGCACGTATCACATAAGCATAAGGATTGTTATCTTGAGCTAAATGATTTGCCATTTCATACGTACCGTCTTCAATAATCATAATAACTAGTTCAATATTACCTTCTGCTCGTGAATCATTTTGCCATGATGCTACGTGTAAGAATTGGAGCATCAATGGTAGATAATCTGATAACTCGTTATCTACCATTTTCAACCCAAACATTTCATATAACACTTTAAGTTTAGCCAACATTTGGCCTCTTTCTTTTTGAGTGTCAAATTTGTTGTAAGTCATATAAAGCGGTGATTTCTTATTAAAATCAAAGGTATCTGTATATATTGCTTTAATTTCTGACAATGTGAATTGATGCATATTCTCTCTGTATTTTACTAAATCATCATAACCAGGATGAGAGGGCTCAATCGTTTCTTCAAATGTTTTTGGATGAAACGTTAATTTCTCCGGAAAATTAAGCTGCTGAGCGATATAACCAAAACTTTCTTGATAATTATGAAATTGTTGTAAATTAATCACGGAAAATCCCTCCATAGAAATTCTCATTATAAATTTCTTGTCCTGTTTTTTCTGAACCTACTGGAACACCACAGCCTTCACAATTGTCTCCAAAGTATTCGCCACCATACCCTTGGCTACCTTGCGCATGATACGTATCTAAATATGTTTCTTTATGAGATGTTGGTACAACAAAGCGATCTTCATATTTTGCTAACCCTAATAAACGATACATATCTTTAGTTTGAATTTCTGATAATCCAAGTCTTTCTAATTTAGAAGTATCAAACTCTTTACCTGTAACTTGTGAGCGCATGTAACTTCTCATCATAGCCATTTTTTGTAAAGATTCCTTAACAGGTTGAACATCACCGGCAGTAAATAAATTAGCTAAGTATTCTATTGGTAAACGCATTTCTTCAATAGCTGGGAAAATCATATCTGGGTTTTGTCCTGCATTTTTACCTTCAAAATAACTCATGATAGGACTTAATGGTGGGCAGTACCAAACCATAGGCATTGTTCTAAATTCTGGATGTAAAGGAAATGCTAATTTATATTCAATTGCCAGTTTATACACTGGTGAATTTTGAGCTGCTTCAATCCATTCATAGCTAATGCCATCTTTTTCAGCTTGTTCAATCACTTCTTCATCAAATGGATTTAAGAAAATATCTAATTGCTTTTCATATAAATCTTTTTCATTTTCAGCTGAAGCTGCTTCATGAACTCTATCGGCATCATATAATAATACACCTAAATATCTCATTCTACCTGTACATGTTTCAGAACAAACAGTTGGTAATCCAGCTTCAATTCTTGGGAAACAGAATGTACATTTCTCAGCTTTGTTTGTTTTCCAGTTGAAGTAAACTTTTTTATAAGGGCAACCAGTCATACAGTAGCGCCAACCACGACATGCATCTTGGTCAACTAAAACAATACCATCTTCATCACGTTTATACATTGCACCAGATGGACATGAAGCTACACAACTAGGATTTAAACAATGTTCACATAGACGAGGTAAATACATCATAAATGTTTCATCAAATTGGAATTTAATGTCTTCTTCAATTTTTTGAATATTTGGATCTTCTGGACCAGTAATATGTGCACCGGCTAAGTCATCTTCCCAGTTAGGCCCCCACTCAAGATTAAGTTTCTCACCTGAGATAAGTGAGTGCGCTTTAGCAACAGGAGAATGCTTACCTTCTTTAGCAGTAGTTAAATGTTCGTAATTGTATGTCCATGGTTCATAATAATCTTTAATAAGAGGCATATCTGGGTTGTAAAAGATTTTACCTAACGCCATTTTTGTCCAACGACTACCAGATTTAAGTTCTAATTTTCCTTTTTTATTTAAGACCCATCCACCTTTATAATGTTCTTGGTCTTCCCATCGTTTAGGATATCCTACACCTGGTTTAGTTTCTACGTTGTTGAACCACATGTATTCTGCACCTGGACGGTTAGTCCAAGTGTTCTTACATGTTACGCTGCAAGTGTGGCAACCTATGCATTTATCTAAATTTAACACCATTGCAATTTGCGCTTTAATCTTCAAGCCAATTTACCTCCTTCATCTTTCTCACTGCTACATATACGTCTCGTTGATTTCCTATTGGTCCATAATAGTTAAAGTGATAACTAATTTGTGCGTAACCACCTACAAGTTGGGTAGGTTTCAAATGAATTCTTGTTGGTGCATTATGTGAACCGCCACGAGTATCTGTAATTTCTGATCCTGGTGTTTCAATGTGTTTATCTTGTGCATGATACATAAACATTGTTCCTCTTGGCATACGGTGTGATGTGACTGCTCTTGCAGTTACAACACCATTTCTGTTATAAACTTCTAACCAATCGTTGTCATTGATGCCATGCTCATCAGCATCCTCATTAGATAACCAAACGACTGGACCACCTCTAAATAATGTCAACATACGTTCATTATCTTGATATGTTGAGTGTATATTCCATTTACCATGAGGTGTTAAATAACGTAATACTAATGCATCTTGTCCACCTTTAACTTGTTTATCTCTAGTACCAAATACCATTGGTGGTAATGTTGGTTTGTATACTGGTAAACTTTCGCCGAATTGTTGGAATACTTCGTGATCGATGTAATAACTTTGTCTACCTGTTAATGTTCTAAATGGTACGAGTCGTTCTACATTAGTTGTGAATGGAGAATATCTACGTCCATTTTTGTTTGAACCAGGGAACACAGCTGTCGGTATCACTTCGCGTGGTTGTGAAGTAATGTTTAAAAATGAAATCTTTTCAGATGCACGTTCTTTTGAAATGTCTTTTAATTCCATACCTGTTTGATTTTCTAAATCTTCGTATGATTTTTGTGATAATTTGCCGTTAGTAGCTGATGATACATTTAAGATTGCATCTGCTACTTTTCTAGCAGTATCGATACGTGGACGATTATTTCTGACTGATTCAGGGTTCTCATCGTTCCAAGTACCTATCATACTTTTAAGTTCTTCATATTCATCTTTCACGCTGAAGCTTACGCCATGTGCACCAACTTTTCCTTTTTCAAGTAATGGACCTAAAGTCACATATTTATCGTAAATTTTAGTGTAATCTCTATCTACAACTGCGAAGTTTGGCATTGTTTTACCTGGAATGGCTTCAACTTCTCCTTTAGACCAATCTTTAACAATACCGTATTCTGAACCTAATTCCTGTTTAGAATCATGGCCAAGTGGTGTCGTTACAACATCTTTAAATGTTCCTGGCAAGTAATCTTTCGCCATTTCTGAAACAGCTTTACTTAATGTTTTATAAATATCCCAGTCTGAACGTGATTCCCATAACGGATCGATCGCTGGATTAAATGGATGAATGAATGGATGCATATCTGTTGATGACAGATCGTGTTTTTCATACCATGTTGCAGCTGGTAATACGATATCTGAGTACAATGGTGTCGCAGTCATTCTGAAATCTAGTGACACTAATAAGTCTAATTTACCTTCTGTATCTTCACGCCATTGAATTTCTTCTGGTTTGTCTTCTTCGTTAGGTTCAGCCATTAGTCCTGAACGTGTACCTAATAAATGTTTCATAAAGTACTCTTGTCCTTTGGCAGAACTTGAAATTAAATTTGAACGCCATACGAATAATGTTTTCGGGTGGTTCTTTCTTAAATCAGGATCTTCTATCGCAAATTGAGTTTCTCTATTTTTAACTGATTCGATTGCTCTATTTAATATCGCTTCATTAGAGTCATCGCCGGCATCTTTTGCCTCTTCTCCGAATAACAAACTATTCTTATTGAATTGAGGGTATGACGGCAACCAACCTAATCTAGCAGCTGTGACGTTATAGTCAGCTGGGTGTTGATGTTTAATATTATTAGCTAATGGAGATTTTAATTTATCAACATTAGATTCCTCATATTTCCATTGATCAGTCGCAAAATAGAACCAACTTGTACCATTTTGCAGACGTGGTGGTCCTTGCCAGTCTTTGGCAAAGGCTACCGTATTCCAACCTTCTATTGGTCTACATTTTTCTTGTCCAACATAGTGAGCCCATCCACCACCGTTAACACCTTGACAGCCACATAAAAGAACAAGATTTAAAATCGCTCGATAAATCGTATCTGAATTGAACCAGTGGTTAATACCAGCACCCATGATTATCATTGAGCGTCCTTTTGTATCGATGGCATTTTGCGCAAATTCTCTAGCTACTTGTGTTACTAATTCTGGTTTAATACCAGTTACTCGTTGTTGCCATGCAGGTGTATATTTTGATTCAGCATCATTGTATGAAGTTGCTTCTAATTCATGATTAAATCGTTTAATGCCATATTGACTTGTCATTAAGTCATATACTGTCGCTACATACACTT
>NZ_KV840129.1:16251-72219 GCF_001839115.1 Staphylococcus sp. HMSC62B09
ATATTGTCGCTACATACACTTCTTTTCCATCAGCTAATGTTACTTTTCTAGCTGCTATTGGTCTTTCAAAAATACCGTCACCTTGACTATCAAAGTAAGGGAATTGAATTGTTTTTAGTTCGTAAGTGTCGTCTGCCATTGACATCGCTGGATCAATCTTAGAACCATCTTCATTTTCTAATTTTAAGTTCCACTTCTTGCCTTCTTCCCAGCGTTGACCCATTGTGCCATTAGGTACTACAAACTGAAGACTATTCATATCGTGAATGACTGGTTTCCATTCGATATTTTCACTTTCCATACCTAAATCACTTGCACGTAAGAATCGTCCTGCTTTATAGCCATTGTCATCTTCGTCTAACATAATCACGAAAGGCATATCTGAATATTGTTTTGAATAGTTAATGAACATTTCACTAGGATTATCTTGATAGTATTCCTGTAAAATAACATGTGTCATTGCTTGTGCTACCGCTGCATCAGTACCTGGATTAGGCGCTAACCAGTTATCCGCGAATTTAACATTTTCTGCATAGTCAGGTGCTACTGAAACAACTTTAGTTCCTTTATATCTCACTTCAGTCATAAAGTGAGCATCAGGTGTACGTGTAAGTGGTACGTTTGAACCCCACATAATAATATATGAAGCATTGTACCAATCACTTGATTCAGGTACGTCAGTTTGTTCACCCCAAATTTGTGGTGACGCAGGCGGTAAATCAGCATACCAATCATAAAAACTTAACATTTCTCCACCGAGTAAGTTGATAAATCTTGCCCCTGCAGCATAACTTATCATTGACATGGCAGGAATTGGTGTAAATCCTGCGATTCTATCTGGACCATCCTTTTTAATTGTATAAAGAATTTGTGCAGCAATAATATCTGTTACATCTTTCCAGTTAGCTCGAACATGTCCACCTTTACCACGTGCTTGTTTATACGCTTTTGCTTTCTCTTCGTCTTCAACAATAGATGCCCACGCTGCAATACGATTTCCATTATTTTCTTCTAACGCTGTATTCCATAAATCTAATAATTTCCCTCTAATGTATGGATATTTCACACGAAGCGGACTATATTCATACCAAGAGAATGACGCACCACGCGGACATCCACGAGGTTCAAATTCTGGCATATCAGGCCCACAACTTGGATAATCGATTTGTTGATTTTCCCAAGTGATTACGCCGTTTTTAACAAATACTTTCCATGAACATGACCCTGTACAGTTAACACCATGTGTTGTTCTAACTACCTTATCGTGACTCCATCTTTCACGGTACATTTTTTCCCATTCTCTACTTTTGCTCTCAAGAACTGACCAATTACCATTAAATGTCTCAGTTGGTTTGAAAAAGTTTAATCCAAATTTTCCCATCTATATGAATCCTCCTACCGTTAAAGGTATTAACTTATTCCGATTTGCCGTTTTACTTTTGAATTTATAATGATTGTACAATTTTTCACATTCATTAGGTATTAGGGAATGTCCTAATTCGCATGGGGGAATCCCTAAAAAACAAAAAAGCAGGTAGTGGTACATAACGTTCTAAGAATTCGTTATACCACTCCTGCAAGGATGACTTATAAATTAATATATTTAATTTTATTGTTATTGATTATTTGTGTATATAATTGTTGTTGTGATGGATGGTAACTTTCATCAACTTGCACTAAACAACGATATCCTGTTTCAGATAATTCTTCAGCTTTTAATAAAGCATCTTCTTTCGAACCTTTTATAACATATAATAAATCATCTAAATTTCTTTCATGCTCTTGTTTCAACACTTTATCTTTATCAATATGGTCAACAATAGCACCTAAAATACAAATTCCTGGTTCACCTTCAAGTTCATGTTGTTGTAATTGATGCTCAATGGTGCTTAATTTACCAATGATGACGCTTTGGTTATAACACGTAGCATTAAATACAATTGCTATCGAATAGTTTTCTGAAGTATAAGCTGTGATTTGCTCAATGATACGGCCCAATCGCTTTATCCCCATATAGATGGCTAATGTCCCACCATTAATCAAATTACGTATATCTGTTTCTTGATTGATTGAATCTTTGAAATGACCTGTTGAAAAGGTCACACTAGGTGCTACTGATCTCATTGTTAATCCTAAATCCATTGTTGCAACAGCGGCACTTGCCGAAGTTACACCAGGAACAATTTCATATTCGATTCCATAGTCTTTTAAAGTATTGACTTCTTCAGTAACACGACCGAATATTGCTGGATCGCCACCTTTGAGACGAATGACTGTTTGATACTTTTTAGCCGCTTCAACGATTTTTAAATTAATTTCGTCTTGTTGTATGTGTTTAGCGTAAGGCTTTTTACCTACATCAATGAATTCCGCATCAGCGGGTGCATATTGAAGTATGAGTGGGTTTACTAAACGATCATATAGAATAACTTCAGCTTTCTTAATACATCGTTCTGCTTTTTTCGTTAAAAGATTAGGATTACCAGGTCCAGCACCTATCAAGTAAACCTTTGATTTTTCATCTACAGACATACATAAACGTCTCCATCGATGACTTCAACTGGATATGTTTCAACACATCCAGTATCAGGTTCTTGTACCTCACCACTTCTCAAATCAACCTTTTGATCATGTAGAGGACAATAAACGTAGTCGCCACTTACTGTTCCTTCTGATAATGGCCCTTGTTTGTGAGGACAAATGTTATTAATCGCATGAATGTCTCCACTTTCAGTTAAAAAAATGCCAATTTCCTTACCATCAACAATCACTTTTTTCCCAATCAATGGTGTTAATTCTTCTATTGTAGTTACTTTTACTTTTTCCATAGATTTCATATGTTACACCCTCTCAACTTCAAAGATTTTTCGAGCTTCTTTATCTTCAACGATTGCTTCCCAAGGTTCGCCATGTCCATCAATCGCTTTTTTAGCATCCATAATTCTATCGAATAATTCTTTTTGACGTTCAGGATCCAGTAGTACTTCTTTAACATTTTCAAAGCCTAAACGATTTAACCATGGTGCAGTTCTTTCTGCATATATGCCAGTTTCACGATAATACTGCATTAACGCACCACATAATTGAATAACTTCATCTTCAGTTTCAACGGTAGTTAATAATTTACCAACTGTAACATCTGTACCTCCGTTACCACCGATGTAAATTTGATAACCGTTTTCTACTGAGATAACACCGAAATCTTTAACTCCTGATTCAACGCAACTACGTGGGCAACCAGACACACCCATTTTGAATTTATGTGGTGTGTCAATGTATTCGAATGTTTTTTCTAAACGAATACCTAAGCGTGTAGTGTATTGAGTACCGAATCGACAGAATTCTTTACCTACACAACTTTTAACTGAACGTGTTTTCTTACCATATGCTGAAGCTGAACGCATACCTAAATCTTCCCATACTTTAGGTAATTCTTCTTTCTTCAATCCATATAAACCTACACGTTGAGAACCTGTTACTTTAACTAATGGAACATTGTATTTTTTTGCAACTTCACCTAATCTTATTAATTGGTCAGCATCTGTTACGCCTCCACGCATTTGTGGAATAACAGAGAATGTACCATCATTTTGAATATTTGCATGATAACGTTCGTTTGCGAAGCGTGATTCTTTTTCATCTTGATGGTCATGTGGGTATACCATGTTTAAATAGTAGTTTATTGCTGGACGACATTTTGGACAGCCATTTTTATCTTTAAAGTCTAGTACGTGACGTACTTCTTTAGATGTTTTTAGACCTTTAGCTCTTATTTGCGTAACAATTTGATCACGTGTTAAATCAGTACAAGCACAAATTCCGGTAGGTTTCGCTGCTACAAAGTCATCACCTAATGTGCATTGTAATAACTCGCCAATTTGTCCTTTACATTTACCACATGAATTACCCGCTTTAGTTGCTTTCGTTACTTCTTCCACTGATGTTAATCCTTTAGTCGTAATCGCATTAACAATCGTACCTTTATCTACACCGTTACAGCCACAAATAGTTTCATCGTCTGGCATATCAGCGATAGAAGTTACCGCTTCTTCTCCACCTTTGTACAATAATGATACTAATGTATAGTCTTCTAAAGATTCATGTTTTTTCATCATATTATAGAATCTTGAGCCATCATCTGTATCACCATATAATACTGCTCCGACAACTTGACCATCACTCAAATAGACTTTTTTATAAATATTATCGACACTGTTGAAAATTTCAATACCATGGACATTTTCATTTTCAACAATTTGTCCCGCACTATATAAATCACAACCAGACACTTTTAATGAAGTGAAAGTTGTAGAACCTTTGTACACTTCTGTTTCTTTTCCAGTTAGGTAGTCAGCTAACACTTTACCTTGTTCATAGAGCGGTGCGACTAAACCATATACTTTGCCGTCATGCTCTGAACATTCGCCAACAGCATAAATATTAGGGTCTGATGTTTGTAAATAATCATTAACAACGATACCTCTATTTACTTCTAGACCTGCATCACGTGCTACTTGAGTAAATGGACGGATACCGACTGCCATGACCACTAAATCTGTTTCGATTATTCTTCCATCCGCCAATTTAATCGCTTCTACATCATCTTTACCAATAATTTCTTTAGAGTTCGCTTGTAACTCGATATTCATACCTTGACGTTCTAAATCCGCTTTAAGCATGCCGCCAGCTTTACGGTCTAACTGCATTTCCATAAGCCATTCTGCTAAGTGTAATACAGTTACTTCCATACCTTGATCCATTAAACCACGTGCACATTCAAGTCCTAATAATCCGCCACCAATAACGACAGCTTTCTTTTTCGTTTTAGCGATTTCAATCATGCGTTCAGTATCTTCTATTGTTCTCCAACCTATAACACTTGGTAAATCTGATCCAGGTATCGGTAATACGAAAGCACTAGAGCCTGTTGCAAATATACAAATATCATAGTTCACTTCAACACCTTTTGATGTTGTTACTGTTTGTGCTGAACGATCAACCGTCTCTACCGGGTCGTTGACGATGAGCTGAATGTTATTTTCTTCATACCATTCATATGGATTCATTATTGTTTCTTCTACAGTCATTTTCTTCTGTAATATATTTGATAACATTATTCTGTTATAGTTTGGATAAGGTTCTTTCCCAATAATTGTAATGTCAAATTGTGAATCTGAACGCTCTAGAATTTCTTCTATCGTTCTTAATCCCGCCATACCGTTTCCAATCATCACTAATTTTTGTTTAGTCATAAAATATGCCCCTTTTATCACTTTAAATTTACTTATTTTCCATTTGCAATTTTTTGTTTTTTAAAATGTTTGATATTCAACATTTGTTTCTTCACTGCTATTCTATAACAGATCCTACTTCAAATGTGATGATTTTCACAAATTAATTAAAAATCGGGGAATTCCCTAATACGTTTAATAACTTGTCCAATTACAATAAAAAACTGAGACAACATAGTGCCTCAGCTTATAAATCCTAATTAAATGTTAATTGCTTTAAACGTTCACTAATAATTTCCTTCAATATATTATCGAAATTAATAGATGGTGTAATATGAAGCGTACCCTGTATATCCATTTCTGAAATGAGTCGTTTTACTTTGTTTACTAGTCGCCCATCATATAAAAACATTGGCACTACAATAAGTTCATCATACTCATTCGAAAGTTGATCCAAGTCATTTCTAAAAGTAATGTCACCATATAGCGTACGACAAAAGATAGGTACAGGTTGATTCATTTTTTCACTAAATTCCTTTAACTCATCATGTGCTTTCGTATATGAGAAACTACCATGTGCGATTAATACAATCGCATAATTAGAGGAGGTAGAAATTTCAACATCTTGAATACGTTTTTCAACTAAATCTACCATATAGTCATGCGTACCAAGCGGTTCACTAATTTCGTAACTTATTTCAGGATGATCTTTTTTGATATTTGATAAAATTTCAGGAACATCGACGATATAATGCATTGCCGAAAAGATCAAAAGAGGTACAACTTTAAATCGAGTTTCACCTTGCTTTATTAAACGACCAATCGTATTTTCAATACTCTTTTCTTCACTTTCAATAAACGCTAATTCATATTCATACGTTTCATCACTTAATAAACGATCTAAGAATTCTCCCAATGCTTTATTTTGATCACCTTTTCTCATGCCGTGTGCCACTAATATATTCGCAACCAATCGCTTCATCCCCTTTATATAAGACTTTAGTGCTTTTAAAATTTGGTCATAAAATGCTTTAATGTTGATTAAAATGATATGTTTTAATCATAATTTAGTCAACTTTTTTCAATAATGTGGTTGAATTAATTCAATAAAAAAGGTTGTGCTATTTACTCATTTAACTTAGTGATAACACAACCCTATTATTGATTACTTAGCTTTTATACTATCACGTGAACCATTTAAATACGCATATACTAAACCAATAAATATACCACCACCGATATAGTTACCAATTAAAGCAAACACAATATTTTTAATAACACCTAACCATGATAGTGCATCTAAATTATAGAACACCATACCTGCGTATAAACCAGCATTGAAGACAACATGTTCATAACCCATGAATACAAACACAACAACACCTACGGCAATAAAGAATGCTCTTGCCAGTCCTTCTTTAAATAACATAGACACGTATATACCAATATTAATAAAGAAATTACAGAAGATCGCTTTAACTAAAATATTTAACCAAGTTGATTCTACCGTTTTCATATGTACTGTCTTACTTAAGCTGGCAATCATTTCTGGCGTCATAATATGCGTCCCTTTCATTAAGAAGAATAATATGAATCCGCCAATAATATTCCCTATAAAACAGAATAAGAAAATGAACAACATCTTATTAATAGTAATGGCTCTATAATACCAGCCGACCGTTAAATACATGAAATTACTAGTTAGTAATTCTGAGTTCGTCAACACAATTAATACTAAAGCTAAACTAAATGCAATCGCACCTAGCAAATTAACTAAACCTTCATTAGTGGCTGCAAATTGTGTTTTAATTGCCAACATAAATACCGTTACGATTGCTAATAAAAAACCTGACATGATTGTTTTCAATGCATATCTACCAGGCGTTTTTGTAGACATAATTTCTTTCGTCTGTACCTGCCCAACAGCAGCTTCTACAATATCACGCGTTGCATGGGTGTCCTCAACCGTTTTATTGTTCTTCAACATATGTATGCCCCCCTGCATCCTTTAAGGTTATGTTTCAATTATATATTTTATAAAAAAACATGAATAGCTTAAATTTTTTAGGTAAAAAAGTGAGGTAAAATCGTATCATGTAGACACGATTCTACCTCACTTAGTAATTCACTATTTATGTGCTTTAAGTCTTGATAAATAGCGTAAACCTGTAGCAAAAATGCCATAGCCTAGCGCTGTTCTTAAAACATATTTAATTGCACTATTATCAATTGCCTTTGAATTGAGTAGTACTGTTGGTATTAATGTACTAACTGAAAATAAAGCTAGTACTTTTAAATATCTTTCTTTCATATCATCAACCTCATTTCAACTACATTATAACTTAAATATAGTTGAATTTTTTGACATACCTATGACTTTTTTGTTCCAAGAGTGATTCTAGTTGATTCAATGTAGAATTCATTCCCGCTTCTACACCCATATCAAGTGCTTGTTGCGCCGCATCTTTTGTTGGAAAGATTGAAGTTGACGTTACAAGCGTGCTTTGCGCTGATTCTGAAGTGAAATCAATCAAAATTTGCATCCCAGGTAATGATGTATCTTTCTCACCTTGAGATGTAGCAAAGAAATCTAAGTATTCAATATGATTAGGTTTATCCACCTTTTTATATTCAGTCAATGTGTAACTTGTTTGTTCTGGCATTTCTATCGCAAAGAAGGCATCACCACCGACTACTGGGTTAAAACGAAAAACTTTTGTTTTACCTCCTTGAGGATGAAACCATTGTTCGAATAACGTCTCCGTAGTGTATGCCTCGAAAACTTCATTTATTGGCGCCTCAAACGTTCTATTAAATATAATTTTATTATCTTTTAGTTGAATTGACATTTAAATCCCCCTATCTATTTGTTAAATGCTCTCTGAATTTACCAGTTATTGATTTTAATTACAAAAAAGCTCCCTTCAAAGTTTACATTCATTAATATCTACTTTGTAGGGAGCCATATGAGTATTTTTATTAAGTAGTATAACTAGTGATTAGTCTTCAAGTGGAAATTCTAAATCAAATTCAACATTTAAGTCTTTTCCTAATAAGAAACCACCAGTTTCAAGTTGTTGGTTAAACGTAATGCCATATTTTTCACGGTTAAGGCTACCAGTAATTACTAAACCAGCAGTGTTTTTACCGTTTAATGGATTTAAACTAGTACCTTTATAATCTAAATCAAAAGTTTCTTCATGTGTTTGATCTTTCATAGTTAAGTTACCAGTAACTGATTTATCATCTACTTTAGTAATTTCAAATTTAATTTCTGGGTAGTTTTCAGCGTCTAAGAAATCTGCGCTTTTAAGATGATTATCACGATCTGCTACTTTAGTATCAATTGAATTTGCTTGAACAGTAAAAGTACCTTGCAATGAACTTAAATCATTGAAATCACCTGAAATGTTAGCGTCAAATTCGTTAAAACGTCCTTTAACATTTGATACAACTAAATGTTGAATAGAAAAGTTAACTCCTGAATGTGCTGGATCTAAATTTAAATTAGCCATGTGTACATACCTCCATTATTTAAATTATGAAACTACGTAACTGAAAATCAGCACTATAGTTTGTATAATTATTATACTTAATATAATAAAGAAACTTATATGGAAATACAAGTAAAAAGACTCAAATTTTAAATTTATTAATGTGCTAACATCTCTTCTTTAATATCGTCCTTATCTAATGAGGCAGGATAATACGTTGGCCAATGATCCATTTCTTCAAGTAATGTTTCATTGTTGTTACCCATAAAAATGTGGAAGTGTTCTGCTTTCTTAGGTGCGATATTATGATCACTAAACTGAACGTACTTAGGTAATGTTTGCTTGTCAGAGTGCTTCAATTTAAAAATAAATCTAACTCCACGATTACCTTTCTTATAATCTAGGATTTTTTTACCAACATATTCATACGTTCCAGTAACCTTATTCCCATTTTTTTCAAAAGTAATGTTGTCATCTTTAATATTTATGTTAGAAACGTCAGTTTTGTAACCTTTCTCATAGTATTTTTTATACTCTTTTTCTGTCATAGTGCTATCTTCTTCAGATTTATGTTTCATTACATCATCTAAATCACCATTTTTTAAATAGGGATACACTGATTGCCATTTACCTTCATAATCTGATAATGCACGATCTTTAACTTGTTCATCTTTGAAATAACCATCTGAAATAGCTTTATCATATTTATGTTCAGCTTTTTCGTCTTGTACTTTTATATTGGAACTCAATGCTTTATCTAATACTTCAATATTTTTGTTCATCAATGTTTGATAATTTATCGATGCATCTTTAGATTGTTCTTTATTAAGTGACTCCATATTATAGAATTTTAACGGTTTTGCATTTGTTTCTTTTCTGATTGTTTCAGTTACTTTATTCGCAACATTATCCTCATACAATATGTATTTAACATTTTTCTCATTAATCTCTTTTACTAAGTTTGTAAGTTTTTTTTGAGAAGGATCTTCAGCATTCATATTTTGAATTCCCTTTTGAACAAAGCCATAGCGATCTGCGAGATAACCTAGAGATTCATGAGAAATAAATACAGCATTACCTTGTTTATCTTTAGTAATGTTGTTCATTTTATTATCAATATCATTTAACTCTTTTTCTAATTTTTTAAAATTTTTCTCGTATTCATCTTTATGTTCTGGATCTTTAGTTACTAGCTGATCTTTAATTTCTTTAGCAAACACCTTATTTTTCTCAGGATCTAACCATACATGTGGATCATACCCACCATGATGATGGTGTTCGTGTCCATGTGAATCCTCGTGTTCTTCATCACCGTGTTCGTGTTGGTCTGTTAGTAGTGTTGATTGATCTAGTTTATCTTGTAATGAAACTTTCTTTTTATCATTTTTAATTGTGGCTGCAACTTTCTTAGCGACTGGATCTAAATCATCACCTGTATATACAAATAAATCAGATTGATTAACCTTTAACATGTCTTTCTGAGTTGGTTCATAATCATGTAGGTCTGTGCCAGCAGGATAAATAGACGATACATTGACATGGTTACCACCTATTTCCTCTATAAAGGATTGCAAAGGATATACAGTTGTAGACACATTCATTTTGTTATCACCTTTAGAATCTTTATTAGAACGATCTTCCTTTCCACAAGCGACTAATATAAATACAATAATAGTTATCAAAACAGTAAGACTTAAAAAGCGTTTCATTTTATACCTCCTAAATAGTAATACTTACGATTTAAAAGCATAACTTTATTTGTATAAAATTACAATAGTTTTTTATTTTTTTATTTTCAATTTAATAAAAATCATCTTTTATTAAAAATATCTATCATTGATTAAGTTACTACCTTTCTAAATTTTTAAAAAAAGAAGAATCATAGTGAAGTACACTACAATTCTTATTTGAATCAACATTATTAAATTTATTCCACTTCTCTTTAGTGGTTACAATATAACACAAAATGAATGTCAGCGTTACTCACTATGACATCGTGACTATAAGTATTTCTTCCATTCTTCGACTTTATAAGGATCTTTCACTTTTTTTCCATTTATAAAAACAGTTGGAACAGTATCAATATTATTATCTTCTGTTAGTTCCTTTTGTTTTTCTGCTTTTTTCCAAGCTTCACTGTTCTTAGTCTTATACTGCTTTTTAATGTCAGATTTTTGTTGCGTCGTAATATCTAACTTATCAATTTCTTTATCAAGAAATTGTTCTGTTAACCACTTTTTATCCTCGTCTTTTTGATTCGCGAATACGTTACGTTGAAAAGTTAAGTATTCATTAGGTGCAACTTTTTGCACTGCGTTTCCGGCTCTAGAGCCGACGATTGAATCTTTACCAAGAAATCCAGCATTAATAAATTGATACTCTACTTTATTCGTATCAATATAGTCTTTTTTAATTGTTGGCATTACATTCTTTTCCACTTTTTTACAGTATGGACATTTAAAGTCTCCATACTCAACGATTAAAATTTTGCCATTCTCAGTTTTAGGTGGCTGCTTTTCCTTGTTGTCATTAGAACAAGCACTTATGATGATTATTAAAACCATCATCATACTTATTAACAAAATTCTCTTTTTCATAGATGCTCCTTTGTAATAACATATTAATTCATATTTTCTTCCTTATAATCAGCATCATGTGATTCGATATATTGTTTTGTATCAAAGTTATCAATGCGTTTCGCTTTTTTACCATCAAATTGATAAGTGTAGTAATGAACTTCTTCATTATTACTTAAAGGTTTATACGCTAAGACAACATACTTTCCATCTTCATAAACATAAATATTCGCATCTTTTTTATCAAAGTGTTTAACCATATCTCCTGTATCATTCTTAGACATTTGTTCTTGCTTTTGATCTTGGATTTTTACAGCTTTATCTATTTTATCGACATATTTATCGTTACCACACGCTGCTAGCAATAATATACCGACACTTAACATAACTAATATACGTTTCATATATTCACTCCTATTGCCCAGTTCTCTCTATCTATCATAATACTTCTTTTGCAAATACTATCATACAATGGTTTTAAAATATGCGCTAGTTCATAAAAATTTAGTTTTCTAAAAATATTTATTATTATAAATTAAATATATATTTTAACCCACAACTAAAGTACGGTGTGATTTAATAACTTATCTTGTGTAATAGTTGTAGTTATTTGTTAAAATAAAGGATAATTCTTAAAAACGCAGAGGAGTAGATGAATATGAAATTCGTAACTTTATCACTGGAGGAATTTGAGAAATTTACATCCAGTCATTTCTCTCATTACACACAATCTCGAATTCACTTTGAAAACAGAAATGAATTAAAAGGTGATGTGCATGTTGTAGGTGTCAAAGATGACAGCGACAATGTCATCGCTGCAACTTTAATGACTGAGGCACGTGCTTTAAAAGTGTTCAAATACTTTTATACACATCGTGGACCTGTCATGGACTACAGTAATATTGAATTGGTTCACTTTTTCTTTAAATCACTAACAAGTTATTTAAAAAAACATAATTGCTTATATGTATTAGTTGATCCTTATATTTTGGAGAACCTACGTAATGCTGATGGAGAAATTTTAGAAAGTTACGATAACCGAGCAGTCATCAAAACGTTGGAAGATTTAGGTTACAAACATCAAGGATGGACAGTAGGTTATAGCACAATGAGTCAAATACGTTGGTTATCTGTCTTAGATTTAAAAGACAAGTCAGAAGATCAATTATTAAAAGAAATGGACTATCAAACACGTCGTAACATTAAAAAAACGTATGAAATGGGCGTAAAAGTAAGAACGCTACCTATGGATGAAACGGATACGTTCTTTGAATTATTCCAAATGGCCGAAGAAAAACATGGTTTCAAATTTAGAGACAAACCATACTTTTATGAAATGCAAAAAACGTATAAAGACCATGCAATGCTTAAACTTGCCTATATTGATTTAAAGGATTACTTATCTACTCTCCAACAAAAACACGATTCATTAACAGTACAATTATCCGAAGTCGATGCTGTATTAGAGGAAAACCCTAACTCTAAGAAAAATAAAAATAAACGCACACAAATACAACAACAAGTTGATAGTAATGAACGCAAATTAAATGAAACGAAAGATAAAATTGCTGAAGAAGGCGAAACACTTAATCTAGCTGCGGCTTTATACTTATATAATGAACATGAAGTTTATTATTTATCCAGTGGTTCAAATCCTAGATATAATGCGTATATGGGCGCATATCGTTTACAATGGGATATGATTAAATTCGCAAAAGAACATAATGTAGATCGTTATAATTTCTACGGTATTACAGGTGACTTTAGTGAAGATGCTGAAGATTATGGTGTGCAACAATTTAAAAAAGGCTTCAATGCTAATGTTTACGAATACATTGGAGATTTCATTAAACCGATACACCCACTTGCATACAAAGTTAAACAACTATTAGAACGTAAATAACTATAAAGCAAAAAACACTTTTCTAAGTTCAACTTTATGAACTTTAGAAAAGTGTTTTTCATTATTAATCTTCATTAATTACATTTAAGAAACGACGTAATTCTTCTGTCTTAGGATGTTCGAATATTTCGTCTGGTGTACCTTGTTCACCAATACGTCCTTCGTGTATAAAGACGATTTTATTTGAGACTTGGCGTGCAAATCGCATTTCATGCGTTACAATCACCATTGTCATACCTTCATCAGCTAATTCTTTAATTACTCTTAATACGTCATTAACTAATTCTGGATCTAATGCAGAAGTAGGTTCATCAAACAACATTACTTGCGGATTCATAGCTAGTGCTCTAGCAATTGCTACACGTTGTTGTTGACCACCCGAAAGTGCATGTGGACGTTGATCTTTAACACTTGTTAAACCAACTTTTTCGAGTAATCCCATTGCTCTTTCTTTCGCATCTGCTTTACTCATTTTCTTTACAGTTACTAATCCTTCCATTACATTTTCTAATGCAGATTTATGAGGAAATAGATTATAACTTTGAAATACCATACCCGATTGCTTGCGTACGCTCATTTGAGACTTTTTATTATTAGCGGTGTAACTTTCACCATTAACACTAACATTACCTTCAGTCGGAATTTCTAAAGCATTAATCATACGTAGTAATGTCGTTTTACCTGAACCAGATCGTCCAATAAGTGTTATGACTTCCCCTTTTTCTACGTTTAAATCAATGCCTTTAATGACTTCTTTATCATTGAATGATTTATGGATACCACTTAATTCAATCATGAGTTATACCCTCTTTCAATATATGATTCATAGAAGCTTTGGATAACTGAGATAATGAAGCAAATTACCCAATACATAACCGCTACAAGAATATAAATTGTGAAATATTCATATGTTGTAGACGCTACCTCTTGAGCTTTACGGAACATTTCTGCAACTAAGATAAAGCCAAGTAATGATGTATCTTTAATTAAACTTAAGAATGTATTTCCTAAAGCTGGTATTGAAACACGGATCGCTTGAGGTAAAATAATTCTTTGAATCGTTTGTCTATAGTTCATTCCTATAGAATAAGCCGCTTCTGTTTGACCTTTAGGTATAGAAATAATACCACCACGGATAATTTCTGATGCATACGCACCAACATTAAGTGACAAACCGATGATAGCTGAAACAACTGATGATAATGTCCATTGTTCATCAGCATTACCAGTTACTAAGCGTCCTAATTCAGGAATACCATAAAAGATTATGAATAACTGTACGATCATCGGTGTACCACGAATAATTGAAACGTATACTCTTGCGATACCTTTTAAAACTTTACTCGTTGAAATACGCATTAACGCTGTAAATAAAGCAATAATCAAACCTAAGATAAATGTAACTATTGTTATTGGAATAGAATATTTTAATAAACCTTCCAACATTGGTCCAAATGCTTGCCCTGCCGCATCTAATGCATGTTGTTGTTGACTATTTAGGCTCAGAAACATTTTCACCGAACCATTTCTTACCAATTTCCGCTAATTTACCATTTTCTTTTAATGTTTTAAGTCCATCGTTGAAATCAGATACAACTTTATCATCAACATCTTTGTTAAATGTGAATGCTGATTTACTTTGCTCTGCATTTCCTTTGATTGCTTTAATTTTAGCGTTTGGTTTTTGTTTTTTATAATCTAAGTAAGATAAGCTATCGTTGAATGTACCATCAACACGATTAGATAATAATAAGTCCATCGCTTGGTTAAAGCCATCAACTTTAGTAATATCTGAACCTTTATCTTTAGCTAATTGACCATAGTTAGACGTGAATGTTTGAGCCATTTTTTTACCTTTGACGTCATTAAATGATTTAATGTTCTTTTCATTTTCACGTACTACTAAAACTGCGCTTGAATAAGTGTAAGGTGTAGAGAATTTATATTTTTTCTCTCTATCTTTGTTTACACCAACTTGGTTAGCAATAACGTCAAAACGTTTCGCATCTAAACCAGCAAACATTGAATCCCATGATGTTTCATTAAATTTAAGTTTATAACCTTTTTCTTTTGCAACTGCTTTGATTACATCAATATCGTAACCAGTTAATTTGTCTTGTTTATTGTGGAACGTGAATGGTGCATATGTACCTTCAGTACCCACTTTCAGTGTTTTACTATCGCTGTTACTACTACTTGATTTAGAATCACTATTTTTATCAGATGATCCTCCATTACCACAAGCAGCTAACACAAAGATAAGTGCTAAAGCAACAAATAAAAGTCTTTTCATCTACCTTGTCCTCCATATTCCTATTAGATTAGTCAGAATAAATTAATTCTAATCTCATGGGTGGGAATAGTCAACATTATTTTACATTTGCCTAAGTGTTCAGAATGTTTGGATATTAATAAAATAAAAAAGAGACCTAGACATAGAACGTTTTTGTTAAAGGAGCCCTCTATGGTATCCCTTCTATGAAAAAATGCTTAAACATTTTCAACGTTCGTCTTGATCTCTTATTTTAACTATATAAAGTTCATTTAATTATTTTGTAATTTAGCTTCTGCCTTAACCTTTTTCTTACTTTTAATTAAAAATGTAAGCAATAAACTGATGACTGTAATAATAACGGCAAATAAAAATCCTGAATGATAACCATGAAGCATGGCATCAATTTGTATTTGTCCTGCCATTTCTTTTTTATCCATACCTTGATAATCACTCATCGTCGGTTGGAAATTCTTACTTGCTGTACTTAATATTGTTATTAAACCTGCTGTTCCAATTGAACCAGCAATTTGCTGAATGGTATTTGTCATGGATGAGCCATGAGCATTAAGTTCTGGTGTTAGCTGATTCATTGTATGCGTCATTATTGGCATCAAGCCCATTGCAATTCCAATCATACGAATAGCATAAACAGTTGCCAACATTATCGTAGATGTATGTTCATCCATGACTACAAAGTAAGAAGTAGTTATAAGAACAATAGACATACCAATTATTGCTAACACTTTAGCACCAAATGTTTCGTATAACCAACCTGAAATCACAGACATGATAGCCATAACAATTGCTCCAGGTAGTAAGATGAGTCCTGAATCGATAGGCGTTCTTCCTAAAAGATTTTGTACAAACATAGGCAATACTGTTTCAGAACCAATCATCGAAATCATTGTTGCAGCCATAATCGCTAAACCAACTGCAAACTCTTTATTCTTAAATACTTTGAAACTTAGTAATGGCGTTTCAAGTCTCTCTTGACGCCAAATAAATATTCCGACTAATAGTATACCGCCTATTATCGTTATTAATACTAGTGGATCATCCCATCCATCACTTGAAATAGAACTAACACCGTATAATAATCCACCAAATCCTAATATAGATAATATTATAGAAATGAGGTCAATAGGAGTTTTAACTGTTGTTCCAACGTTTTTAATAATTTTTAAAGCTATAAGAAATGTTATTGCTGAAATCGGTGCTACGACATGGAAAAGTGATCTCCAGTCAAAATATTCAACTAAATAACCCGATAATGTAGGACCAATTGCTGGTGCAAGACCTATGACCAATCCAAACATTCCCATATATTTACCACGTTCATGTGGTTTAAAGACATCTAGAATTGTTGTCATCATCAGTGGCATCATAATACCTGAGCCTAATGCTTGAATAATACGCGCGATTAAAAGGATTGTGAAGTTTGGACTAAAACCGCCTAACATCGTCCCGATAAAGAATATCAGAATTCCAGTTAGGAACACTTGTCTTGTTGAGTATCGCTGTATAATGAATGCAGATAACGGAATGACTACACCATTAGTTAGTAAGAATGCAGTTGTTAGCCATTGTACTTGTGAATATTCAATGTTAAAATCTTTCATTATTCTCGGCAACGCTGTAGTGAGTAGCGTTTCATTTAACAACCCGAAAAAGCCACCTAACAACATCGTAAATATCATTGCTAATTTTTGTTTATGTGACATATTATTCCCCTCCTATCTACCTAAGCTTTCAATAGATACATTTGACTATTATACATATATAATTTTAAATTTCATATAAATTTTTTGTGTTATTTTGTAAATCGTAATAATTACTATTTACTTTTAGCTTACTTTCCTTTATCCTTTTTAAAAAGGAGGAATCAAATATGAAACAAGATTTACAAACAGCACGTCGAAATTTGAATAGTCCTAATATCAAAACTCGCAAACGTGCATTAAAAATAATTAAACAATACAAACGTAATCGTAAATCAGCTTAATGTTATCTATTTCTTCCATAAATAACTCCTACAAAGAAAAAAGGCTGTGACTAAATAAAATGTCTCAGCCTTCTTTTACCATATTGGCAGTAGTTGATTGATTTGAAAATGCGCTTAAATCAAGTTTTTTCAAACTTACTCATCCTTGTCGGGATGGGACCACGAATTTATTTTAATTTCTGCCCCGCTCCCACTACTTTAATTTAATAATTATAAATAATAATGATCAATTACATTTAAATTGTCATCTAATTCGTAAATAAGTGGTGCACCAGTTTTAATTTCATAACCAATGATATCTTCATCAGATACATTATCTAAATATTTAATTAATGCACGGATTGAATTACCGTGTGCAGCTACTAGAACTGTTTCTCCATCTAATAGATGTTGAGAAATCTTATCTGTCCATATAGGTACCACACGTTCTAACGTTGTTTTTAAACTTTCAGAATAAGGCATCATACGATGATCTAAATGTCTATAACGACGATCTTTTAAATATGATTCACGTTGTTCTTCAGTTTGTGCTGGTGGTTTAACGTCATATGAACGTCGCCATTGATGCACTTGTTCTTCACCAAATTCTTTTCGCGCTTCATCTTTATTAAGACCTTGTAATTTACCATAATGACGCTCATTTAAACGCCAACTTTTATGCACTGGAATCCACTCTTGATCTGATTCAGCTAATAAAAATTGAGTTGTCTCTAATGCTCTCGTTAACAATGAAGTAAACGCCACATCAATTTCAATACCATTTTCTTTTAATTTACGTCCTGAAGTAATTGCTTCATTTCGTCCTTGTTCAGATAGTTGAACATCTTCCCATCCTGTAAATAAATTTTTAGCATTCCATTCACTTTGACCGTGACGACATAATATTAATTTTGGCATATCAAAACACCTTCCTATACGTTAGTTTTAATTGAATGATTTTGTTTAAAATGACTTAAAACCAATCACTAACTCTAAACTTACTTCCCTATGCTTTGCAACAAGTAACCTACTCTTTTTCTATTACATTTATTATAAAACTATTTCGTTAAATTTCATAATATCTTAAATTCACGCCATTTTTGGCATAAATGACGTTAGTTTGTCATGTTCGTTATCTTCAGTTCATTTTTGATACTATCTTTTGATATTGTAGTAACCTATGTCATTAAATGAGGTGTTATAATGATTCTACCGTAATCAACAGCAAGACGTATTGGGATGCATAATCTAAAAGGATATTAAAAGATAAGTAATTATGACTTTACTTAATTTAATAGCAATTTTAGATTGCTTACAAAAAACCAATTTCTAAAGGAGATTATTTATTATGAAGAAATCAATTTTTGCATTAATGACAATGGTATCTTTAGGTGCCGCAGGATTAGAACCCGGTCAAGCACATGCAAGTGAAATGACACATGGTCAACAAAATCAATCTTGTCAATATAATCAACATACACAATTACAACACAATCAACCATCTCATCAGAGTCAACATTCTAATGTAACATCAGCTGCAACTACACAAGCTAATACAACTAATGTTACTACTAATACATCATCAAGTAACTCCGAATCTACGGCCGATAATAGCTCATCTAGTAACACTTCAAGTGATGACAATTCATCTAATGAAAGCTCATCAAGTGAAAGTACATCTTCAGTATACAAACAATTTATCGCAGCTGGTGGAACAGAAGAGTTATGGGAGAAAATTGTCTTACCTGAATCAGGTGGAGATCCTAATGCGTCTAATGGACAATATCATGGTTTAGGACAGACAAATCAATCTTGGGGCTATGGCTCTGTCGAAACGCAAACAAAAGGCATGATTTCATATGCTAAAGAACGTTATGGTTCAATTGAAGCTGCAATTAGTTTCCGTGAATCTAACGGTTGGTGGTAAAATTTAACAGAGCTTAAGTTCTGAGGCAGAACGCTTAGAATTTATGTTTAAATAACCCGAAAAGCGTCCGGGACATAAATTTTCTGGATAAGTATAACAGACAATTTCTATTGAAATAATATAGGAATTGTCTTTTTTATTTTAATGTAGGATTCCATATGAATTCAAAGTATTTTGGCGCGACTCTTGGCGTTTTAATTATTGAACACAAGTGCTGTTGCACTTGTATAAGGCGTTTTAAGATAGAATACAAAACATAGTTGCGAAGACTCCTAGGGTAGCAGTGCCAGTCGAAGACTACAGGCTGAGACGGCATCCCAGGAACGCGAAGCAGCTTATGTGAGTAATCATCTATCTAACGAACGCCTTTAGAGGAATACAGGCACGAGCCTTTCCTGCAAGAAAGTGTCGCAACTATAATGAGTAAAAATTCATCTAAGAATTTCTTTACAACCCAGTCCCCTAGGCAATTGAGCCAATAATACGAAGTATTATAAATAAAGAAGCTAGTAAATGAAGTTTTTAAGACTCATTTACTGGCTTCTTTATTCGTAATCACTATTTTCAGAAAAAAATCATTAAGATTAACAATGCTTTTGTTCAGAATCTATTCATCTTACTTTTACAAAGTATCCGGTTCTGGATGTACATATACTGATGATATACCTTTACTATGCAAGTGATTTTCCACTCGATCACAAATATCATGTGCTTGTTGAAGAGACAAATGTGCATCAACAACAATCGTAACATCTAAAAATATACTACTTCCATGGTAGCGTCCCTTAAGATTGTTCACATCTTTGACATCATCCACTTCCAATACAACATTACGATATTCTTCAAGATCCTGTTCATTGAATCCATCGCTAAGAGCAAAAATTGACTCTCTAAAAATACCAAATCCGGTATAAACAATTAAAAATCCTAGAATCGTTGCTAAAATAACATCGACAATAGGTAAACCAAATTGAGTAAATACCAGACCAATTGCCGTACCCATACTAACTAATCCATCTGATAAGTTATCTTTTGCAGCGGACTTTAACGAACTACTCATCGTTTTCTGAGCTAATCTCTGATTTATTGCAAACACAACTATCATAATTAACCCACTTATTAAACTTACAAATATTGTGACTACATTTGGTGTATTGTGCTCATTTGTAAATATTCTAGGTGCATTTTCAATCACAACTTGAATACCCACGAACATGATAATAAATGAAACCAACAACGTTGAAATATTTTCAGATTTCAAATGACCATAAGGATGATTTTTATCTGCTGGTTTTATTGAAATTTTCAACCCAACAATAACAGCTATAGATACAATAATATCTGTCATATTATTCAAAGCATCTGCTCTAACAGCTGCTGAATCAAAAACAAATCCAGTAATATATTTAGAAACAGATAAAATAATGTATACTACTAAACTTAAATAAGCGCCTCTTTGTGCCAATTTAAGATTTTCACTTTGAGACATTTTGTTAACCACCTTAAATGCTTTAATATCAATAGTATGTACTATCAAAATATGAATGACAACGTTTTTTGATTTCTATAAAATCCGTATAATTAATCTAATTAAATTTTTAGCAAAACCTAAATTTCACTTTAGCTAAAGCTATAAAATTGTCACTCTTTAAAGTCATTTGAAGTTTCGTATTATAAAAATAAATCGCCTAAAGTTGCACGTCATTTAATCCTTTAAAATCCACTTTGAAACAATAAATGTAATTGGAATAGTAATAATTAAACCTGCAAATGGTGCGATTTCAGATGGAAATTGAAACCACTTAACAAAGACATATAATAATAATGTTTGCATACCCATATTTATAACTTGAGTTAATGGAAAGCTTAAAAATTTCTTAAGCGTTGGTCTTACTTTATAAACGAAATAACAATTTAAATAGTAAGAAATAACAAAACTTACTAAGAAACCAGCAATATGACTAATCATATAATTCACGTGAAATAATTTTAATAATAATAAATACACAATATAATAATTAAGGGTATTAATCCCCCCCACAATTATAAATTTAATAATCTCAAAGTGGGTTTGATTCAATTTCATCGTCTTTCTCCTTTGTCGTCATTTTTCTTTTTTAATTTTCAAACGGCAGTATTTTAAACGAATATTTTTCTGAAATATGATGAAATTCTTTGAAGTTAGTTAAATCTGCTTCATCTGCTGGTGTCATTTCAAATAGATAAGATTCATAAGGTAAATGTGATAATGTTATGTGACGCTTATTGCAATCAATTTGCGATTTTACATCTTCTAGTCGTTGTTCACTACGAATATGTACATCAGTAAAAATAATTATATTTATAATCGCAAAGATAAGTATACAACTTTTTAAAAAATTATAATGGTTCAACGTCAAAATGCCTAATTCTGAAATTAAACTAATGAGTACAATTATACAAAGTAAATATGCTAAATAAAACTGTCGAACTGAAACTTCAGTAATTAAAATAACTGGTAACACGCTAATTGGAATAGAAACAAGTGACATAAAAACCAACAATCGATTATATGGTAATTGAATGACTAACTTACATGAAATTGCAATGCTAACCATCATTATAAGACACAATAGAGTATTAATGACTTCAAACGTAAATGTCTCTGACAATTGTTTCAAATTAAAAGGTTCATATATAAAGATTTTATATATAGGCAATATACAAATACCTATTTGTAAAATGATTCGCTTTATTGTAGGTAAAGTTAAGAACACACTACTTTTTAATAGCAATATCATTAGAATAATCACTATTAAGGATAAAATAATAATATTATTAAAAAAGAGATATCTTGGAATATCTTTTAGAAGTGATATTTCGAACTTATGGTTTAACCCAAGCATGTCTAAGTGTCCTCTTAATGCCTTAACACTTGAAAAGATATAAATATATTTATCATTTAATAGCATCATCATCGCACCACTTAATGAAAGCAACCAACCAAGTACCAGACTATAGTAAAACTTATGATTGCGTATGGCATAATAAATCATTCCTACAAGTAATATACTGGCATTATAAAAAGCTAAAGGTTCAGCAAACCACTGTCCCAATGTACATATTAGCCAAAATATAAAAACTTCAATACGACTAAATTCATCTTTATTAAGTAATACTTTTATTATAAAACTTAAGATATATAAAGAAAAACATGTGCCAAAAACATATGTATAAAAAAATTCAAAATTACCATAACTTTGTGCAAACAAGGAATTGGGTATAATAAATAATAAAACAGCGCTTAATATTAAATAATTTGTGTCACCAAACTGATTCAATAATCTTAATAAAAGTACCACGATAAAGATTGATATAAACGCAAATGATAATGTACGAAGTAATATAGAATGGACACTTGCAAATTCTAATAAATTGCTAATGTATCTTCCATTAAAATTATTAAAAGCATTACTGACCACTTGCATACCGTGGCCACTACCCCAAAACCAATCTGTACTATGTAAGGGGATAATGTAGCCTAAATAGCCATAATATAGGATCAATCCAATCATCCAGATGTAAAATTCATGATGTTTAAGTCTATGCATGTCGAACTCCTTTATGTCATAAGGTTAATTAAATTAGCACTCGTTTTGGCTCAACTAATTATATTATATTCTTTTTTTATTAATTATACATTCAAACATTATTTTATACTAATTTTAAATATATAAACTATTGGAGGTCTACTAAGATGAATCTTAGAAAAATAGTCATTGCCACTGATTCATTTAAAGAGAGCATGTCAGCTAAAGAAGCTGGTTTAGCAATACAAGATGGTTTCAAGAAAATATTTCATGAAGATATTCACTATGACATTATCCCAATGGCAGATGGTGGTGAAGGTACAACAGATGCTCTAAAGGAAGCGCTTAATGCTAAGACGTACACCATTCCAGTTCATGACCCATTGCATAGAAACATTGAAGCTTCATATGCACTTTCCCAGGATAATCAAGTAGCTATCATTGAAATGGCTGCATCATCAGGACTAGATTTATTGACAGATGAAGAACGTAATCCACTTATTACATCTACTTACGGTGTTGGAGAAATAATATTAGATGCGCTTGATCATCATGTTACTAAGATCATTTTAGGCATTGGAGGAAGTGCTACCAATGATGGCGGTAGTGGCATGTTATGTGCATTAGGCGCTCAATTTCTTGATTCTAAAAATCAACCTTTAAAACTCGGTGGCGGCTACTTATCTGAGCTAGCAAAAATTGACATTTCAAACTTAGATCAAAGACTTAAGCACGTCACATTTGAAGTTGCTTGTGATGTGACAAACCCGTTATTAGGTGCTAATGGCGCAACTGAAATCTATGGTCCTCAAAAAGGTGCTGACGCTAAGATGATACCAAAGTTGGATTCCGCACTTACAACCTATCATGATATGATAGAACGAGAACTAAATGTAAGTGTCAAAGATATCCCAGGTGCCGGTGCTGCTGGTGGATTAGGTGCAGGTATCCTCGCATTCTTCAATGCGTCACTTTCTAACGGTATTGATATTGTATTAAAAGAAACTGACTTTTCGAGAAGAGTGCAGGATGCAGATCTTGTCATAACTGGTGAAGGAAAGATGGATGCTCAAACAGTCTTTGGTAAAACACCTATCGGAGTAGCTAAAGCAGCAAAAGAACATCACGTTCCTGTTATAGCTATTTGTGGTAGTCTTGCCGAAGAATACCAAGATGTTTATAAGCATGGCATTGACAGTGCATTTAGTTTAATTGAGCAACCAGAATCATTGCCTTCATTATTAAATAACGCTAAACGAAACATGACACATACTGCTGAAAATATTGCAAGACTATTCAAACTAACTATTTAAAATATGAGGTGACTATCTTGAAACGAACAGACAAATATAAAGATTCTTACAAATATGATGAACAATATCGCAAACGTAACCGACAAAGCGCGGATGGACGTGCGCGTCATGAGCGACGCGAAAGTCAAGAAGCATACAATCGTAACAATTCACGTTATCGAGATGATGATCCGAGATATCGTAATGATGACCATCGATATCAAGATGATTATGATTATGATTATCGTGAGGATTATCGCCGACGTAATGATGAATACGATGAAGATGGTAATAGATACTATAACGATCGTGACTTTAGACGCGAACAACAGTTAGAAGAAGAGAACGAAAAAAATAAGAAATCTAAAAAATGGCTAATTGCTATTATTGCAATATTGTTGATTATCGTAGCGGTATTTGCCACAAGAGCAATACTTAATAACAATAGTAGTGATAACCAACAAACGAATAATGCTTCTAATGACAACAATGTATCTAAAGATTATAAAAATGAAGTACAAAATCAAAGTGATAATATCAAACAACAAGTAGAAGATGCTAAAAATGACATTAAAGATAAAGTAGATACTGACTCAAGAATTAAACAAATTCAAGAGGATGTTAATAACTTAAAAAATAGTGAACAAACTGGTGAAGATTCTAAATTAACTAAATTTTATCAAGAGCAAGTCAATAAATTAAAAGAAGCTAATAATGCTCAACAAAATAACGAAAGCCAAAGTAAAGTTAATGACTTACTCAACGATGTAAATACAAAATTTGATGAAATTAAAGAGAAATTAAATAGTATTCTTGGAAATTCAAGTGATACAAATTCACAATAATTGGCTTGATTGAGAAAGCTTATATTCAAAACTTTTTGAAAGTTAATCAACCTATATTAGGCGACACAATGAATTCTGTGTCGCTTTTTTATTTTGTCAATTACAAATATACAAAAAACCTTTATAATGTAGTTTGCAAACTTTTTAAGGAGAAACACTATGCAACCTTCAACTCATACAAAATTACCCCTATTGCTTCTAATAGTATTAGGTGTAATGACTGCATTTGGACCTATGATTATTGATATGTATTTACCCGCATTACCTGAAGCACAACATCAATTTAGATCATCAACATCTGAAATACAACTTACATTATCATTTGCAATGATAGGTTTAGCACTTGGCCAATTCCTATTTGGCCCATTATCTGATGCATATGGTCGTAAAAGAATGGGTCTTATCATATTATGTATATTTTTCTTAGCCACACTTAGTGGCGTATTCGCTACTAACCTAATTTTATTTTTATGTATTCGTTTTATCCAAGGGTTTACAGCCGGTGGTATTATCGTTATAGCCAAAGCTTTCGCTGGAGATAGATACGAGGGCGATTTATTAGCAAAATTTCTAGCATCACTAATGGTCGTGAATGGTATTGTTACTATCATCATGCCATTACTCGGTGGACTATCATTAACACTTGGATCATGGAGAATTGTATTCATTATCCTAACATTTATAAGTCTATTAGTACTATTAGGCGTCGCTACAATGATGCCAAAGACACATAAATCGGAACACAAATCACTTAACTTTAAAGACATTTTATTAGATTTCGGTAGTCTAATGAAAAAACCACGATTCATTATTCCAATGTTGCTACAGGGGTTAACGTATGTAATGTTATTTAGTTTTTCATCCGCTTCTCCATTTATTACGCAAAAAATTTATAATATGACACCTCAACAATTCAGTATCATGGTCGCTGTTAATGGTGTCGGTTTAATTATCGTGAGTCAGATCGTCGCACTTCTTGTAGCTTATATTAATCGTTTCAAACTTATGATTTATTTAACCTTAATACAAGTTGTAGGTGTCATTTTAATTGTGGTTACAGTTGCAGTTCATGGTCCCTTATGGATTTTACTTATCGCATTTTTCTTAAATGTATGTCCTGTTACGTCTATTGGGCCACTTGGTTTTTCAATGGCAATGGAAGAACGTACTGGTGGTAGTGGCAATGCGTCTAGTTTATTAGGACTATTCCAATTTATACTTGGTGGTATTATCTCTCCTATTGTAGGACTCAAAGGACAATATGACGCAACCCCATACATTTTCGTTATTATGATAACAGCAGTCATTTTAATAACACTACAAGTGATTTATTTTAGAAATCATCGTAACCCAGCATAATAAATCTTTTATTCAATATAACTAGAAGATTAAGACAAAGGATTAAAATGCTACATAAAATCATGCAGTAGTCGACTAAACTGAGAAGATGCTCATATCGAGCTTTTCTCAGTTTTTTGCATTTCATTTTAAAATGAGGCCATTAATTTAAAATCAAAGTTACTCGTTCACAATATTTTAATAACTTTCCAACAAATAAGTGACAGCTATATTTTTTCTAATTGATAATTATTATTAACGATTATAATGAAAGTAAATAAAGGAGGAGTTTTAATGATTACAAATGAATCTATCGTTGCAGAAATTGTTACTGATATCCCACTAAGTGCTGATATTTTCAGAAAATATGGCATCGACTTTTGTTGCGGTGGCAATATATCTATAAATGAGGCAGTTAAAAATAATAAAGTTGATGCAGAAACTTTAATAGATGAAATTAATGAACTTCCAAACCATGATCAAGGAAACATTAATGTGAAATATCTTGATGCACCGTCATTAATTCAATATATACAATCTCGCTATCACGAAACAATGCGTGAAGAATTTAAGAATCTATCCCCTTATGTTACAAAAATTGCTAAAGTTCATGGACCGAACCATCCATTTCTAATTCAGTTACAAGATTTATATCGTCAATATCGAGATGGTATGCTTGAGCATATGGCTCAAGAAGATGAACATGATTTCCCAGCGTTAATTAAACTTTCTCGTGGTGAACAAGTAGATCATTCATCTGATATCATTCAAAGCTTAGTTGACGACCACACTCAAACAGGACAAGTACTTGAAGATATGCGTGAATTAACTAACCAATATCAACCTCCTAGTGAAGCTTGCCAAACTTGGAGATTAGTATATCATCGTCTAGAGAATTTAGAACGTGAAACTCATGAGCATGTACATTTAGAAAATCACGTACTCTTTAACAAATTCAGTTAGAACAGGAAGTGTTGACTACGGTAACTAAAATAGCCGGCCATACATTTTTAGCACAATTAGGAAAGAAACGTTTACGACCAGGGGGGTGTTAGCAACAAATTGGCTTATAAATAAAGGACACTTCACCAGTGGCAAACGTGTTTTAGAAGTAGCTTGTAATATGTGTACAACTTCTATTGAATTAGCTCAAAAATATAATTGCCACATTGAGGGCGTAGACTTAAATAAAACCGCTTTAGAAAAAGGTAAACAAAATGTTTCGAAACACAATTTAGATAAGCTTATTCATTTAACGCAAGCCAATGCTATGAAATTACTTTTTGAAGATAAGAGTTTTGATATTATTTTAAATGAAGCGATGCTAACAATGTTGCCTTATCAGATTAAGGAAAAAGTGCTAAATGAATATTATCGAGTATTAAAGCCGAATGGCATTATACTTACACATGACATTGCAATTATTAATAGACAAGAGGCACCAACAGTCATTGATGAATTAAGTAACGCCATCAATATGAAAGTTACACCTTTATCGCCTGAAGATTGGTATCAACTCTATCAAGAAGCTGGTTTTTCAAATATTGAGTCTAAAGTAGGTCCACTATCTTTAATGACTCCAATAGGCATGATTCGAGATGAAGGCCTCCTTGGTACGTTAAAAATTATTAAAAACGCTCTAAAATTAACTAATCGCAAAATGTTTATCAAAATGTTTAAAACAATGCGTAAACATAAAAAGAATATGAATTATATCGTTCATGCAATTAGAAAATAAATTGTGAAAGTATAACAAGAACTGAGAAACGCTTAAAAGAGCGCCTCCTCAGTTCTTTTAATTATAGTATTTTATAGTTTTGTAATACCTATTTTATCTCAATCTTTTGTCTGATCCTCTATAGGAATCCAAATTTCCGTAATATAATCACTACTTTGGGTATTTCCTGGTAAATAATGTTCAAACATAGGTGCTCTAATCGTCTTAAATTTAGCTTGAGGTAATAACTCTTGATAGATTTTAGGCATTATCGATTTAATCGCTTCGGGAACTTTTCCTTTCGCATCTATAACAACATACTTATGAGCTGACAATTCGAGTGTATTAAAGTGCGAATCATTATTATTCGAATTATCACAAGGTACACCAATGAAATAGTCGAAATGATTATCTTCTTTCTGTAAAATGACGCCTAACATTCCTGATAATGTTTGATTACTAAGTTATATTAAATCATCTACAACCCCATCATTATTTACTTTTTGCCAAAATGACGGTATATCTTTTTGCATCTCATCGCCGCTCTCATACTTTCTTAAGACACCGATGAGTTGAACATGATTTAACTGTTCCAATTTATATTGTATTGCCATTCAAATGTCCCCTTTTTCATTTATTCTATATCAATAAAGTCAAAATCCATATTAATATACGAGATGACCACTAAGGTATATAATAAATTTACTTAAATTAAGTGATGTAAATCATAAAAGTGTCTTTGAGGAGAATAAGGATGAAAAGAACGATATTATCAATCAAACCAATTAGCCAATTATTTCCAATTCCAATGGTCATGGGCTGCGAAGGTGTTTCAGCAGCAATGTTACTTCAATATAACAGTCATAATATTAAAGCAACTGAAATTATGAAACATTGGCCCAAACATCCTAATAATCCCTATAAAGGCTATGTGGGTCATCACTTACTTGTCAAATTGGGTCATCATCAAACCATCTTTCCAGATGCTTATGTTCCATATTTACAAACAATTGATTCACGTATTGTTGATGGCACAGGTACTGACCTAACATCGTTAGAGACCGTAATCGATTCAGGTCAACCGGTCATCATGTACCACACGAGTTTAGGACGTAAACCATTTCGAAAACACTTTACATTTGATGATCATGAGAAAGAACTCGTTTCTAACATTCATGTTACGCTATTAATTGGATACGATAATAAATATTACTATTATATAGATCCCTTATGGAGTCATTTATTTAAATTTGTTATCTTTCCTGCTATAGTTCCTAATCGCTTTCAAATTATTAAAATTGCAAAGTCGAAATTAGAACGTAGCTTTAACGCTCCTGGTCGTACATGTATTTATCTTAAAGTAAACACCAATGATTAATAGTTACTGTTAAGTGAGGTCGAGATAATTTAAGACACTTCCCGATCTCACATATATTTTATTCATCACTAATATCAAATGTTACTAAAGCGTTATTGATTTCTTGATTAATATCACTCGTTCTCCATTGTCGTTGATACCCTAAGCAGGGACAAATATATGTGATGCCATTTTCACTAATCATCTTGCGAAAATGCACATGCCCCATAATGCTATAACGAATGGAATAGGTTGAATAAAATTCATCAAAGTCCTTAGTACCAATATAAGCATTAAAGAAATCAAAAATGCGATGCGGCATAGGTACTAAAAATTGAGGATGCGTAACAATGTGTGTCATTAAAATAACATGTTTATCTTTCACTTGTTCTAAGTCTTCTTGTATTTGTTTAGCCGCCTCTTTAGATAACACTCTGTCATCAATATCCCAATCAATTTTCACTTTATCTTGCCATGTGGCACCATAATATTTCCCTCTTTTAATTCGATCCAAATCAAATTTGCTATCCGCATAGCTATAATCATACCAAGCTGTATGTCCAACAATTGCCCAATTATTATTAATAATATAAGGTTTTCCGATTAAACAATCTGGCTTGCTAGCATAAAATTCATAAATTTGCTTTGAACTGAGTGATGCTTCTGAAGTCCAATAGTCATGATTACCAGGCACGAATAAGATTGGTATACGACATTTTTCTTTTAAGTCTTGAATAAATTGATAACCTTGCTGAAAATGATTAGACATATCTCCTGCAATTAATAATAAATCAACACTTCTTTGTTCCACAATATGGGCGAGTGCATCAAGATATGCTTGTGGCTCTAGTTTAGGATGTCGATCGATATGTAAATCTGAAATTGTACCTATCTTCATTAATGTCTTCCCTCTTACTTGTTTTGAATTGAAATCATTATGTCATAGTTATTATTAATAATAAATAAATCTGTTTATTAAATTTTCAGAAATTTGTTTATATTTTATACAATAAAGAGTATAATAAAATTACCTTTTAGCAAAGTTACATAATTTGTGAACAATTAGTATCAAAATCGCTTTTTATCTAAAATTTAACAGCTATTGAACAAACGCTATACTTTGTTAAAAGAAAAAATTTTTTGCATAAAAAGAAAGCGTTTACAACTAAAAATTAAAAATCGCATCATTGCTTTCTAAGGAGGAAGTATATGGCTAGACAGTTGGAAAGAGAACTAAACAACAGGCATATTCAATTAATCGCGATTGGGGGCGCAATTGGTACAGGATTATTCCTAGGTTCAGGACAAACAATTGCTTTAACAGGACCTTCCCTTTTACTAACATACATGATTATTGGTATGGTCATGTTTGCATTCATGCGAGCACTTGGAGAATTGTTATTAAGTAATACACGCTTTAATTCATTTGTAGATATTGCGAACGAATACATAGGTCCCTTTGCCGGATTTGTCATTGGTTGGACATATTGGCTCGCTTGGATTGCTTCAAGTATGTCAGATTTAACAGCAATGGGACAATATTTTAGTTTTTGGTCCCCACAAGTTCCACATTGGATTACCGTCTTGTTCATAGTATTAATGTTAATCTCTTTTAACATGTTAGGTGCAAGATTATTCGGTGAATTGGAATTTTGGTTCTCAATTATCAAGATTGTTACTATTATTGCGATGATCATCGTTGGACTTGTCATGATATTCTTCTCATTTAAAACATCTTATGGTCATGCATCGTTTAGTAACTTAACTAATCACGGCGGTATCTTCCCTAATGGACCATTTGGATTCTTAATGGCATTCCAAATTGCCGTTTATTCATTTATTGGTATTGAACTTATCGGAGTAACTGCTGGTGAGACGAAAGACCCTAGAAATGTAATTCCTAAAGCGATTAATAACGTGCCTATACGTATCTTATTATTTTACGTCGGTGGTTTATTAGTCATCATGTCGGTTATTCCTTGGAATAAAATAGACTCAAATAGTAGTCCATTCGTAACGATGTTTAGTTTAATCGGCTTACCATTCGCTGCCGGACTAGTAAACTTTGTAGTATTAACTGCCGCAGCATCAGCAACAAACAGTGGTATTTATTCTAATAGTCGTATTTTATTCGGACTTGCTAAACAAGGTTTAGGACCTAAAGTTTTAAGCAAAACAAATGATAGCAGTGTTCCCTACTTATCTATGTTAGTATCATCTGGTACCTTATTAGCAGCAGCATTGCTTAATTTTATTTTCCCAGATGCCATTAAATTATTTATTTATGTTACAACACTGTCAACTGTTCTATTTTTAGTAGTATGGGCAATGATTATCATTTCTTATATTGTTTTCGTTAAAAAGAATCCAGAAGAACACCATAAGAATAAATTTAAACTCTTTGGCGGACTTAAGACAGCATATGTCGTACTCGCATTTTTCGCGTTTGTGTTTGTACTACTATTCTTTAGCGAAGATACAAGAGCGGCCATTTTCATTTCACCAATTTGGTTTATCTTCTTGTTCATCTTTTATAGAAAATACAAGTCTAATGCAGAAGACTTAGCAGAACGAACTCGTAGTCAAGGTCGTAATTCAATTAATTATTAATCATCACATTAATTAATTGATAAACGAAATTTTTCAATTTATATAAGCAAATTAAACTGAGAAGATGCTTAAATCAAGCTTTTCTCAGTTTTTATATTTTTATGATCTTAACTCTGTTCTCACTATAATACAACTTTATTCAACTACTCCCAATTTTAAACATTTCAAACAACTCTATATTGATAACCACTTTAATTCATATATCCGTTTATAGACACTTAAATATGGTAAATAGGTTGCCATTTTTGGTAGCCTATCATGTCACATGGTAAACTATTAGTATTCATTTTATAAAGGAGTTATTCATGGAGCTATTAGAAGCATTTTTATTATTTATATTCGCAGTTATTATTAGTTCTATTATTTATAATAGGTTCCCTAAAATTCCTACTGCTTTTATTCAAATCGCATTGGGTGTCTGCTTATTTGTGCTACCTATTCCAATGCACTTTGAATTTGAATCGGAAGTCTTTATGATGGCTGTTATCGCCCCTCTGCTATTTGTGGAAGGTACTCATATTTCCAGAACAAAGTTACTTGAGTATCGTAAACCCATTGTTCTTATGGCAATGGCCCTTGTATTTACTACCGTTATTGGTGTAGGTTTCTTTATTCACTGGATTTGGGCTGATTTACCAATGCCAGCCGCATTTGCAATTGCTGCAATTCTGTGCCCTACTGATGCAGTCGCAGTTTCCGCAATTACTAAAGGTAAGATATTACCTAAAGGGTCAATGTCAATTCTTGAAGGTGAATCGTTACTTAATGACGCTGCAGGTATCATTTCATTTAAAATTGCAGTTACTGCACTTGTAACTGGTAGTTTTTCAGCGTTTGATGCAATAGGCCAATTTATTATTTCAACTATTTTAGGTGTGTTAATTGGTATCATTGTTGGCGCACTAGTCGTAACTTTAAGAGTTTATTTAACTGCCAATAAAGGGATGAAAGATAGTAATACGTTAACATTCATTCAATTACTTACTCCTTTCGCCGTTTATTTTATTGCCGAAGAGCTTCACGCATCAGGAATTATAGCCGTAGTTGTCGCTGGTTTAATCCATGGTTTAGAACGCGACCGTTTAATTCGTGCCCAAACGGAATTACAAATGAACTATAACCAAATATGGAATACGCTAAGTTATGCATTAAATGGCTTTGTATTTGTAGTGTTGGGATATATTGTTCCCGAAGTAGTTATGGAAATTATTCATGACGAACCACAAAACATTGTATTTTTAATTACAACCGCTCTATTAATTGCGCTAGCGATTTATGTATTTAGATTTGTTTGGGTGTACTTATTATTTAAAGATTTTTACTATCCAAACAACGTTCAATCTTATTTAGATGATGAAGAAGATGCTGGACCACCGAAGCGTAATCACTATGCCTTTATTATGACGATGTGTGGGATACACGGTACCATTTCTTTATCAATGGCATTAACACTTCCATATATGATGGATGGTAACCAAGAGTTTATATATCGTAATGATCTATTATTCATCGCTTCATTTATGGTATTAACTAGCTTAATTCTCGCCCAAGTTGTTCTACCGTTTATCACACCATCTGAAAAGGTCTCAGAATTTAAAGGTATGTCCTATCAATCAGCTAAAATATTTATGGTTCAACAAGTACTTGATACTTTTAAAAAGAAAAACTCTGAAGAAAAAAGTATGGATTATCGACCAATATTAAATCAATATTTTAATGAGTTATCATTCTTAATCAATATGGAACCGGACAATAAAAATACGAAGGAATTACGTCGCCTTCAAGAAATATCTGAAGAAGAAGAAACAAGAACACTAGAACGATTAATCGAAAAAGAAAGAATTACTAAGAAGGATTTAACAGACTATCGCAATATTATGGAATTCAGTCAATCTTATCGTGAAATGTCTATTCTAAGAAAAATAAGTCGTTTCTTTAAATTGATTGGCTTACGATTTAAAGCTCGTAAAGAATCACGAAAAGAGGCACATCGCATTCATAAAGAAAACCGTGCATTATTAAAAGAAGAACATCATGCTACATCTGAACAAAATAAAATGGATATTAAAGCTAAGCGTGAAGAATATAAAGCTGAACGTCAAAAAGTAAAAGACGATAAAAAGGCACAAAGAGAAGAATTTACAAATAGCTTTAACAAAGTGCAACAATTAATGCGTGTTGTTAATCACAATATTATTATGAAAATGCGTCAAGAACAAAATAGTTCAAATGTCTTAGAAGTGAGTTTAATTATTAACCAATATCACAATCTATCTCGTACGATTCGTCACAATAAGAATAAAAAGCAACAAAGAAATCAAAACAAAGAAGTATATGAACTTACTACACAGCAACAACAAGATGTAAAATTGGAAGCATTATACATCCAACGCACCATTTTAGATGAATTAATTTCACGAAATAAAGTAACTAATGAAGTTGCAACCCAATTACGAGAAAACATCAATTACAATGAAATCGTTCTAGCACATGAAGTAAGCAACGCTCACTAAAATCAATTAAAGCCCATAGATAATGTAACCTTGCATTATCTATGGGCTTTTCTATAAGTTTATTTGTGTAATTTAAATGGTACAGTTGCCAAAATAACATTCTTTTGATAGAACAAGTGCATTTTTAATCTAATACTCGTTTGATTGTGTAAGAAGTTATGCCAAGATTTTTTTGTAATAAACTGAGGCACAACAACTGTAATGACATAATTTTTATCATTCGCTTTTTTATTGATCTTATCAATAAATCTTGAAATTGGTCTAATGACACTACGATATTCAGAATGTAAGATGACTAAACGCACATCTGGATAATGACGTTGCCATTTTTCAGCAAAGCATTTATCCGCTTCATCACCAAAGGAAACATGTACTGCTATAACATCATCAGCAATCATTTGAGCATAATACACTGACTTATCAATGGCTGATGTAATCGTACTTACAGGAACAATCGCTAAATTTTTATCAACGATTGGCATATCTTGCACCATCGCTGTCGATTTCAACTGTTTAGCAATATCTTTATAATGACCTTTGATACGTAGGAATACAGTCACAATTAAAGGTAAAAATATCAATATTGGCCATACATGGCTAAATTTAGTGATCAAGAAGATCATAAATACGATAAATGTAATTGTTCCACCTATCGCGTTGGCAATCAATTTACGAGACCACCCTTTTTCTCTGCCTCTAATCCATTTTAGCACCATGCCATATTGAGCTAATGTGAACGGAATAAATACACCTACAGCATAGAGTGGAATTAAGTTCTCAGTTTTACCATCAAAAATGATAATAAGCAAGATAGCCCCAACACCTAAAGTAATGATAGAGTTCGAATAACCTAAGCGATCTCCTCGAACACTAAACATACGAGGCATATATTTATCTTTTGCCATGCTAGCAGCAAGCATTGGGAATGCGGTAAAACCGGTATTCGCTGCTAAAACTAAAATCATTACTGTTGTTGCTTGAACAAAATAATAACCAGCATTGTGTCCTAGAATGTTCATTGCTAATTGAGACAATACGGTCGTTTCAGTCTCAGGCATTACGCCGTACCAATAGGCCAAACCTACAATGCCTACTAATAGAAATGCAAGGATGCCACCCATTGTAACTAATGTTTTAACAGCATTTTTCGGACCAGGATCTTTGAAATTAGTCACCGCATTAGATATAGCTTCGACACCTGTTAAAGATGAAGCACCAGATGAGAATGCCTTTAATAGTAGGAATAGCGTAACACCAGGCACAGCTGTTCCCACTGTTGCGTGCATATGTGGTTCAGCTTGGCCAGTTGCAACTTTCCATACTCCTACAACAATCATAATAATTAACCCGATAATGAATAAATAGACTGGATAAGACAATACTGTAGCAGATTCTGTCAATCCACGTAAATTCATTATTAAAATAAATAGTACTAGTAAACATGCAATCAATACTTTGTGATGATACAGTGACGGAAATGCAGCTACAAACGCATCTGCACCAGAAGCAATACTTACCGCTACAGTTAAAATATAATCAACAAGTAATGAACCACCAGCTACTAGTCCCCATTTTTCTCCTAAGTTAGTCTTAGAAACCATATAAGCACCGCCGCACTTAGGATAGGCATAAATGACTTGGCGGTATGATAAGATTAAAGCTGCTAATAGTACTAATACTGCACATGCAATTGGTAACGTGTACCATGACGCCATAGCGCCAACGACTGCAAGTGTAATCAAAATTTGCTCCGGACCATAGGCTACTGATGACAATGCATCCGAGGAAAGTATTGCTAAAGCCTTGAAATTACTGATTTTTTCATTTTTCAAATCGCGATTTCTTTTAGGTTTACCAATTAAAAGTCTTTTAAATTGAGTGAACATAATACTCTTTACCTCTTTATATTCAAATTCAATGGATAAAATATACTCCCATTTTGATAAAAAGTATAGATGGCCCCACTATTTTAATGTGATTTATCACCATTAAAGTTACATTTTACAGTTATATTTATTTGTAAAATTTCTATTATTAATAATTTAAATCAATAGATAGCAACACAAAAGAAACACAAGAGCAATTTATCAAAAAACTTGCTATACTATTTTCGTTAACGTATAAATTGTTCACTACTTAAATCTTATGATCAGAGGATTAAAAATGAAAAAGACATTTCTTTTCAGTGGAGTCGTATTAGTTATTATCTTATTTATTTGTTCAATCATGATTAAATGGCAACCCAACTATTCAATGATTAGCCCTACTTCTCAAAATTATTTGGACAGCATTGTCGAAAACGAAATGAATGATGGTCACATTCCAGGCGTCTCTGTATTAATTATTAAAGATAATAAAATGTTACTCAATAAAGGTTATGGGTATGCAAACATTAAAAATAAACAAAAAGTAACCTCTAATACACGCTTTGAAATTGCTTCTAATTCCAAAGCAATGACGGGATATGCCATTATGCAACTCGTCAATGAAAGGAAAATCAAATTAAATGACCCTATAAGTAAATACATACCTAACTTTCATATGAAATATAAAGGAAAAAAAGTAGAAATCACTATTAATCAATTAATATCTCAAACTAGTGGTATTCCAGGAGATATCACTGACAATGATAAAATTACAAAAAAGACGGATAGTCTAGATGGAATTGTTAACAGTATTAATGGTCGTTCACTGAACCATCGACCAGGAGAACAGTTCGAATATGCTAATATGAATTACGATATTTTAGGTTTAATTGTTCAGAATATATCTCATTCTCCCTATTCATCTTATATGAGTGAACATATTTTCAAACCTTTAAATATGAAACATATTTCTACTAAAGAGAGTAATAAAAAGGGCGGAGATGATGCTCAGGGGTATGATATTCAACATAATAAAGCATACTCAGATAATCCAAAGTTTAATATCGGTGATAACCCGTCAGCCTATTTAATGGCTAGCACACATGACTTAGAACCTTGGATAAAATTTCAACTTCATCCCCCAAGACATTTAAAATCTTTAGTTGAAGCTACACACAAACCAAAGGTTAAAACAAATGACGATGATGATTCTCAATATGCAACAGGCTGGTTTGTCACTAAGGATAATCAAGAAACACTTATCTATCATCCAGGTACGCTTGAGAACTATTCTTCTTATATTATTTTGAATCCTAAGAAAGACTATGGCATTGTTGTTCTCGCAAATGCTTATTCTAGTCATACTCCAACGCTTGCCAAACATTTAAATACGCAATTAAGTCAAGGACAGCATATTGATACGGTACAATACTACATCAATCAATACAAAACTATGATTATTGTAGTTACAATCGTGATTTGGATCATGGTTGCTATAACTTTGATTTACTTATATCGTCATATCACCAGTCATCAACTGATCCTATTAAGCGTTCAACATAGAAACACGAAATATCGAATACTCATACTTTCAATCGGCTTTATTTTAATTTTAGGTCTTCTACATGTATTGCCTTCATTGTTACTAAATGGCTCTGATTGGCAATTTATTATGTCTTGGCTACCGGCACCAGCTAAAGTCACTATACTAGGTTTCATCACTTTATTAACAAGTCTTTTTGGTTTGACTCTTTTAAAAATAATTACAGTTACAAATAAATCAAAGTCATAAAATTGAGATTAACCGCTACGCTTATCATGCGAATATGTTAAGCTAAACATATTAAAGACTAAGATTATTAAAGACCTCAAGCATATAGGAGATTATAAATGAGAAAAAAATGGTCCTTATTCATAATGAGTGTTGTCATATTATTGGGTGGATGTGACTATTCTCATAAAGAAGATCAACATGGGTTCTTTTATACTATATTTGTTAAGCCAATGGATATGTTACTTCACTTCTTAGGTCAAACATTCCATGAGAATTATGGATTAGCCATTATTGTCATTGTACTTATCATACGTCTTGTACTAATGCCACTAATGTTTATCCAAGTGAAAAACATTCACATTATGAGAGGTAAAACTCAGGTAGTTAAACCAGAAATTGAGAAACTGCAAGATAAACTAAAGAATGCTGATACACAAGAAGAACGTACTGCAGCTAATAAATTATTAATGAAAAAGTACAACAACTATGGTATTAATCCATTCAAAAGCCTAGTTGGAACTTTGCCAATATTAATCCAAATCCCTATTTTATTAGGTTTATACGCTTGTATTAAATATCCAACGAGTGGTGGTATTATCGAGCACCCTCACTTTTTATGGTTCAATTTAATGCATACGGATTTAATCATGACATTTATAGCAGCTTTACTTTACCTCATTCAACCTTTGGTCAATGCAATGCATTATCCAAAAGAAGAACGCCGCACATACTATGTCATGATGGTGTTATCTCCATTATTTATTATTTATGCATCACTGCAATCTGCTTCAGCCTTAAGTTTATACTGGGCGATAAGTGCAACGTTTTTAATTATTCAAATGCATTTTGCACATAGCCATTATGCAAAAGTAGGCAAAGCTGCTGGAGATCAGTTACGTAAACAAATTGAAGAACAGCGTAGAAGTAAGTCTACAAATCACAATGACTAACTCAATAAAGAGCAAAACATACTAAAAAGAGACTGGGATATTAAGTTCTTGTATAAGAATAAAAAATACTAAGTATTTTGGCGAGACTCTTGAGAAAATAGGACAAGCTGAAGACTACAGGGTGAGGCTAACTCCTAAGAAAGCGAGCCAATAATTCGAAGTATTGTAAATAAAGAAACTAGCAAATGAAGTTTTTAAGACTCATTTACTAGCTATTTCTATAGAAATAATATCCCAGCCTCTTTATTTCATTTCTACAATCTTATTTTAAAGGATGCATACCATCTTTCCATGTATTGTAGATTAGTGTACCACCTTGTTCTTTAAATTTGTCATTGGTGATGCCACGTTCAAATGGTTGTACGGGTTGGATAGTGACTTCAGGATCCGCACTAACTTCTTTTGAATACCATGCTACAAAGTCTGATCCTTTTACTGGCTCATCATCTGCAACATTATAAATACCAGTATCAAAGTTCATCGCTTGAATAGATACTTCAACAGCATCATCTAAATGAATGAATGATGTGACACCATCTGATAATGTTACTTCTCCATCTTTAAATTGATTATAAATCATACCGTCTTTACCATACCAAGTACCTGGTCCATATAACCAACTGAAACGTAACACAACATATTGGTCCATACGAGCGGTTTCTTTTTCAAGTCCAATCACGCCATCTACCGTAATTTTTCTGTCACCATCTGAATGATTATCTAATGGTGTTTCTTCAGTAGCAAGTCCTTCTCCTGGTTCATACATGAAACCAATACTTTGAGCTACTACTTTTTTAACATCATATTTAAGTGCCGCATCAGTTAGGTTTTTACCGCCCTCTATACGCACTTTTGAGTTTGCTACCATATCAACATTTTTTAAATCTGTAATTTGATTAATGATAATTTCAGGACGAAAGTCATCAATTGCTACATCAATAGTATCCACTTTTAAGATATCGCCAATATACGCTTTAGCGTTTAGTCCTTCTAATTTCTCTTTACCTCTCTCAGATGTAGTAAATCCGGCAACCTCGTGTCCTTCTTCAATCAAACGTTGTGTTAATCTTGTTCCGATTAATCCTGTTGCGCCTGTATTAATATTTTAGTCTTTATTGTACTCACCTTTTTATTTCTCTTTTTCTGAAAATGAATATCTCAATCTAACCTACTTACTTGAATCTCTAATCATATCAATAGTATTCATCCAAACAATATGACCGAACAACTCTGAAAATCGTTCTTCATAAGGTAAGTCTTTAACCTGAGGTGTCAAATTCAACTTTGGCAATAAATATTCATGAAATGCAATATGTATAGCAACGCCAAATAATGATCCTTTCAATGCTGTGATTCTTGGGAATTTTTCAGCTAATAAGCCATATGCTAAAGCATTTGCTACAGAGAAGCCATAATGAATACCCATAACCGTTATTGGAATATCATTACCATTATAGTGATAGGTTGCTTTTTTGATCGAATCTGGTAATCCCACCTGATTCAATAATGTCATTGGAGGGGTTTCTTTCTCACGGTCAGGTGTTCTAGGCGGAACGATAGCTTCCCAACCAATCTTAACTGCACCACTTAGCAATCCACCTACAATACTCGTAATGATGACACGTTTCGTTGAACGATTCATTCTAATAACAGCTCCTTCAAATTCACTTAACTTTCTTCTACCCTTTTATGAAAAATTTAAAATCATTCATATTAAATTAAGGATTTAGCGTATCAATTTTAATCACAAAGATATAATTATTCGACTCAAAATGGAGCGAGACCGAATTCAATTTGAATTCAACATCTCACTCCAAGCCTTATATATTAAATTGGTTTCATATTTCAATCTTAAGTCACAACTAACATACTTTGTATTAGCATATTAGATGAAAACATGTCCTTCACACCTTCTAAGTGGACATTATTTTGCATGTCGTTGTTGTTCTTTCGCATGTACCAGATTCGCTACAAATTGGTTAACTGGAGCATCTATATGATGTTCTTTACCTAATTGAGCAACTGCTCCATTAATATAATCAATTTCTGTAAGTCGATTATTGTTAATCAAATCTTGATACATTGATGGATAATGTGGGCCTACCTTTTCATTTAAATCGATGAGATAATTGTAAACTTCATCTCCATTTAAATGTACGCCATCTACCGTTGCTACTTGTACAATTTCTTGTGTAATCTTGTAAATAAGCTGTTTCGCATAATCACTCTCATTCAAATTTGATAAACGACATTCTAAAATCGTACAAAGTGCATTAGCAGTACCATTCACACAAATTTTCTTCCAAATTGATTGTTGCAACTGCTCACTTTTATATGGATTAAGACCAGATTGATCTAACAGTTCATACACGACATCAACATTAGCTTGACCTTCAGATACAAGTGCACCAATTTCAACCGGACCTGAACCCATTAAATGCGTATGTCCAGGAGATTCTAATCCTGCAGTCCATGTAGTAACACCGCGCACAATTCGTGATTCATCAACATAATGTTGAATTAAACGCTCGTGTTTCAAACCATTCATAGTACAAACCATAATTGTATTGTCATGAATGTGTGCTTTAATATGTTCCAGCATATCTTGTAACTGCATCGCTTTAGTAAATAAAAAGATAACATCAAATTGAGCATCTTGAGGAATATCGTTATGTTGATACATCGTCATGGTAAGATGATGATTTTCACCATTGATGTCTATATGTAAACCTTCTTGTTTAACAGCTTTCGCTTGTGGCTCCCATCCATCAATTAACGTTACATCATAACCTTGACGGTATAACATCGCACCAAATCCGCTTCCTAACGCGCCAGAACCTGCAATTGCTATTTTCATAAGTCACGACCCCTTTTTTCTAATGATGTTTTTAAAATACTACTTTAAATTTATAGAGTCAATATTGTAAACGGAATATTCACAATTTTAAGATAATTTGATATAAATTATTCTTTAATTTATTAAAAAAGATATCGAACTCTTATTGAATTCGATATCTCTATCTTTTAAAAACTAATATTTATATTAATTTGTTCTTAATTTCTTAGGAACTAAAATCAAGATAACTATAAATGCGGTTAAAGCAATTCCGGCATTGAATAATACACCAGCAGCGCCACCTAGTTGTAAATTCATTAATGATGCGCCAAAACCATAAATGGTACTAGACATCGCAACACCAAAGGCATTACCTAAAGATGATGCCATTTTATACAATCCAGATGCTACCCCTACTTTGTCGTCAGGCGCTTCCGCAACCGCTGTATCAGTAGAAGGTGTGGCATATGTACCTAAACCGATACCAAATAATAAGTAACCTATAATACTTGAAATAATATAAGCAACATTTGGTAAAAATGTTAAAGATAATAGTAATAATCCTAAGAATGCAAATCCACTACCTATTAGTAATGGCTTTTTAGCACCAAGTTTTTGTAATAATTTTTCACCAACACGAATCATGACTAGCACAGCTACAAGGTACGTAATTGAAATTAAACCTGCTTGTAGTGAACTAAATCCTAATTGACTTTGATAATACGTATTAACAACAATAAGTGTACCACCGGCAACACCATTTAACATAAAGTTTGATAATGTCGCACCGCTGTAACCCTTATTTTTGAAAATATGAAAATCAACTAACGGGTTCTCTGCTTTTAATTCTCTAATAATAAACAGGATACCCGCAACTAAGAATACAGCACCAAGTGATAAAATCATTGGTGAGAATAGTCCACGATCTGCAGCTTGCGTAACCATCACGTTAACACTCAATAGTGTAATAACTAATAGTATTAAACCAGTAACGTCAAATTTAGTTTTAGTTTCATTCGCATTCGGTTCAACTTTAGTCTCGGGTGTATGTTTAATTAAGAAAAAGGCTAAAATTGAAAGTGCAATTGAAACAATAAAAATCCACTGCCATCCGATCGTTGAGGCCATGAAACCACCAAATAATGAACAAATACCACTACCGCCCCAAGAACCTATAGACCAGTAACTGACAGCGCGTTGTCTTTCTTTTCCTATGTAATATTCATTTATTATTGCAAGTGTAGACGGCATAATTAATGCACCTGATAAACCTTGTAACGCACGACCTACTAATAACAACCATGCGACAGGTGCGATGATTAAACATAATGATCCAATAATATTTAATGCTAAGCCGATATATGTCATTTTTACTCGGCCTAATTTGTCTGCAATATCTCCTGCCCCTACAATAAATAGTCCAGAGAACAATGCAGTTAAACTAATGGCAATATTAATCGTACCCATGTCTGTGTTAAATGAAGACTGTAACGTTGGAACAACGTTCACTAATGATTGTGCAAATAACCAGAACGTAAGTACCCCGATTATAATACCAATTAGTAATTTATTATCTCCCCTAAATTGTTTTGATGACTCCATCTCGAAAAATTCCTCCTAAATTACCCTAAAACTAATCTACTCAAATTGATATACGTCATAATGAAGCAACCATAATAAGTGTCATACCTTTTATGTCTATGACTTTAATCAATTAGTCCCTTATTTCTATAATTTATTAACATGTGCATCATGACTTACATTATTTGACGTTAGCTTATGTTTGATACGACACTCACTTAGAAATTTGTTTACATTGAAAACCTTATCATAATTAAGAAGAAATGACTTAATAATATACTCTAACTTTTTCAATAAATATTTTTAACAACATACTCAAAAGTGCAATAAATCAATAATTAGATACCTACAAATTATAAGTTTTAATTTTAAACTATTAAGTTAAAATTATCCATATTATAATTAAAGAAAGGATAATTATTTTAACTGAAACTACATTGAATAGGTGCTTACTATGTTTAATTTATTTATATTATTGCTTGAACGTGTAGGGTTAATCATTATTATCGCCTATATGTTACTGAATATTAATCACTTTAAAACGATGATGGGTGAACGCGAAAAATTGCGTTCTCAATGGCAATTAACAATTTTGTTCGCTCTATTTGCTATAACTTCAAATTTCACTGGAATTGAAATTGAAAATGGACATATTGTAACTAGTAACATTTATTACCACCTTAATGACGATGCATCTATGGCAAATACACGTGTATTAACAATAGGGATGTCTGGTTTAATTGGCGGACCTTTCGTCGCAATTATAGTAGGCATTGTATCAGGGTTGTCACGCCTTTATATTGGCGGTGCAAATGCATACACCTATCTCATTTCATCTATTTTCATCGCACTCATATCAGGGTTTTATGGTTATCGTACAATGCGTCACTATACTTACCCAACCGTTTTAATGGGTGCCATTATTGGTGCACTTAATGAAGCAATTCAAATGGCATGCATTCTCTTCTTTGCCAACGATACAGCGTCTGCATGGTCGCTTGTTCAATTCATCGCTTTACCTATGATTTTAATCAATAGTATTGGGACAGCTATCTTCTTATCTATAATACTTTCAACATTAAAACAAGAAGAGCAAACCCGTGCTATTCAAACGCATGATGTTTTCGAAATAGCGAATAAAACGTTGCCGTATCTTAGGTCTGGTTTAACTGAACAGTCTGCACGTTCCGTTGCTGAAATCATTCTGAAATTGATGAACGTATCGGCAGTTGCTATCACAAACAGAACAGATATTTTAACGCATGTAGGTGCTGCAAGTGACCATCATGTTGCAAAAAAAGCGATCATTACTGATTTATCAAAAGATGTTATAAAAACTGGTCAATTAAAAGAGGCACACTCTAAAGAAGAAATCGGATGCAACAATCCAAATTGTACTTTAACATCTGCAATCGTCATTCCTTTAATGATTAATCAAGAAGTAGCCGGCACATTAAAATTTTATTTTACAAATGAATATGATAATACGACATCAACGAAACAACTCGCACGTGGCTTAGCAGATATCTTCTCAAGTCAATTAGAATTGGGTCAGGCCGAAATGCAAAGTAAACTTTTAAAAGATGCTGAAATCAAATCATTACAAGCACAAGTTAATCCGCACTTCTTCTTTAATGCGATTAATACCATTTCAGCCCTCGTACGTATTGATAGTGAAAAGGCAAGAAAGTTATTATTACAGTTAAGCCAATTCTTTAGATCAAATCTGCAAGGTGCTCGAAATAACACCATTACTTTGGAGAAAGAGTTGCAACAAGTTGAGGCCTACTTAGCATTAGAACAAGCACGCTTCCCTGATCGATTCACAATTGAATATCATATTGATTCATCTTGTAAACATGTGCTCATCCCACCTTTCGTCATTCAAATCCTAGTTGAGAATGCTATTAAACACGCCTTTAAACATCGTCGTAAAGATAATATTATTGATGTGACTGCATATCATGACAACGAAGAATTAACACTAACCGTTCGTGATAATGGAAGTGGAATTGATGATGATAAGTTACCATTGATTGGACAAATGAGTGTTGATTCAGAGACAGGAACTGGTAGTGCCTTAGAAAATTTAAACAGACGGTTAATAGGACTTTACAGCACCAAGGCCGCTTTACATTTTGAATCAACAGAATTAGGAACGACGGTAAGTTGTCATATACCATCACATACAATAAAGGAGGATATTTAGGTGAAGACGTTAATCGTTGATGATGAACCATTAGCTCGAAATGAGCTTCATTACTTATTAAATGAAATCTCAGGATTTAACGTAATTGATGAAGCTGAAAACATTGAAGAAACGTTAGAAAGACTTTTATCAGAAACATATGATTTAGTCTTTTTAGATATCAATCTTATGGATGAAAGTGGTATAGATTTAGCACAAAAGATAAAGAAAATGAAACAGCCACCACATATTATTTTTGCCACTGCACACGATACATTTGCAGTTAAAGCCTTTGAACTTGATGCAATTGATTATATACTCAAGCCTTTTGAACTTGAGCGTATAGAGCAAGCAGTAAATAAAGTTAAGCATCAACTATCTAATAGTAATGAGATAGATCATGCAACAAGTGAATCATCTACTCAATCAATGCAACGAGATGAACGTCATGATAACGGAGACCAAACCGTACTGCCAATTGAAATGAATGAACGTATCTATGTAATCCAAAAAGACGACATCACGGCAGTTTCAGTCAACAATGGGGTAACAACGATAAATACTATCAACCGCACTTACCAAACAAATGAACCACTTAACTATTATGAAAAGAAATTATCGAATAACACATTTATTAAAATCCATCGTGCGACTATTATTAATAAAACGCATATCGATAGCGTTGAACATTGGTTCAATTATACTTATCAAGTAACCATGACTTCTGGAGACAAATTTCAAGTCAGTCGTTCATTTATGAAAGCATTTAAACATGAAATTGGCCTTGCATAAACGAACGAATAATTAACTTATATATAATTTCATTAATGAGTATTTAGCCACTTGCTAATAACATTTTTCATTATGCAAGTTTAGGTTAAATACTTTTTATTTATAGAAAAACGCCGTACCATTTGCTATTTTTTTGTCTATTTGATTTTCAACTTGAATATATTGTAACTCACGTCCTAATTTTTGTAAGTCACAGACAAAACTCACAATAGTAAGCGTTTCCATAATATTCTATTTGTAAGGGAAAGAGAAAGGGAGCGTTAAAATATGGCAAATAAACAATCACAAAGTAATGCTCATAAAGGAAATCATAAGTTAGCAAAAACGTATAATTTCTTTCAGCAAGCATTAACGATTGCTATCGTACTATTTATATCTAAAATTATTGAAAGTTTCATACCATTTCCTATGCCAGCGTCAGTAATAGGACTCGTATTACTATTCATCCTATTATGCACTGGTGTTGTCAAATTGGGTCAAGTTGAAGGTGTCGGCACAGCATTAACGAATAATATTAGTTTCTTATTCGTACCGGCCGGAATTTCGGTTATCAATTCTTTACCAATATTAAGCCAACACCCAATTTTAATATTGTTATTAATTATTATTTCAACGTTATTACTACTTATCTGTGTAGGATTTGTCTCACAATTGTTCGTAACAAAAACATTATTCCCATCTAAAGAACAAAATGAACAAACTAAACTTGGGGAGGGTAACTAATGGTAGATCATTTAGGAATTACAACACCGTATTTTGGTATATTAGTCTCATTAATACCATTTGTCATTGCACAATATTTCTATAAAAAAACGAACGGTTTCTTCTTACTAGCACCACTTTTTGTAGCAATGGTTGCGGGGATCGTATTTTTAAAAGTAACAGGTATTAGTTATGAAAATTACAAAATAGGTGGAGACATTATTAACTTCTTCTTAGAGCCAGCAACAATTAGTTTCGCCATCCCTTTATATAAAAAACGTGATGTACTCAAAAAATATTGGCTACAGATTTTTGGTGGTATCGCAATTGGAACGTTAATCGCACTTATCTTAATTTACTTAGTAGCTATTGTATTCCAATTAGGCAATCAAATTGGTGCTTCAATGCTACCACAAGCTGCTACAACTGCGATCGCCCTTCCAGTATCACAAGGTATTGGCGGCGTTAAAGAGTTAACGTCATTAGCCGTTATTCTAAATGCCGTTGTTATTTCTGCATTAGGCACTAAAATTGTTAAGTGGTTTAAAATTTCAAATCCAATTGCTCGTGGTTTAGCACTTGGTACGAGTGGACATACACTTGGCGTAGCTTCAGCCAAAGAACTTGGTGAAACTGAAGAGTCAATGGGTAGTATCGCCGTTGTTATCGTTGGCGTAATTATCGTTGCCATTGTTCCACCATTAGCTTCAATTTTATTCTAAACATTTTAAAAAGAACCTGAACACAATGTTGTGTTCAGGTTCTTTTCGGTTTGCAACCATTAATTGATGCTTTGAACTTTATTGTCTCGTTTCTTACTATTACTTGTTGGATCAAGTTTCTTTTCTAAGAAGCGTAATCCTAAATCTATAATAATCGCAATTAACGCAATTGGAATGGCACCAGCAAGTATATAAACCGTACCATCAGTAGAGTTTGTACCACGTATAATAATATCCCCTAGTGTTGAAGCTCCAATAAATGAGCCAATTGCCACAATACCAATCGCTACAACTAGAGCAATACGGATACCACCAATAATCACTGATAATGACAATGGCAATTCAATCATACGCATGACTTGATTCTTAGTCATTCCCATCCCCTTGCCTGCATCTTTAATATTGTAGTCTACTTCGGTAATGCCAGTGTACGTATTCTTAATAATTGGAAGTAACGCATGTAAGAATACTGCAAACACTACAGTATTAGGACCTAACCCAAGTGCTAGCATAAGTATTGCTAACATTGCGATTGCTGGAACTGTCTGGATAATATTCGCGATAGTAATAATAGGCCATGATAACTTCGTATATCTTGAAATTAATATCCCTATCGGAATGCCAATAATACAAGCGAATAACACACCATAAATAGACATTAATAAATGTTTGAAAAAGAGTTCCATAAGATAGCCAAAGTTCAAGGTATAGTATTCATAAAGTGAGCTTAACAAGTTACCTTTCATTATTTTTGACCACCTTTCTTACTGTCATCTTCAAAATAATTATGTTTCTTCAAATATTCTTCTGCAATAACGGCAGGTTCTTTACCTTTTCCATCCGCTTCATAGTTTAATTTCTGCATTTCTTTAGTACTAATTTGTCCCTGTAATTTTTTCAGTGCTTTATCAATTTCAGGGTGATCTTTGATTAATTTTTCAGTGGCTAATGGACTTCCATCATATGGTGGGAAGAATTTACGATCATCTTTTAAGATTTTCAAATCGTAAGCAGCGATACGTCCATCTGTTGAATAACCAACAGCAACATCTAATTTTTTATTTTTCAAAGCATCGTACACCAAACCAATTTGCATTGGGCGTGCACTCGCAAATTTAAACCCATAGTCTTTTTGGAAAGCTGGATATCCATCACCAGCACGGTTCATCCATTGTGTATCCATACCTAAACGTAATTCATCTTTATATCTTTTTAAGTCTGAAACTTTTTCTAAATGATATTTCTCAGCTACTTCTTTAGTAACCATGAATGCATACGTATTTTCAAACCCAAATGAGTCATAATATTTCTGATTATATTTTTCTTTAAATAATCTTTGTGACTCTGACATTGCTTTTTTAGTATCTTTTGTTGGTGGGGCATCAAGTACACTCGTCAATTCTGTTCCAGTATATCTTACTGCTGACATATTCACATCTCCACGTTGTAATGCATTATGTTGAATAATACTGGAACCTAAATTACCAACAATAGTAGGTTTAATTTTGCCATTTGTATAATGTTCTATCATTAATTTTTCAATATTTGCCATAATTTTTGTTTCACTAGTTTCTGTGGCAGTAATTTTCACACTATCTTTACCGTCACCATCGCCTAAACCTGGTAAACTACATCCAGATAATACGATGAGAGACATAGTAAGAAGTATGAAAGTAAGTTTTAACTTTTTCATAATTTTAAAATCCTCCCTTTGTATTTATCTAGATACTTTAAGCCCTTTAGGCACGGCCCACTTTTCAATAAAAGAAAGTATGAAATCGACAAGTAAAGCTAGACACGTTACAAGAATTGCAGCACTAATAATCATTGGTGGCTGATATAAATTTAATCCGTTAAAGACTAAATCACCGAGTCCACCAGCGCCAACGTAACTAGCTAATGTAGCCCAGCTGATTACGTATACACTTGATAAACGTATACCACTAAGTATAAGTGGTAAGGCTAATGGCAATTCGACATCTTTCATTAACTGCATCTTTGTCATACCCATACTTGTTCCAGCTTGGATGATATTCTTATCAATATTTTGTACTCCTAGAACTGTGTTGTTTAAAATTGGTAACAATACATAAATGAATAATGCGACAATCGCTGGCGTCTTACCTACACCAAAGATTGGAATCATAATGGCTAATACTGCTAACGTCGGAATCGTTTGAAGCACACCCGCTATCGTTAACACTACATTTGCAGTACGTTTCGTCTTAGATAATAAAATGCCTAACGGAACCGCAACTACAATCGCAATTAATAACGCGATAATTGATATGTAAAAGTGTTCTATCGTTTTCGATACAAGTTGGCTTCCATATTCTTGGAAAAATTGGCGCATTAACGATCAACTCCCGAATGATCAGAATTCTTCACATCATGCGTATCTAATCTATCTGTAACATCTTTTTGCTTTGTTGTAGCGTCATTTGGACGGTCTTCGGCATGTTCATTTTTTTCGATGTTACCTAACTCATTTTCGCGTTCGACATCATTCATGTGCGAATCAGACAATGTCATCTCATCATCTTCTTCACCCCAAATAGAGTCATAGACAATGTCGACAAGATTAGCACGTGTAATTAGACCTATAAGTGCGTTGTCATTATCAACGACTGGTACGTTTCTAACGTTTCTCTTTAATATCGTACGTACGGAGTCTTGTAATTTAGAATCAATATGGACTTTGTAAACATCTCGTTGCATTGTATCGATTAATTCCTTACGTTGACGTAACCCTTGGTTAATATCTTCAATATCTAGGAATCCAAGTAAATGATGATGATTGTTAACAACAAATATTGTGTCGACACGTCTGTGTCGCATAACGTTGACTGCGTCATTGAGCGTGTCGTTGGCATTTACCGTAACAGGTTTAATCATCGCATCTTCAACCGTTCTCATATTCGGACGATCTTGAATCAATCTATTTTGTCCAATAAATTCTCTAACGAAATCATTGGCAGGATTTCTAAGAATATTATCCGGTGTATCGTATTGAACAACTTTCCCTTTAGACATGATACAAATTCGGTCTGCGAGCTTTATCGCTTCGTCCATATCATGTGTCACGAAAATAAATGTTTTCCCTAATTTCTTTTGAAGATCTTTAACTAAATCCTGTAAAGTGTCTCTCGTAATTGGATCCAATGCACCAAAAGGTTCATCCATTAAGATGATATCTTGCTCTGCAGCTAATGCACGCACGACACCAATACGTTGTTGTTGACCACCTGACAATTCTGATGGATAACGATCTAAATAGTCTTCAGGTAAGTCTACTAACTTGATTAATTCTTTTGCTTTAGCATCCTTCTTCTCTTTAGACCATTTAAGCAACTTTGGTACCAAGACAATATTTTCTCTAATGGTCATATGAGGCATCAATCCAATTTGTTGAATAACATAGCCAATACTTCTACGTAATTCAACTGGATTCATATTTCGAACATTCTTCCCATTCATTTCAATTGTGCCGTCAGTGGCTTCAATCATTCGGTTAATCATTCGTAAAGCTGTCGTTTTACCGCTACCGCTTGTCCCAATAAAGGCAATAAATTCACCAGATTCAATATCTAATGAAATGTTATCTATTGCTTTTTTATTGCCAGAGTAAATTTTTGTTAAGTTTTTAATACTTAACGTCATTAGATTGCTCCTTCCTATTGTTGCCAGATAAAAAAGCTCATAAAACAAAAAGGCCAGTAGTCCCATTGTTAAACAAATACGTAATAAGTTAAACAAGAGCCTCATGGCCTTTACTTCATAAAATTTTGATTAATTCAATTTCAATATAATTCGAGCTTTTTTCATCTTTTATATCTATATACCCTATATAATTTTTTGAAACATTTCTTATATGAAAAGATTAAAAAATTTCACAATTACAATTTTTTTAAGTTGCTTCAAGCATGATCAAGTTAAAAACTGTCGAAAATAAAGTTGCTGACAATAAAATTCATGAAATTGTCAAACTTTTCTAAATAAATATTATAAAGCTGTATTCAAAATTGCATTACGAAATTAATAGTATTAGTCTATAGGTGTAATAAGTATTTATCGAAGGGATGTTGTAATAATGAAAGCAGCAGTATGGTATGGTCAAAAAGATGTTCGCGTGGAAGATCGTGAACCTAAGCAATTAAAAGACAATGAAGTAAAAGTAAAAGTTTCATGGGCAGGTATTTGCGGAACTGATTTACATGAATACTTAGAAGGACCAGTCTTCATCTCTACAGATAAACCTGATCCACTACTTGGACAAAAAGCACCTGTTACTTTAGGTCATGAGTTTGCTGGTGTTGTTGAAGAAGTTGGTAAAGACGTTACTAAATATAAAAAAGGTGACCGTGTGGTTGTTAACCCAACTGTATCTAAACATGAGAAAGATGAAAGTGTTGACTTATATGATGGTTATTCATTTATCGGTTTAGGTTCTGATGGTGGCTTTGCAGAATTTACAAATGCACCAGAAGAAAATGTATATGCATTACCTGAAAGTGTATCTGATAAAGAAGGTGCTTTAGTAGAACCAACTGCAGTTGCGGTTCAAGCAGTTAAAGAAGGTAAATTATTATTTGGTGATACAGTAGCAGTATTTGGTGCTGGTCCAATTGGTTTATTAACAATTGTTGCAGCTAAAGCAGCTGGTGCAAGTAAAATCTTCGTATTTGATTTATCTGAAGAGCGTTTAGCTAAAGCTAAAGAAGTCGGCGCTACGCATGTAGTTAACTCTGGTAATACAAATCCTGTAGACTTTATTAACGAACATACTGAAAATGGTGTAGATGTTACATTTGAAGTTGCTGGTGTTGGCGTAACATTATCTCAATCAGTACAAGTTACGCGTCCAAGAGGTACAGTTGTCATCGTATCAATCTTTGCTCATGCAGTTGATTTCGACCCAATGTTATTAACTAACTCAGGTGTTCAATTAACATCTACAATTGCATACTCACCTACTACATTCCAACAAACAATTGATTTAATTGCGAACGGTAGCTTAGATGTTAAGAGCGTAGTAACAGATGAAATTGAATTAGAAAACATTGTTGAATCTGGATTCGAACAATTAGTAAACGATAAATCTCAAGCTAAAATTTTAGTTAAATTAAATGGCTAATTTGAATTAACACATCGATACATTTTAACTTGATTTAAATAAAAGCTTTTAATCGACATCTCTACAGATGAAGATTAAAAGCTTTTTTCTTAACATTTATTTATCATACATGCCTTTACCATCAAGAATATGGTCAATATATTTTTCAACTCTGCTTTGTCTTGTTTGACTGCGCTTCGCTTGTGAAATGTGATATATGTACTGATGCTGTCTACCAGACGTTAATTTGTAAAATGCCTCTTCTAACTTAGGATTATCATTGAATGCTTGCTGTAATTCTTCAGGTATTTCATAGTCCTCTGTCTTCTTCATTTCAACTTTCTTGCCGGCTTTTTCAACTTCAATGGCTTCATTAATATAATATAAAATTTCATCTCGACTCGCTTTAATTTCATCCAGTGTTTTAAAGCGTAATTGTCTTGCTGCTTGAACTCGCTCTGTTTGTTGAATTAGCGTTTTATATTTATCTTCTAAAATTGCACCTTTATGAAATAGTAACGCTACATAATATTTAAAACCATGAATCGTTATAACATTTTTATCATTAATGATATATGTTGGATGCATCCATTTATATGCTTCTTCTAATTCTGACTCATCAAATATTAAATTTCTTAAATATTGATAAGATTCCTTCCATTGACTTTCTTTTTCTAAAAAAGCTAATACCTGTTTATCGGATTGTTTCTCTGGCACCTTGGTCACCTCATATCGTTAGTTTGATAACAATACAATCATTATATTATTTAAGTCAATAAATAACTATTAATTACACAATCATTTGTAAATTTACAAAATCATAAATTGACTAATGAAATGATAAGCGTATAATTAAAACGTATCATTTTTGATGAATATTAAAACAACATAAAGGAGTATTTATGGGACAAAATCATAACGAAGGTAAAATCAATCTGGTCCAACTTGTATTATTAGGACTAGGAAGTTTAATTGGTTCAGGTTGGTTATTTGGTGCATGGGAAGCTTCTTCTGCAGCTGGTCCTGCAGCCATTTTATCTTGGATTATCGGGTTTATAGTTATAGGAACGATTTCTTATAACTATATTGAAATAGGAACAATGTTTCCGCAATCTGGTGGTATGAGTAACTATGCTCAATACTCACACGGTTCATTGTTAGGATTTATTGCCGCATGGGCAAACTGGGTATCATTAGTTACTATCATTCCAATTGAAGCAGTATCCGCTGTACAATACATCAGTTCATGGCCCTGGGATTGGGCCAAACCAACTTCTGCATTAATGCATAATGGTTCAATCAGTACGACAGGATTATTCGCTGTCTATGTCATTATCATTATTTTTTCTTTATTAAACTATTGGTCAGTTAAATTATTAACGTCTTTCACTAGTTTAATTTCGTTCTTTAAATTAGGTGTACCGTTACTAACAATCATCATGTTAATGCTTTCAGGTTTCGACACTAGTAACTACGGTTCATCTATTGGCGAATTTATGCCGTACGGTAGTGCACCAATCTTTGCAGCAACAACAACATCAGGAATCATCTTCTCATTTAATGCATTCCAAACAATCATTAATATGGGATCTGAAATTAAAAATCCTGAAAAGAATATTGCACGTGGCATTGCAATTTCATTAACGTTGAGCGCAATTCTGTACATCATACTACAAAGTACATTTATTACATCAATGCCACAATCAATGATTCATGAGCATGGTTGGAGTGGTATCAACTTCAATTCACCATTCGCAGACATGGCAATCTTATTAGGCATCAACTGGTTAGCTATTTTGCTATACATCGAAGCAGTTGTTTCACCATTTGGTACAGGCGTTTCATTTGTTGCGATTACTGGTCGTGTATTAAATGCAATGGAACGTAATGGTCATATTCCTAAGTTCTTAGGTAAAATTAATACAACTTATAACATTCCACGTGTAGCCATCGTATTTAATGCGATCATCAGTATGGTCATGGTGACGTTATTCCGTGATTGGGGTGTATTAGCCGCTGTTATTTCAACAGCAACATTAGTCGCTTACCTAACAGGACCAACTACGGTAATGTCGTTACGTGAAATGGGACCTAAATTACACAGACCATTCCGAGGCACGATGTTAAAAGTAATGGCACCATTATCATTTGTACTTGCTTCATTAGCAATTTATTGGGCGATGTGGCCAACCACAGCTGAAGTTATATTGATTATTATTTTAGGATTACCAATTTATTTCTTCTATGAGTATAAAATGAATTGGAAAAACACTAAAAAACAAATTGGCGGAAGTATATGGATTATTGTCTACTTAATCTTATTAGCTTGTATGTCATTTATCGGTAGTAAAGAGTTTAAAGGTATTAACTTAATACACTACCCTTACGATTTCCTAGTTATAATAGTTTTAGCACTTGTCTTTTATAGAATTGGTATTACAAGTCACTTCAAGAGTGTATATTACAAACGCGCTAAGAAGATTAATAAACAAATGAAAGAAGATACAATGGAAGCAGAACAACAGGAAGCTGATAGAAAAGAAGCAATCCAACAACATAATGATTAATATTGTAGGGAGTGGGACAGAAATAATATTTTTCAAAATTTATTTCGTTGTATCCCCAGCTTGCTTAGCTTGTAGAATTTCTTAATGAAATTCTCTTTGCTGGGGCCCCGAACCCCAACTTGCTTAGCTTGTAGAATTTCTTAACGAAATTCTCTTTGCTGGGGCCCCGCCCACCAAGCAAGGTTGACTAGAATTAAAAAAGCTTGTTAAAAGTGTATTTTTAAATCAGTCAACTACTGCCAATATATAT
>NZ_KV840129.1:72319-153265 GCF_001839115.1 Staphylococcus sp. HMSC62B09
AATATATATTTGTAGCCTGAGTCATTGAATTATGTCACAGGCTCTTTTTAGAATAGAACAGCATTCAATATCTTTCAACTTATAAAATAATGCTATAGTTAAAGTAATTGATAAATGTTGGGTGATGATCTGATGGTAATAATTAATACGAAGTATGGTGCTTTTGAAGGTTTGACACATAAGAATTTAGATTTATTTCTAGGCATTCCTTATGCATACCCCCCTATTGGACATCGTCGTTTTAAACACGCTAGTCCTATCTATAGTTATGATACATTGGTTGATGCTACACAATTCAGAGCAATCCCTCCACAACCATTCAATAAATTAGAAACGTTCTTTTCAACTACGAAACAGAAATTTCAACTTAATGAAGATTGCCTACATTTAAACATTTGGCGTCAATCGACTGGCAAAGCAAAGAAACCTGTAATCATTTACTTTTATGGTGGTGGCTTTATAAATGGTCATGGTTCAGCAGAATTATATACTCCAGAACATATTGTTGAGCTACATGATGTCATTGTGATTACGTTCAACTATCGATTAGGTGCATTAGGATTTCTAGATTGGTCTTACTTTAACGCGCACTACGATAAAAATAACGGTCTATCTGATCAAATTGCGGTATTAAAGTGGGTTGCACATTTTATTGAGTATTTTGGTGGAGATCCTAACAATGTTACATTATGGGGTCAATCAGCAGGCAGTATGAGTATTCAAGCATTGATGCAGCAACCACAACTTGACCACTATTATAATCAAGTCATGTTATTAAGTGGCATATTGCAGTTAGATTCAGCAGAAACTGGCATGATGAAAGCACAATATTTTGATGATTTAATGCAACAACACTTTTCCGGAAAAAGTATAAACGATTTAGATGATCAAGCCATTCTACAATTAATGGCATATGAGGAGAAAGCACGTGGCAAATCTAAAGGCTTAGAATTAATATATCAACCGATTAAAGATAGCAAGATGTATAGGCCTCTATCTGAATTCAACAAACCGATTGTATTAAGCTATACGAAAGATGAAGGCGATTGTTATATCCGAAATGAATCACGTAAACTGAACCCTCAACGTTTCGTTGATGTCATGAAATTAAATCATATCCACGTCGATTTCAGTCGTGTTCAAACTGGAAAACAACAAGCATATGTCGTGACGGAGTTATATTTTAAACAGCCTACATTTATGTTACTTCAACAAATGAGTAATAATTCTTATCGTTGGTTGTTACGCTTTGATTGGGCTCGACCTGAACATGTTCATTTTGCAAGTGCTTATCATATTTTAGATTTAGTCTTCTGGTTCGGTAAGATGGATATACTACAAGGTCACTCTATTAAAATTTCAAACAATGAGTTCGAATTAAGCAAACGTATGATAAGTGACTTAGTTCATTACGCTAGAACAGGCACCATGCCCTACGAACCTTACTCGATAAATCGCATAGAACCACGTGTATATAAATAAGGAAAACCCGTGATAGATGCACGCATCCATCACGGGTTTAAAATGGTTATATGATATTAACTTTTAGCATAATGTACGTTCTTTAATGTAAGTACAATAATCAGTCCTAATAAACCTATAAAGGCACTTACAAACGTGACCGCTTCAACATTCATATTTGAAACAACAAGGCCTCCGATAATACCACCTAAACCAATACCTGCATTAAGACAAGACATATTCCAACTCATTACTTGACTTGTGTCACCTTCAACATGTTCGATAATACCACTTTGAATCGCAGGGTTCGTACTCCATTGCACGATATTCCAAATAAAGAGTCCAACTAATAATAGTATTGTTGTAGATAAAATTAAATTAATAGCTAACATAACTATAATAAATACTGTGAAAGCAATAATTAACCATCGCTTACTAGTCAACTTATCAGCTAGCACACCACCCATTGATGTACCAACAACACCGGCAACACCATTAACGAGTAGCGCTAATGATACATAGCCCATGGAGTGACCATTCTCTAAAATAAGTGGATTGATAAATACAAACGTCACTGAATTAGCGATTAGAATAAGCAATGTAATCGCTAAAAACTTAACGATTTCAACTGGTCGAACAATATGAGTTGTAACTTGATTATCATCGGAAACGTTATTATACATTCTATTGGCTTGATTGAGTTCTGTAGTGGTTGGAAGATATTTCAACATTAATAAGCCGGTAATAAGACTAATAACAATAATAAATACGAATGTGAAACGCCAACCAATCCAATCACCAATCATCGTACCGATTGGCACACCAAAGACATTTGCACCACTAAATCCAGTATAGACAACGCCAATCATCTTACCTCTGTTCTTAGGTATCGTTAGCATTGCTGTTAGTGCTAAGACTTTGACGATAATTAATGATGCAGCGGCTGATGATAATATACGTCCGATGACTAAAATCGTAAAGTTAGGCGCTACGGCGATAATGCCATTCCCTACTATAAAGATGACTAAAGTCCATAGTAATACGGGACGTGCAGGGTATCGATTGGTTAATTTAACAAGTATAGGTCCACATATTGCAAAGGTTAATGCATAAAGCGTGACAAGTTGTCCAATAATCGCTTCTGAAACACCTAAGTCATCACTCATTAAATTCATGATACCAGCGACCATCATTTCAACCATACCTACAATAAATACGCTGATGATAAATGTGGCTATCCGCATAACAGACATCATTCATACCCCTTTCATTTAATCATTTTTACATAAAAAACAGCTACGCACTGTTCTTCAAGTTTCGTAACTGTTCCATTATATAATATTCACTTATATTTTTCTTCCCCAATGTTTTAAAAGAGACTTTCATTATTGTTGTATTGATGTTCGATAAGTTCTTGTAGAAATGCTGAAAGAACAAGTAATGCAATTGCACCGTAAGTCACATAATTATTATGCAATACAAAATCAAAACCAAAATTCATATTAAAATAACTTTCAACTAGGCTTATTAAAAATCTAAGTATATTAAATAGTGCAAGTAGTGTAATCATAATTCCAAGCAGATGGGATATAACTTTCATATAATTTGCTCCTTCGTTCAATGATTTAGTTATATAGTAAAATTTTCAAATTAAATACTACTTAGTTTAATCTTAATTTTTACTTAAATAATTATTATCGGAATAGTTAAATGTTAAAAAGTTATATAAGATAGATATTGAGGTGGTTTAAATGAACGGCGAAGTACTTATTATTGAAGATGATAAAGATATTAATGAGTTAATGAAATTATCTTTAAGTACAAAAGGGATACGACACATTAAATCCGTTGATAATATTAAAGATGCAAAATTTGAATTATTGAACTTCAATTTTCAAGTTATATTATTAGATTTAAATTTAAAGTCTGAAGATGGTTATCAGTTATTGAAATATATTGATTTAAATGATACAGCCGTTATCGTAGTTACTGCTAAAACAACACATTTAGATGTTTATAAAGGCTTCGAACAAGGTGCAGTTGATTATATTAAGAAACCCTTTGATCCTATGGAGTTATATTATAGAGTGTCTTTACATTTAAATGATAAAGATCAGTCGATGTATCGTTATAATGATTTAACTATTAACTTCAATAGTATGGAGGTGTGTATTAATGATAAACCAATAAACCTTACGAATCGTGAATATAATTTATTAACGTATCTTGTTAAAAATAAGAACCAAGTACTTACGAAAGATCAGCTTTACGCTAAAGTATGGGGATACGATACAGGTGTCGATGATAACACTTTGATGGTACATATTAGAACTTTGCGTAAGAAGATTGAAGCGACTCCTAATTCACCTAAGATGATTAAAACTGTACGCAGCAAAGGGTACATGTTCAAGGAAGATGGCAATGATCAATAAATTTACATTAAAGTTTCTTAAATATATGACTATATTTGTACTTCTAAATTTCACTATCACGTGCGTATTAATAATTATATTGTTTTTCAAAGTTTTACCTAATATTTATTGGGATATTAACGAAATTGAACCAACCTATTTAGAAACATACGGAGTTGCCAAAGAACCAAATGACAATCTTAAATCGTTAGCCAAGAAGAGTAACGTTGATTTATATTTCGTCCGTAAAAATGGTGACATTCTCTACCCAAAATGGAAACGTAATACAAATATAAAACCAACGCTATTAAAAAACATAAATAACGCGAATTCTGTTGTATCAAAAGAAGGCACGTATCTTGTTTATATCTATAGAAATAAAATGAAACAACCTAAAATAACAAATAGCGATGAAATCAAAACATCACAACTACTTGATAGTTTATCATCTTTAGATTTCAATCATTACAACTATTTGATTTCAAATAATGAACTTCAATTTGTGAAGAATCCAGGTCAAAGAACTATACTGTGGAATGATAACTTTGGCAAAGCCTTTAATGATAGCAAGAATACGTATATTGTACTTTTCATTTCGTTCATCGTTGCTAACATCATCTTAATTGCTTTAACGGCCATTCTAATTTCAAAACGTCTTACAAGACCGTTATCCTTTTACATTGATTGGATTGGCAATTTGTCTTTAGGTAAACTACATCAGCCTACGTCGAAACGTAAGCGATTTAAGAATAGTCGAACATATCCGGAACTGGACGCATCTTTGTCGAAATTGAATGAACAAATGTTGTCTGATAAGTTTTATCATAATCAAATGTCATATTATAAATCGAAGTGGATTAGTCAAATCTCTCATGATCTAAAATCACCACTTACAACGATTTATGGATACTCTAAACTAATACAAGCTGATGAAGCGTCACAATCTTATGTTCAACTTATTTCGGAGAAAGCAACGTTTATGAGTGATTTGATTGATAGCTTGAATCAATCGTTTGATATGGAAACCAATCAGATGAAGCATGATAAAGAGAACTTTCCTATTCAATCAACAGTTAATCGAATTGCTCAAATTATTGGTTATCAATCCCTAACATGCGACTTTCATCTTGAAGATGAATCAACGTTTTATGGGAATAAATTGTATTTCGAGAGACTTCTGATAAATTTAATCAATAATAGTATTGATCATAATGAGATCAACCCTAGCATAAAGATAACTATTTCTAAAATTGAAAATAACTTGATGATTGATTATATGGATGACGGACAAGGCCTACCTCACGCTAATATTGATGCACTATTTAGACAGTCGTATACGTCTAAAACGAATAAAGCTCAACATGGTATCGGTTTATCTATCATAAAAGACGCTGTTAATTATCATCATGGTTCAATTACACTATTACCATCTAAACAAGGTGTACATTTCCATATCGTATTGGTGGATACAGCATAGTAAATTAAAAGTCAGCTTTCATTTGGAGAATCAAGTGAAAGCTGACTTTTTAATTTAATTATCTTTCGCTTCTTCATCGGGTGCATTGAGTGCACTATTACGCGCCACTAATTGATGACGCACGTTAAAGAATTGATTATAGCTTAAATAAGTCGCAATTAAAGCTGACATTATCGTGGCTGTGGTATGGATAAATACAACAAGTAATTGGAATTTAATCGCTTGTAGTGGAGGTACGCCACCAATAATCAAGCCTGTCATCATCCCTGGAATAGAAACTAGGCCATATGTTTTTACCGAGTCTATCGTAGGTACGATAGCAAGTCGTATACTCTCTCTAATTGATGCTTTAGAAGCCAATTTAGGTGTGGCGGCTAATGTAAGCTTAGATTCAATATCGGTAATATCTTTAACAAATGCTCGATCTAAATTCTGGTAAGCCAAATTAATCGCGATAAGGCCATTATTCGCTAACATACCACCTATCGGGATAACTTCATTTGCTTTGAAATCAATTGCTCCAGCTAATACAGTAGCAGTTAGTGGTAAAGCAGTTCCAATAAATATAGCGATAAATGAAATCCAAAAGACATGATGCATAACAGGAGAAGCACGGTTAATTGTGTTCCACGATGCATTTATAATAATGATTAACACTGCTAACATTAATATCCATGCTTGATCTATTTTGAAAATATAGTGCAATATAAAACCTAAGATGATTAACTGTACAACTGCACGTACGGAAGCTACTACTAAATCTTTAATAATATGTAACCCTTCTTTATACGAAATAAAGATTGGAATTAATAATAATAATGCAGTTAAACAAAGGGCTGTATTACTCATTCTGATTTAACGCCTCCTCTTTCGTTATCTCACCATCACTAATTGTTATTCTTCTATGAAAATGTCTCATACTCTGGTCATCACTATGCGTAATCCATAAGACTGCGACACCTTCTTTAACCATGTCAAAAATCATTTGTTCAATAATGTGCTTATTTTGCGTGTCGAGTGCACTTGTAGATTCATCTAGCAATAATATATCCGGACGATACATAAGTTGACGTGCAATCGTAATCCTTTGACGTTCACCTCCGGATAGATGTTCAATCTTAGAGTTTAAATCATACTGACCTAAGTTCACTTTCTTCAATAAATCGAGTGCCTTTTCCTTATCAAAGTGCGCTTCACGAGCTAACGCTGGAAATGACATGTTATCCCCAATCGTCTCACCAAAAAGTTGACTCTGTTGCATGAGATAACTTATCTTCATACGCAATTCTTCAGGAGGATAGTTATTGAATGGCTTATCTTTGAAATAAAGTTCCCCATCTGTCGGGCTAATTAGATTATTAATCTGCTTTAAAAATGTACTCTTCCCACTACCAGATGGACCAATGATCGCTACTGCTTCACCTTCATTTAATTGAAAGTTGATATTTTTGAGTATCATACGTCTATCCGCTTTATATGATAAATTTTTGATGTTTAATAACATCTGTTACTAACCTCCTCTTAACTATTACTTTTATTGAAAAATAAATTAAAATACTTTTTTATTTAACCTGTTCTAGCATCATTTATATCTATAATAACAAAAAAAGAAGTAAGATAAGCGAATTCAAGTTAACATTTATTGATTCACTGTATCTCACTTCAATCCGAGTAAATCGATTACCAAATAATCGAAATAATAATAGAGAGATATGAAATTAAGTTATTTATCATATGCAACGTAATGGTGATTGCTAAGTTACGACCACTACAGTGATACGCAACTACAAATCCAATTGCCATAATTAAATATGGCCCAACTTCAAATGGAGATGATGCGCTTAGTACGTGTAATCCAGCAAAGAATAATACTGATACAACGTACATTGCACCATATGTTAATTTCTTACCGAGTTCATGAATAATGAGATGTCTAAAGAGTAATTCTTCAACGATTGGCGTAACGATTACTATATCTAAAAATAATATTGGCCAAATCCATCTCGTCTTAAAGAGTTCCTCAATTTGTTTATTATTTTCAGTATTATTAAACTGATATTTTTCAGGTAGCAATTCTATTAAGTTTCCGTATAAAAATTGTGCTAAATACATCGCAATGAGAACAACAATAATCAGTATGATATGTTTTTTCAAATCTTTAAAGCGTTGAATTGCTAATGGAATAAGTGATTTGCGATGCATTAAATAAAATAATAGTAATAACAGACACTGTCCTAATAAGACAAAAATTTGATTAATCCCCATTAATTGTTTTATAAAAGGATCTTGTGAGGTCTGACCCGTAATAGCTACAATCGTAATCATTACAACTATTGTTAATATCAACGGCAAAACAATATTAATAATTAAGTAGCCTGGTATAAGCCAGAAATCACGTTTAACAATTCGTTTTGATGCAAATTCATTGTTTAGTTGTGAATGCTTAGATGTTTCTTGCGAATGTTCATATTCATTTGTCATAAGTCTCTCCCTATCTATTCTTTTTGAATATGTAAATTTCAACTATTATCAAAAATTAAAAGAACTTCTCTACCATTGTAGTAATAAATATCACCAAATGTACAGAGCTATGATAAAGATATGATGCTACTAAATTCTTTCCACTTCTTATGTAAATAATGATAGTGCCAATTGATAATATTAAATACGGTATCACTTCCATTATGGATATCAAGTCATATACCTGTACACTTACTTCTATCACTATACTCAATACAATAACTACCATCAAATTCAGCTTTTTTCCGAGTTCATGAATGATTAAATGTCGATAAATTAATTCTTGAATTAAAGGTTGTAATACAACCACTGTAATAAAAGAAAACACAATTGCAATTGGATGATTGAATAGACCTTCAAGACGAAGTTGCGCTTGAGTTACATCATAACTTAAAGGTTTAGGTAGTTTCTGCGCTACATAATTAAAAGTATAATATAGCAATAATGCACTGATACTCACAGTAACTATTAATGGTAAGTAATTACGTTTAACAATGCAAAATTGTCTAAATACCACATCAGCAATATAAAGTTTATGTAATGCAAAAAATGACACGATAACAATAAATTGCGCTATAACGAAACTGACGCTCAACATCAAATTATATAAATATAGTGGTGGTGGATCTTGCGTTATCATCGCATGAACACCTAGAACACCGAATACAATAATAATTGGCATTAAAATTTGAAAAGCGATGTAAATGGGTATTAATAAGAAATCTTTTTTTACTACTTCAGAACTTCCCCATTGATTTCTTAAACCCTCTTGTGTCAATGACTTTTCCTCTTTATCCATAGGTCACCTCTTACATCTTGTACATCATACTTTATCAACGAAATACATGTATGTCATATATCATTTGTTATTCTATCAGATTATTAATATTAAGAAATTGAAAATTTCTTCCTATTTTAAATTGTAAAAGATTTACATTGATGTATGATTTAAATTGTAGAAAGTTCAAAGGGGGAGAAATAAAATTGATTTCTATACTTACAGTTATGCAATTTATTGTTAACATCATGATATTTATTGTGATTCTTTCAATAATCGGCTTAGTACTTGTGTTGCTATTTAAAGATAAAGGGCAGAATCAACACAGTGTCTTACGTAGTTATCCTGTTCTAGGACGTGTACGTTACTTTGCAGAAAAGATTGGACCAGAATTACGTCAATACTTATTTGCAAATGATACAGAGGGGAAACCATTTTCAAGAAATCAGTACACAAATATTGTGCTAGCAGGTAAATACAACTCTCGAATGTCTAGTTTTGGAACACAACGAGAGTATAAGGATGGTTTTTACATACGAAATACAATGTTTCCTTTACAACGTAATGAATTACAAATTAATAATCAAACTATGGTTTCAACATTTGTTTATAAAGTGGACAATGAACGCTTATTTCAACGTGATGAACATCGATATCAAACAGCTATTGATCCGTACTACTTAACAGACAATAATGCTATTATTCTCGGAAACAATTTAGAACATCCTTTTAAAATCAAACGACTCGTTGGTCAATCAGGAATGAGCTACGGTGCACTTGGTGGTCGTGCAATCACTGCATTATCACAAGGGTTAGCCCGTGCAGGCACATGGATGAATACAGGTGAAGGTGGATTGTCAGAATATCACCTTAAAGGTGGAGGCGACATTATCTTCCAAATCGGACCTGGTCTCTTTGGTGTTCGTGATAAAGATGGTAACTTTAGCGACGATCAATTTCTGAAGACGGCAAATCATAAAGAGGTCAAAGCATTTGAAGTTAAGCTCGCACAAGGTGCCAAAACTCGCGGTGGTCATATGGAGGGCAATAAAGTTACAGAAGAAATTGCCAAAATCAGAAACATTGAACCTTATAAAACCGTGAACTCACCTAACCGCTTTGATTTTATAGATTCACCTGAAGACTTATTACAATTTGTAGATAAATTACGTCAACTAGGTCAAAAACCAGTCGGCTTTAAAATTGTAGTGAGTAAAGTTGAAGAAATTGAAGCATTAGTTCAATCAATGATTGATATGAATATTTATCCTGATTTCATCACAATTGATGGCGGTGAAGGTGGTACAGGAGCGACATTCCAAGAGTTACAAGATGGTGTCGGTCTACCATTATTTACAGCACTACCTATCGTAACTGGTATGTTAGAGCAACATCAAATTAGAGATAAAATGAAAATCTTTGCCTCAGGTAAATTAATTACTCCAGATAAAGTAGCAATTGCTTTAGGATTAGGTGCAGATTTAGTTAATATTGCTCGTGGCATGATGATTAGTGTAGGTTGTATTATGAGTCAACAGTGTCACTTAAATACATGTCCTGTGGGTGTTGCGACGACTGATCCTAAGAAGGAAAAAGCATTAATTGTCGATGAAAAGCAATATCGAGTAACGAACTATATTACAAGTTTACATGAGGGACTATTTAACATTGCGGCCGCAGTTGGTGTCAAAAGTCCAAATGAAATTACAAGTGACCATATTGTAATCAAACGCATTGATGGTTCAATAGAAAATATCATTGACTATAAATTGAAATTAATAAATTAACTCGATGGCAAAGAGAGTTAAGGTTGGATAAAAATAATACTTTGAAGCTATATCACAAACTCGTAATAGCTGACTAGTAAGAGAAGGTACTCATATCAAGTACCTTCTCTTTTTTGTAATTTCTTGAGTTAAGCGAGCACCAGTTAAATATCCTCTCGGAAATTCTATCCCCTAACTTTTAATTCTTACTAATTCAGTTTGATTTCATTTTAAAGTGCTGTATAATAATTAAAAATAAATAATCAGAATATTCTATTAATTGGAGGTCATATTTATGACAGACAATCATCCAAATTGGAAATTTGAAACACAAACGATTCATGCTGGACAAGTTATCGATGAATTCTCAAAATCACGTGCTGTGCCTATTTACCAAACATCAAGTTATGTCTTTGATGATACGCAACATGCGCAAGACCTATTCTCTCTGGCTAAACCAGGTAATATTTACACACGAATTATGAACCCAACTCAGAATGTCTTTGAAGCTCGTATCACACAATTAGAAGGTGGTGTTGGTGCATTAGCTACCTCTTCAGGTCAAGCTGCTATCACATTGGCATTACTTAATATTGTGGAAACTGGTTCAGAGATTGTAGCATCGTCTAACCTATATGGCGGTTCTTATAACTTATTAAACATCACCTTTGCAAAACTAGGTATTAAAGTTCACTTTGTTGACCCTAGTGATCCTAACAACTTTAAAGCAGCAATTAATGATAAAACAAGAGCGATTTATGCTGAAACAATCGGTAATCCAGCTATAGATGTATTAGATATTGAAGCGGTAGCACAAATTGCACACGATAATGGTTTACCACTTGTCATTGATAATACATTTGCTTCTCCTTATTTATGTCGTCCATTTGAACATGGTGCTGATATTGTTATCCATTCAGCTACTAAATTTATAGGGGGCCATGGTACATCAATAGGCGGCATTATAGTAGATAGCGGTAAGTTTAATTGGGATAACGGTAAGTTCCCTGGATTAGTCGAACCTGATCCAAGTTATCACGGCATTTCATATACGAATGATGTCGGTGAAGCTGCATACATCACTAAAGCACGTGTTCAATTATTACGTGATTTAGGTTCAGCTGTGTCGCCTTATAATGTTCATGAATTTTTAATTGGTTTAGAAACATTACATCTACGTATGGAACGTCACTCTGAAAATGCCTTAAAAGTTGCTCAATTTTTAGCTCAACACCCTAAAGTCACTTGGGTAAATTATCCTGGTCTTGAAAACAACAAATATCATAACTTAGCTAAAAAATATCTACCAAAAGGTCAAGGTGCAATCCTGACATTTGGCGTAGACGGATCAGTTGATGACATCGCTCACTTCGTCGATAAATTGCAACTATTCTCATTACTCGCAAATGTAGGAGACTCCAAATCACTCGTCATCCATCCTGCAAGTACAACGCATCAACAATTGACTGAAGCGGAACAACGTCAATCAGGTGTACTTCCAGAAATGGTTCGTCTATCTATAGGTACTGAAAACGCTGAAGATATTATTAACGACTTAAATGATGCACTTAGTATTATTTAAATGATATAAAAATAAGCTGTAACGGATCTTGAGACATTAATTTATGTCCCGGCTCCGTTACAGCTTTTCTAGTTCATTATTCATCTGTCATATTACTTTTTTGTTTAAAGCCTAATTTTTTTAATTCTCTAACGGTCCCTTCCATATTGACCTTCTTATCATTTTTAGATGTTGACATTAAAGAGAAATACTTCTCGACTTCTTTAATATCTGCTTTTTTATAGTTTATATCGATTGTTTCGACCCATTTTTCATGATTATTTTCTAAGCTATAAGATACACCTTTAAGGTCTTTCAATTGATGATGATCTTGGAACGTCTTCTTAGCTTCTTTCCTGGACATACCGAAATCATTATACTTCAATGTTGTTACAGTTGATTGTTTTACTACTTTATTCTTTTTATAAGACAATGTCGTTAATACATGCTTCCCTTCCATGTCCCCTTCATATGTCTTAGAGCGTTCCTTACTACACGCGCCTAATATACTTACACTTAACACCATTAATATCGTCAATACAAAGAACTTTTTCATCATACTCATCTACTTCCCACTGTGTCATTTTTCAATTAAATTATAGCATTTACTTTATCTTATTATGTATATCATTACCAGATAATTTTGATTAGAAACAATTTTTTCAGAAAAACAAAAATCTACATGCTACAATGTTAGTAAATAATGACGTTAGGAAGTGTGTGTATATGAAAGAATCAATTGAATTATTAAAATCATTGACTGATGTGAATGGCATTGCTGGTTATGAACGCAATGTAAAGTCAAAGATGAAAGAATATTTAGGGCCTGTAAGTGATGAAATTATAGAAGATGGTTTGGGTGGCATATTTGGTAAAAAAGCAAGTGACAATGGAACAAAATCACTTATGGTAGCTGGCCACTTAGATGAAATTGGCTTTATCGTGACTAAAATCGATAATAATGGATTTATTAAATTCCAACCTATTGGCAGTTGGTGGAACCAAGTTATGTTATCTCAAAAAGTAACTATCACAACGGATGACGGCACTGAAATTCGTGGTCTTGTCGGTTCAAAACCACCACACGTACTTGACCCAGAGGAACGTAAGAAGCCTGTCCAAATTAAAGATATGTACATTGATATCGGTGTTCGAAGTAAAGAAGATGCTGAGAATCACGGTATCGAAGTTGGCAATATGATTACACCTTATAGTGAATTTGAAGAATTAGCGAATGGCAAATATTTAACTGCAAAGGCATTCGATAATCGCTACGGTTGTGCACTTGCGATCGATGTATTAAAAAGACTTAAAGATGAACAAATCGGTGTAGATTTATATGCAGGGGCAACTGTGCAAGAAGAAGTTGGCTTGCGTGGTGCTAAAGTTGCTGCTAATAAAATCAAACCTGACCTCGCTATTGCAGTGGATGTTGCAGTCGCATACGATACACCAGGAATGAACAACCTTGGAAGTGAGACGACTTTAGGAAATGGGCCTGTAGTAATCTTAATGGATGCATCTAATGTTGCACATCAAGGCTTACGTCAACATATTAAAGAAGTTGCAAGAAGACATTATATTACTGTGCAATGGGATACAACAGCTGGCGGTGGTACAGATGCAGGAAGTATCCATGTTGCAAATGAAGGTATACCTACAATTTCTATTGGCGTTGCCTTACGTTATATGCATTCAAATGTGTCAGTACTCCACACAGATGATTATGAAAATTCAGTGCGCCTTGTAACTGAAATCGTTCGTTCACTAAACGATGACGCTTATGAGAGAATAAAATGGTAAGTTACTAGTTAAAATATTATGAAGTTGATAGTTTAATTCATATTATCTAAATATCGCATTTTCACACTAGTGTGTGGTGTGCTTAATATAATGAAGATTAACGTCATTTGACGTCACTAAACCCCAGTCTACTGCCATAGACTGGGGTTATAATATTAACCTTCATTTTAATTTTAAGTATTACAATTAATTGCTATTCTACTGAATTCTTCCAACTATCATCACTTAACATTTCTCCAGGCCAAGTATAAGCCATAACACCACCATCAATTCGAACCGTATCACCAGTAATAAATGAACTATCGTCAGATGCTAGAAATGCAACAAGTTTACCTACTTCTTCAGGTTTACCTAGTCGACCTAATGGAGTGACCCATTTTTGATTATTGCGGAACGTTTTACCCGCTTCATCTTCTGAAGTACCAGCTAAATTGTCTACTAATGGTGTTTCAATTGTTCCTGGTGCAATAGCATTCGCACGAATATTCTCACGACCATATTCAATAGCAATAGATTTCGTAAAGTTAATGACTGCACCTTTGGCAGCGTTATATCCAGAACGATATAAGTCGGCAGCTTGTCCTGAGAATGATGCCGTATTAATAATAGAACCGCCTTGTTCCATCATTAACGGTAATAAGAATTTGGTTACTAAGAACGTACCTCTCATATCCACTGCCATAATTTTATCGAATACTTCAACAGGATACTCGTGGATTCGGCCTGCGCCATTATCTACACCCGCATTATTAAAGATAACATCTACACGCCCATACTCATCTCTAGCTTTATCCGCAAAGTCTTGAACTTGTTTATCATCTGAGATATCTACTTTATACGCAGTAGCTTTACCTCCATTACGATTTATTTCTTCAACCGTTTTTTCTAATTCATCCGAAATATCAAGTGCGAGTACATGTGCACCTTCATTAGCCAAGGCTTTTGCTGATGCTTGGCCGATACCTGTACTTGCACCAGTGATGACTGCAATTTTATTTTCTAAACGTTTCATAACGGCTTTCACTCCTATTTTCAAATTTCTTTAATGAAATTCAACTCATCTATACAATGTTTATCTTCCACACTTCAAACACCCTCAAACCTTATTCTCATAATGATAGCGCTTCATCACACAATTTAATTTCAATCTTATTTGATAAGTAATTATTATTGTACTTATCACATTAATAACCAATTCTTATATTTAAATTTCTGAAAATTGCTATATTTTAAAAATCAGTTTGTTATACTTTGAGTTAACTAACAAAGGGGGCCATTTTATGACCACTAATACAAAAGAAAGAACATCTTTAGTTAACAAATTTCTAAATGGTGTTGAAAAAGCTGGTAATAAATTACCAGACCCTGCAATGCTTTTCTTCTTAATGTGTGTTGGCTTAGCCGTTATCACTTGGATTGTGTCTCTTTTTGATGTGTCAGTGAAACATCCAGGAAATGGAGAAACCATACATATAAAGAGTATTCTTAGTACTGAAGGTATCGCTATGATTATGAATGATGCCGTTAAGAACTTCTCTGAATTTCCTGCGCTAGGACTTGTATTAGCAGTGATGATTGGTGTCGGTGCTGCTGAGAAATCAGGATATTTTGATAAGTTAATGATTTCAGTTATTAACCGAGCTTCAAAGCGAATCATTGTACCTACAATCATTTTAATTGGGATATTAGGAAGTCTAGCTGGGGATGCAGCAACAGTCATTTTACCCCCACTAGCAGCAATGATCTTTATTAAGATTGGCTATCACCCAATCGCCGGTCTTGCAATGGCCTATGCTTCTTCATTAGGTGGTTTTGGTGCAAACTTTTTAATTGGTATGCAAGATGCATTAGTCTATGCATTTACTGAACCAGCGACGAAGATTGTTTCAGATAGCGTCAAGATTAATGTGGCTATGAACTGGTACTTTATTGCCGCAAGTGTCATCTTAGTAATTCCTGTTATCTATTTCACTACAACAAAGGTTGTTATACCACGTTTAGGCGAATATGATGCGAGTCAAGCAAATTATGATGAAGACGAGGAAACATCATCTCATATTACACCAACTGAAAATAAAGCATTATTCTGGGCGAACATGTCATTTCTTTTACTGATTGTTGCCCTAATCATTTGTTGTATTCCAGAAGGAAGTTGGTTAAGAAATGCTAAAACAGGCAGTCTCATAGACGATTCACCCTTAATTAATGGTGTTGGTTTAGTAATTCTTGTTATTTTCTTAATTCCTGGGATGGTCTATGGCATTTTGAGTAAACAAATCAAGAACTCGAAAGATTTAGGTAGTATGATTAGTGACTCTCTTGGTTCAATGGGATCTTTCATATTAATCGTATTCTTTGCAGCTCAATTATTAGCATTCTTGCAATGGAGCAATCTTGGTATTATTGTATCAGTCTATGGCGCCAAATTACTTCAACATCAAAATGGTATCGTGCTTATTATAGGCATCATTATTCTTAGTAGTTTTATTAACTTAATTATAGGTAGTGCATCGGCTAAGTGGGGTATTCTGGCTCCAATCTTCGTACCGATGATGATTTTACTAGGTTATCATCCTGCATTTACTCAAATGATTTATCGTGTAGGTGATTCAATTACAAACCCAATCACACCGATGATGCCTTATATGCCACTTATTCTATCTTACGCGCAAAAGTATGATAAAAATATGAAACTAGGTTCCCTACTTTCAAGTTTAATGCCATACACCTTTGCGTTAGGTGTCGTATGGACATTATTCGTTATCGCTTGGTACTTACTAGGCATTCCATTAGGACCAGGTGGACCTGTTAAAATTCCGAAATAATATAATAATTAAACATAATATTTTAGCCATGTAGATGTGCACAAACCTCCTCTATCTCCGAGGAGGTTTATTTTTTATGTAATCCCTTACAAAATTTTTACTAATTACTAAATATTTATCGCAGTCTCCCTTTTTCAAAGTGTTATATTACGGTAAAATAAAAGTATAGAAGTGTATTTTAATCAACATTATTCTAGTCATTTAGGAGGACACGATGGAAGAACGAATAGGTTTAGTAGATATTGGATCAAATACTATCAGATTAGTTATTTTTAACTTTACTAAAGAATCTGGAATTAATGAATTGCTCAACATTAAGACGCCTGCACGACTAAGCCAATATCTCACTAAAGATAATAAAATGAGTAAAGAAGGCATAAAAGTACTCATTAATGCATTACACAGCTTTAAATCTGTGTCTGATAAATTCAATGTAACTGAATTACATCCGATTGCTACTGCCGCAATCCGTCAATCTAAAAACAATGATGAAATTGTCAAAGAAGTTAAAAATGAAGTTGATATTGATATTAAAATCGTACCCGAAGAAGACGAAGCTTACTATGGTTACTACGCAATTACTCACACTACTGAAATTGAAAACGGAGTATCCGTCGACATCGGTGGCGGTTCAACTGAAGTAACGTTATTTAAAGATAAAGAGTTATTTGAATCACATAGTTTCCCTTTCGGTGTCGTAACACTTAAAAGAAAGTTCTTCAACGACAAAGATCATAACGACAAAGGCGCCATTAAAGATATGGAGAAATTCCTATCTCAACAATTTGAATCTTTAGAGTGGTTGAAAGATCAAGAGGTTGCACTTGTAGGTGTCGGTGGTTCCGCACGAAATGTAGCTCGTATCCATCAAGCCGAACATTCATACCCTATTGGCGGTGTACACAATTATACAATGACGAATAAAGATATTGATGAAGTCTTTGATATCATTCGTAAAAGTGATCGCGATGATTTAACCAACCTTGACGGCCTAAGTCGTGACCGTGTAGATATCATCTTACCAGCTGTATCAGTGTTTAAAACGTTGTATAAAATTGTAGACGCTAAACAATTCACATTCTCTAGAAATGGTTTACGTGAGGGGTATGTCATGAAGCAAGTACGTGAACGCTACCCTGATGTCTTCGATAAAAATAATGTACGTAAAGAATCAATTCATTTCTTAGCACGTGAATATAAGATTGAAGATGTTAGTTCACAAGCACGTCTTAAATTAGCTAAATCCTTATTATCACAATTAATTGATATCGCTGATTTAGACATCAGTGATAACGATCAACGTCTATTTGAAGAAGGCGCTTATATTTACTACCTAGGTAGCTTTATCGATTCAGATTCAAGTTCTCCACACACGTACTACATCATTGCTAACTCTATGATTAACGGTTATACACATAAAGACCGTGTTAAATTAGCGCTACTCGCCAGTTTCAAAAATAAATCACTATTGAAATTCTATTGCAAAGAAACAGATTGGTTTAGCAATAAAGAAGTAGATACGGTTCAAGCACTCGGTGGCATCATTAAATTTATCAACGCTTTAAATATTTCTCAAACAAGCTTCGTAGTCGATGTTGAATTGAAGAAAATGAAAAAAGGCGACGAGGACTATCAATTAACTGTTTTTTATACTGAAGGCGAGCCTATTGCAGAAGAATATCAAGCAAACAGACAGAAAAAACATATTGAAAAGATACTTAAAGGAAATGTTTCCATTATCTTTACAAAATCTTAAAACAAGTATGCTATCTTAAACTTAGGATGTTATGCCTTTTACTTACTAATTGAAAAGAATAACGCATATTTGAGGAAATGACGAGGTGTATTTGGAATGCAAACTCAATTGGGAGAAAATGATATTAGCTTACCGCAATACTACAACAACCGCGAACTAAGTTGGCTTGATTTCAACTATCGCGTACTTCAAGAAGCATATGACAAAAATAATCCGCTACTAGAGAAGTTAAACTTTATATCTATTTTTAGTTCTAACTTAGATGAATTCTTCATGGTTCGCGTTGCAGGTTTAAAAGACCAAGTTAAGATGGGCTACGACAAACCAGAAAACAAAGCACAAATGACACCACAAGAACAAGTTGATGCCATCCAAGAAAAAGCTAAAAAATATGTTGATACACAATATGAACGTTATAACGAATTAATGACAGAACTTCAAGATTATGAAATAGTGATGTGTGAACCACATGAATTATCTGAACCTTTATTAAACAAATTAGAAAGAGATTTTAAACTAACGATTCTGCCAACTTTAACACCACTTGGCATTGATGCGTATCATCCTTTCCCTAAACTTAATAATAAAAGTTTAAACATCTTCGTAGACATTGATACTGAAGAAGCGATTAATTCAGCAATTGTTCAAATCCCGTCACTCATTCCAAGATTCTTAACTTATAATGAAGGTCCTAAACAATATGTGGTTATGGTTGAAGATGTTATCACATATTTTATCAATTATTTATTTACTGGTTATGAAGTATTAAATACCTTCACATTCAGAATCACAAGAAATGCCGATTTGACGATACATGAGGATGGCGCTGAAGACTTACTTATCGAAATCGAACGTTTCCTTAAAGAACGTAAGAGTGGTTCAGCTGTACGTCTGGAAGTTGATGGTCGTACTGCAAATCCAGATGATTTAGACTGGCTTATCGAAACATTGGAAGTTGACAAGCAAGATGTTTATTTCTTAAATGGACCATTAGACTTAACATTTATTTTCGGCTTAGTCGATCATCTATCTCATAAATTAAACTATTTAACTTATGAAAAATATTCACCACAGATTCCACGTTCTTTAGGCAATAATAATTTATATGAACTTGCATTAAAACGTGATATCTTCTTCCATCACCCATACGAATCTTTCGAACCGATTGTTGACTTTATTCGCGAAGCTGCGGACGATCCAAATACAATTGCGATTAAACAGACATTGTATCGCGTTAGTAAAGACTCACCTATTATTAAGAGTTTAAAAGAAGCTGCTGAAAAAGGTAAACAAGTAACCGTACTTGTAGAATTGAAAGCACGTTTCGATGAAGAAAACAACGTACACTGGGCACGCATGTTAGAAGATGCAGGTTGTCACGTTATATATGGTATGACACATCTTAAGACACACAGTAAAATCGCTTTAGTCGTTAAACGTATCGCTGGCGAATTAACATCATTCGTTCACTTAGGAACAGGTAACTATAATGACAAGACTGCGAAACTCTATACAGATATGGGTATTATCACTACAAATGAACAAATTGCAGAAGATGCCATTAACTTCTTCAATTATTTAAGTGGGTACTCAGTAAAACCAGAATACAATAAATTAATCGTAGCACCATTTGATATTCGTGATGTCTTTATCGATCGCATTGATAAAGAGATTAGCAGTCACCTTCAACATGGCAATGGTAAGATTATGATGAAGATGAACTCACTTACGGATAAAGCCATCATTGAAAAGTTATTCGAAGCATCACAAGCCGGTGTGAAGATTCAACTCATTATTCGTGGTATCTGTTGCTTAAAACCAGGTATTCCTGGCATAAGTGAGAATATTGAAGTGGTAAGTATCGTTGGTCGTTTACTAGAGCATTCTCGTATTTATTACTTCCATAACAATGGAGATGAACGCATCTATTTATCATCAGCTGATGTAATGACACGTAACATGATTAAACGTGTAGAAATCTTATTCCCAGTTGAAGATAAAGAAATTGGAAAACGCCTAGTCGACTTCATGGACTTACAATTATCTGATAATCAAAAAGGACGCTACCAAGATGAACATGGTCATTATCACTATGTGGAAAATAACTTATCACCATTAAATTCACAAGTCTATTTAATGCAAGAAGCAATTAAATATGGACAAGAACTTAAAAAACGTTCTGCTCAACCATCAGGTATGCCAGTTGTATCTAAACGTCGTGCCAATTGGATGAATCGTATCCGTCGTTCACTAAAGAAATAACATATAAAATAGGCAATGGTCGCACATGACCATTGCCTTTATTTTTGTAAACAATTTTATTTCTCAGGGTGATCGTACCAATGATTTAAGAATTGGTAGAGAACATCACTATAGGTTTGTAGTTCTGATGTTTCTATCTTCTCATCGACGCTATGTGCTTCTTCTAAACTACCAGGCCCATATAAAATAGTTGGTATACCAAAGTGTGCTGTCCAACCACCATCAGTTACAGTCGTACTCATACCATGCTTTAAATCCGTTCCATGAACAGTTTGATGCGCTGACTGTAATTGTTTAAATCCAGGATGTTCAGTAGGAATGGTGAAGCTAGGGAAGATTTCACCTTTGTCTTCAATCATTGATTCACCGCCCCATTCAAACTTCATTGGATTCTCCCGAAGCCAAATATCAGCCTCAGCCACCCGATTCAAGTAATCTTCTATTTCTGCAACTACATCTTCATATCGCTCGTTTGGCAAATAATGAACCGTTATCCATAAACGACATTCATCTGCAATAAATGCCGGATGACGTCCACCTTCAATCACTGCCGGGTTAATGGTATTTGCACCTGGAGGCATACCTGGACTATGTTTCATTACAGCCCAGTGCTGTTCTAATTCGTTTAGTGCGTGAATAATTTTTGTCATTTTTTCAATGGCACTCGCACCAAATAGCCCACCACCAGCATGGATGGTTTGACTACGCGCACCGTCATGAATGGTATTCTTACTTTTCACCGTAATCCAGCCGGTAATCACACCACCTTGACCAAGCGCCATATTCTCACTGGTATCTAACACAAGTGCTAGATCAGCTTTAGGTCCAATTTCACAAGCAAGTTTCGTACCTGCTTCACCTACTTCTTCTCCTACAACCGATTGCACAATAATATCGCCTTTCGGTTGGCGTCCTTCTTGATGTAACTTTTCAAGAATATAAAATAATGACGCCATACCACCTTTCATATCACTTACCCCACGACCATAAAGCCAGTCATCCACTTGGGTTAATTTAAATGGCGGATACGTCCAGTTTGAATCATCATCTACTGATGCCACATCTACATGGCCATTTAATATAAGTTTAGGTGCGGAAGGGTCACTCCCCTTCAAAGTCGCGACAATGACACTATCATCCTTATAGAGTTGTTCCCGTTGAATACTAAATCCAAGTGCTTTTAATAATTCTTCAATCTCATCTTGCAAAGGGTCTGTATTACGTCCAGGTGGACTCTCCGTATTATAGCTAACTAATAATTCTAATAAGTTATAAAGACGTTTCTCCATCTTTGTCACTCCTCCAAATCTTAGTTATCCCCACTATCACCCTTCATTATCAATGTACCATTTTAATATAATTTTACACTATCTAAGTACTTAATGTCCTAGCCTCTCTATAATCTACTACACTGGTCGTACTGTCACTTCGTTCACATTAACATGTGCAGGTTGTGTTAATGCGTAAATAATCGCATCTGCAATATTTTCAGGATCTAGTTTCTTACGACCACCAAAGTCACTGCGTTCTGTCATCGGTGTATCTACCATTCCTGGTAATATGCTTGTTGTTTTAATCCCTGTTTTTGCTAATTCTTTTTCTAAACCATTAAAAATCATCAGTACAGCAGATTTTGTAGCACTATATAATGCACTTTCTTTAGATACTTCATTCGCAGATATAGATGCTAAATTTACCACATGTCCTGACCCCTGTGCTTCAAACTTAGGTAATATCGCATTGAGACTGTATAGAAGTCCTTTAATATTCGTATCAACCATTGAATCCCATGACTCAACTTGATAGTCTGTGATTTTAGATGAACGCATTACACCTGCACAATTTACGAAGATATCCACATGTCCAAATACATCGATGGCTTTTGCTACTAATGCATCTACTTCTGCTTGGTTTGTCACATCTGTAGGCACAATATGTATATTGTCTTCATTCATATTTTTCGCTACCGTATTCAATTTATCATGACTACGTCCTGCTAGTATGACTTTAACACCTTGCTTCTCAAGTGCTTTTGCTGTTGCTGCTCCGATACCACTACTTGCACCGGTAATAATTGCTACGCGTCCGTTTAATTCTGTCATTTCACTTCATCCTTTATTTTAGATTCATAAAATACATTACCTTATTTAAAATGCATTAAACCTTTAAGACAATTTCCAGGAAATATTATTATGAAAATACTAAGATGAATTGTAATCTTTATGAAAACGTATTAAAGTTAATATATGTAATTAAATCATTGGGCATATAGAAAGATAGGAGGATACACAATGACATTTGAAGAACGTATTCAAGCGTTACGTGCTGAAAAGAGTAGAACAAGTTTCTCGTTTCATTTCATCGATTTATATAGTGAAGAAGAATGGATGAATATGAGTGTGAAGCAACGTACACGCCAAGAGAGAGAATTTATCGCACAATTGGATCAAATTCCACGTGTAAGAATGCCATTCTCTAGTCAAGAAGGCTACAAATTTAAGTTATATAATCAAGAATATCAATATAATGAAGTTAAGAAGAATTTCAAAGATTTATAATACAATGAAGCCCGTATCTCTATGGTAAGATACGGGCTTTCAACACATTATTCCAGAATGATTAGGGGTATATTTATGGTATGCCTTCGACTGCTCACCAACGAAGGCATATAAGGTTCTTGAATGTTAATAGGAGGCCATTCAATTTGTATTAATTTGTAACGAGTGTTTTACGTTCGAGTCCATAGTAATATAGTCGTTCTGCATCAATATATGGAATTGAATCGATAGTCAAGTAGCCATCTTTAATATCGCCGATCATTCCTTGATTAACACCAGTTTTCAAATAAATGTCGTAACTGCCTTCATCAGAAAAAACAACTTCTTCAATTACTTTTCTCATCAGTATCACTTCCCATTACTTATTCCTTACAATTCTTATCATACACCCTTTTAAAATTTTTTAAAGCCTTTTGTGATACTTTTCACAAATAGTTCACTTTTTGAAAATGAAAGTAATTGAAGGGATTTATGTATGTGGAATATAGATGTCATCATTACATAATATTATAACTCAATTTGTTAATATGCTTGACTACGTATAGTTACAATCAAAAGTCCCTAAAGATAAATATTTTACCACCTATATATTGTTAAAATTACATAAATTGATATTATTAGACAAAATATTGATACTAACCACTATTTAAAAAGATTCAATTCCATAGTATAATTAACTCACATTAGATTGATCTGATGTATGAGGGAGATAATAAGCTCTCAACTGATAAAATTCGTTAGAGACGCATCTTAACTGGAGAGTAAGGTGGGTCTCTTTCTTTTTCACTAAATTTTAAATGAAGTAAAAAGATTGATATTTTTAGCTAAAGGTTTGATATTACGACAGGTATTCTATCTGAATAATATATTGTACAATTTAAGTGTATTAGATATACATCTAATACATAGAGTTTTAGAGGAGGTTGGGAAGTATAACCATTACATATTATATTTCCCAAAAAGCTCATCTTAGCGGAAACTGAGATGAGTGGAATTTATACTTCTTGAAATATATGTTCATAATGCTCGTGACAAGTCAGTCAACGCAACATGAATCAAACAGCCAAGATTACGTAATCCAAAGAAGTACCCATAATTCTTTACCATATGTCAGGTGTATTATGAACTATATTTTTAGGAAAAAAGCTATTACAAAATTTTTAATTAATACTTACTCTCTGATGCTTTAACTAAGTATTAATTAAGTCGAAATGTCTCTAAAGAAGTATAGGTGCGATGTTTTTCACATCAAAGATGAACCCCATAAACATTTAAGCTGATCACTTAAGTGTCTATGGGGTCTTCTTTTGTATCATTATATTAAAATCCTAATTCTTTAATAAACTTAATGAGTTCATCTTTCATCTTTGGATCTTTAAGTGCATATTCAATCGTTGTTTTAACGAAGCCTAATTTTTCTCCAACATCGTAACGATCACCATCAAAGTCGTATGCATAAACTGGAATATCACTATTCATACGTTCAATCGCATCAGTGAGCTGAATTTCATTTCCAGCGCCTTCTTTTTGTGTTTCAAGGTAGTCAAATATCTCAGGTGTTAAGATGTAACGTCCCATGATGGCTAGATTTGAAGGTGCTGTACCTTGTTTCGGTTTCTCAACAAATTGTTTTACCTCGTAACGACGGCCTTCTTTTTCTAATGGATCAATAATACCATATCTATGAGTAACGCTCTCTGGTACTTCTTGAACACCAATGACTGAATGACCTGTTTCTTCGTAAACGTTCATCAATTGTTTGATAGCTGGTGTCTCTGATTCAACGATGTCATCACCTAACAAGACTGCAAATGGTTCATTTCCAATAAATTGACGAGCTGTATGTATCGCATGTCCTAATCCTTTTTGTTCTTTTTGTCGAACGTAGAAGATGTTTGCTAATTCCGTAGAATATTGTACTTTCCCAAGTAGGTCATCTTTTCCTTTTTTTTTAAGAACCATTTCTAATTCTTTTTGATTATCAAAATGATCTTCAATTGCGCGTTTATGTTTACCAGTTACGATGATAATATCTTCAATTCCTGCACGAGAAGCCTCTTCCACTATGTATTGAATTGTAGGTTTGTCTAGAATAGGAAGCATTTCTTTAGGCATCGCTTTAGTAGCTGGTAAGAATCGCGTCCCTAAACCAGCAGCAGGTATGATTGCTTTTTTTATCTGTTTCAAACTCAAGTAACTCCTTTGCACATTCTGTCTTTTATATCATTTGTTAGTTTATCACTCTTTTGATTTCTTTCCTAGCAATAGCTTATTAATTTAACTATGGGTGGTACAGGCACTACACTTGTGGTGCCATTTAAGTATGCAAATTTTTATTAATATATTCATTTTCAAACTGTTGAAAATTGTTAGTAGAAAACCTATTTCTTGAACTAAAAAACACTCACCATTTTGCAGTGAGTACTTTTATAAAAGATTCTTATACAAATAAGTTAATAAATAATATAAAGATGATACCTGATACAGAGATGATTGTCTCAAGTAGTGACCAAGTTAAGAATGTTTCTTTGACGGTTAATCCGAAGTATTCTTTAAACATCCAGAATCCTGCATCATTTACGTGAGATAGAATAACGCTTCCTGCTCCTATTGCAAGTACAACGAGTGCAACGTTAACATCTGAGTGTTGTAATAATGGTAAAACGATACCTGTTGTAGAGATGGCAGCTACTGTGGCTGAACCTAATGCGATACGTAATACTGCTGCTACTATCCAAGCAAGTAAGATAGGTGACATTGTAGAACCTTCGAACATTTTTGCGATTGTATCACCCACGCCACCATCAATCAATACTTGCTTGAATGTGCCACCACCGCCAATGATTAAGATCATCATACCAATTGGATAGATGGCATTTGTAACTGACTTCATAATGTCGTCCATCTTTCTGCCACGGTTCAAGCCCATTGAGAAGATAGCGAAGATAACTGAAATTAACATCGCAGTACCAGGCGTACCTATGAAGTAAACAATTTGTTCAAATAAATTTTTAGCTTCCTCGTGGCCAGTGATTAATTGAACAATAGTTGAAATTAACATTAAGATCACAGGCAATATTGCTGTAAATAAACTTAATCCAAAACCTGGCATTTCAGATTCTTTAAATTCTTTTTGAGAACCCAATGCTGAGATATCACCTTCACGAGTGTATGCTGAAGGGATAATTTTTTGTGCAATTTTATTAAATACAGGTCCAGCAATAATCGTTACTGGAATTGCAATGATGATTCCAAATAGTAATACTTCTCCCACATTCGCTTTTAGTTCTTTAGCGATAACGACTGGTCCAGGGTGTGGTGGTAAGAAACCATGTGTTACTGATAAAGCTGTCACCATTGGTAAACCAAGTTTTAAAGGTGATACTTTTGCACGTTTAGCAATCGTAAACACTAACGGAATTAATAAAACTAAACCTACTTCGAAGAATAGTGCGATACCCACGATAAATGCTGCAATCAACATTGCCCATTGCACGTGTTTAGGTCCAAATTTAGCAATCAATGTGTCGGCAATTCGATTGGCACCGCCACCATCTGCAAGTAATTTACCAAGCATTGCCCCTAATCCAAAGATTAATGCAATGTGGCCAAGCGTACTTCCCATTCCCGCTTCTATAGTTTCCATTATTTTATTTAATGGCATACCTAGTAGTATAGCAGTCACGACAGAAGTGACGATTAATGAAATAAATGTATTCAATTTCAAGAATATAATTAATGATAGTAGTAATAAAATCCCGATAACAACACTGATAAGTGGCCAAATATCTCCAAGCATAGTGAATCCTCCCAATGTTTTCTTTTTTTAATTAATTGATTTACTTCATGTGCTTACGTTGAAAATCTGCAATTTCTGCATAACGTTCTTCTAATGAGCGACTTAAATTAATAAAGATTGATACTAACTGTTGATACACTAGAACGGTTTCTGAATCAGGTTGATGTGCATTCGTTGTCCCGACCATTTCTTCAATAATTGAGAAGTCATCAATTTCCCCTAATGATTTCAAACCTAATACACAAGCGCCTAAACAAGAACTTTCATAGCTTTCAGGCACGATAAGGTCTGTGTCGAAGATATCTGCCATCATTTGACGCCACACTTCACTCTTAGCAAATCCTCCTGTCGCTTTGATTGTGCTTGGTGTTTCGTTCATTACTTCTATAAGCGCAAGATAAACTGTATAAAGATTATAGAGTACACCTTCTAAAGCAGCACGAATCATATGTTCCTTTTGATGCGAGAGTGTAAGACCGAAGAATGAACCACGTGCATCGGCGTTCCATAATGGTGCACGTTCACCTGCAAGGTACGGATGGAAGATGAGACCTTCTGCACCTGGCTTAACCCGACTTGCGATTTTAGTCAGTACATCATATGGATCAACGCCTAAACGTTTGGCAGTTTCAACTTCACTTGCAAGGAGTTCATCTCTTAGCCATCTCAGAACAACTCCACCGTTGTTTACTGGTCCGCCAATGACATAATGTTCTTCGTCTAGTACGTAACAGAAGATACGTCCTTTATAATCGGTGCGAGGTTTATTAATGACTGTTCGAATCGCGCCAGATGTACCGATTGTGACAGCGACTTCGCCTTTTTTATAACTATTCACTCCTAAGTTAGAAAGAACACCATCACTTGCACCTACAATAATAGGTGTATTCTCATCAATGCCCATTAAAGTTGCATAGCGTTTCTTCATACCTTTAAGAATATGTGTCGTAGGTACCAATTGTGGTAATTGTGCTTCAGTGATACCCAACAATTCAAGTGCCTCTTTATCCCAGTCAAGTTTTTCAAGATTGAACATGCCAGTAGCTGACGCCATTGAGTAATCGATGACATATTTTTCAAATAGTTGGTAGAATATGTAAGTTTTTATATCTGCGAACATGGCAGTTTGTTTATAAATATCTGATTGTTCATGCTTCATCCAGAATATCTTAGATAATGGTGACATCGGATGAATTGGAGTTCCTGTACGTTGATATATGTCTGAGCCATAATATTCCTTATTAATTAGTTTTGCGTATTTACTCGCGCGATTGTCTGCCCATGTAATACTTTCAGTCAAACGATGATGTTGTGCATCGAGTGCAATCAGACTATGCATTTGTGCACTAAATGAAATTAGTTTGATGTCTTCTTTTTTTATATTTGCTTCTCTAACAACATATTTCACAGTCATTAGTACTGCATCAAACAATTCGTCAGGGTTCTCTTCAGAAACATCTACATTTGGGGTATGTAAGGGGTAACCAATGTTGTGTTTCATTATGAATTGTCCATTTTCATCATATAATACTGATTTCGTACTTGTTGTCCCTATGTCAACACCAATCATGTATTTCATATTATTCCTTCTTTCTTCTATTTATCTTAGCCAGAAACTTTCAATGTCTTCGCCAACATCATCAAAATTTAAGTGAAAGGCTTCTCTTAATTTTGTAGAGTCATAGTGTTCTACCGCTTCAATAAACACCTCATGGTTACTATGAATGCGTTCAAAATCTTCTTTATCTTGCTCCATGCGATGTCTCATAGATAGTAATACGAGTGTTTCGATTACGGGTTTCAAATGATTCCAAAATGCTTGTAAATATTGATGGTTGGATGCGATAATCATGGCTTCATGAAATTGAATGTCATGTTGTGTAAATGCTTCAGCATCTTCGAATTTAACTGCTACTTTCATCATTTCAAGGTGCTTACGCATCTCTTTAGTTATAGGTGCTCTATCAGTGTGTTTGATCTTAGAGAAGGCAAATGACTCTAACATTAAACGTAAATCATAGAGTTCTTTCTTCTCTTGATCACCAAACAGTAAAACTTTAGCTCCCATGCGTTCTAATTGAATAAGTTGATCCGTCTGTAATAATTTGAATGCATCTCTAACAGGGGAACGACTAACATCAAATTGTTTTGCGACTTGATTCTCAGTAAGTAGCGTATCTACTTCGATTTCCCCACTCACAATTTGCAATCGTATTTCTGCTGCGACACCTTCTCCTTTAGACATGCCACCAAGCCATTGTTCTGGATAACCTTCTTTCACATCTTTCACTCCTATTGACTCAATTACAACTTGTATACAAGTATATTAATATATACGTTTCGTTTTTGCAAACGCTTTCTTTTTATAAATTTAAAAAACCCGGCCACAGATGGACCGGGAAAACCATGATTAAAATTCTATTTCTTCTCTTCAGAAACTTCGATGCAGTAATGTGTTTCGTGACACTTAGGGCATTCTAATTTACGTGTCTGCATAGTATGTCGTGCCAAAATAAACTGTTTCAATGATGGCTTAAACGTATATTGGCAATTGGGACACAGATATGAAATATTTTTATAATAATATGTTGTTAATCCAACGGCATAGGTTACTAAGATAGGCACTATCGCAATAAAAGGTTTACTCGAACTTCTCAATAAACTTGCGATTAACACTGTGTATTGAATAATGCCAATGACACCTGCGCTAATCCATACTTTACTTTTAAACGATTTCAATGTAGTAGATTGTTTCATTGCTTTATCTATGTCAGATAAATGATTTATTGGAGCGCTTGATTGACTTGAAATATATTGGTCAACGTTGTTCAAATGTTTTAGTGCTTTTGTTTGATTATATATACTTGTCTCTAATTCTTTCTTATTCAGTTGCAACATTGCTTTAAGCGTCTGCATATCGCTATCCTCGTAAAGTAGCGTTTTAATTTCATCCAATGTACAACCAAATTGCTTTAACAAAACTATCAACTGTAGTTGTTGTATATGATCATCATTGTAATGTCTACGATTTGATTCTGATGCACGTTCAGCTGTCAATAAGCCTTTACGATCATAATATTGTAGTGTTCGAACTGTAACTCCTAAATGATTGGCTAGCTCTCCAACTGTATAATGTGACATAGTGTCCACCTCCTACATTGAATCTACCTCATGACGCTACGTCACGAGCAAGAGATTTTTACACATAGCTTAAAGTAAGTCTGAAGGATGTCTTATTTGTCTTCTATCCAATCTTTAATATGATCGACAATGCCTACCGTACCATTTGGTAATTGTTCAAGGACAGAAGGAAAGTCCATATGGCCGATACCTGGATAGACGATTTCTTTCGTTTCTCCTCCATAGCGTTTATACTGCTCCATTGTCGCTTGTGAATCAGTATACGGAATGATTTCATCATCTTTGCCAGAGATAAATAATAACTTAGGAAATTGTTCAATTTCTTCAATATCTGGAAGATAATCAGCTTTAATTGTATAAATTAAGTCTGTAATGATTGTTTTAATTGGGGCGACGAATGATAAGATATCTAGTCCGTTTTCTTTTCGTGCGTAGACCGTCTTTTTTAAAATATATTGTGGCAAATTTTTAATTGCAGTAATTTCATCTTTAAAGTGATCACGTTTACTATCTGTAGAGAACAAACGTGCTAGCATACTTGTGTTTGGTGTAATTTTAGCTGCGCTGCTTAAATAAACAAGGTGCGATATAGGCAATGTATTAAATTTCAACAAACGTGTGCCAATCATACCACCCATCGAGTAACCAATGACCATGACCTTTTCAAGTTGTTGTGACGAAACAATTTGTTCCAAAACGTCTTCAATTCGTTCAGAGTAATCATCTAATGTGTGATTATTGCGATCGATACTTGAGCTTTTGCCACGGCTTGGACAGTTAATATAGATCATCTTATATTCTCTAAAGTACGGTTCAAACATCGTCATAATGCGGTAGGTCATGATTGCCCCATGTAAGAAGACAATTGCCCTATTTGAAGTTTGATTCCCGGCAAATGCCACTTCGACTTGTTCGTTATGATAATTTTTCAATTGATAAATTTGTGTTTTGAAATATTTTCTGTTCATAATCAACCTCAAAAATTGCTATATTACTAAATTATTATTTTATCACAAAATTATCAAAACAGAGGCAAATTAAAAAGTATAACTTATAGAATTGTTGCAAGTTACGTACAATTCATCAAGTTATACTATAAACTAATCGTTTTAGTTATTATCTGAAATAGCAGAATGAATCGATTGCATTTTAGATTCTACATCTGCAATTTCAATTGCACAGTCTTTTAACATATCACTATAATCATCCGTACTCGCATTATTTTTATAGCGAATTTTATGCTCTAGACTTGCCCACATATCCATACCAATGGTTCTAATTTGAATCTCCACTGGAAGCTTTTCAACTTTATTTGATAAGAATACTGGGATAGACACAACAATATGTAAGCTTCGATAGCCGTTGTCTTTTGGATTTTTAATATAGTCTTTACGTTTTAGAAGTTTGACATCCTCTTGTTTTAATAGCATCTTTTCAATGACATAAATATCCTCTAAATAGTTACAAACAACGCGAATACCTGCAATATCTAATATATGTTCACGAGCACTTTCTGCACTAATATCTAGTTGTTTGCGGTGCAACTTTTTAATTAAGCTGTTCATTTCTTTCACACGGCGTTCCATATGGTGAATAGGGTTGTGTTTATAAACGTGATTGAAGTTGTCATCTAGAATATCTAATTTTGTACTGATTTCTTTTAAGGCTGAGGAGTATAAGTGGTCCAGTTCTACGAAGCCAATAAGTCTATCAAAGGCTTCGTCTCCATCTTTAAAATGATGTAAGTTATCTTTAAATTCACTTCGTAATTCTTCTATATACAATGATGGTTTTCTTTCTACATACATAGTATTTCCTCCTTAATCATCACTGTATATTATAGCGAATTGCAAAATGAACTAAAAATAATACTCTTTGATTTCACATTATTTTTAACAATTAAATTTATAATTAAAAATGCAAACCTTTATATTGAACAATGCGTCTAGACATAAAGGTTTGCAACTATTAATTATGATGATTCATTCTTATTATGTTCGATGACTTTTGTACCACGATTATCAGCGATGTCTTGTGCGCGTTTAGTGGCCTCTGCTTTCATCTCAAACGTATCAGACGCTTGTTTCGCACCTTCTGTTTTCACTTTCCATTCATCATCTTCGAAATAGACATGTACATTTTCGTCATTTAGTTTTGGATTTGCAGATTGATCTTTTTTGTGTTGGGTAATGTGTTTATGTTTTAATTCATCTAGCTCATCTTTCGTCGCATCTTTATACCAATCTTTAGCTTGCTGTGTAGCAATCGGTATAACATCCCCTTCTTTATAACCATCTTTTAACATAGCATTACCAATATCAATTGCTTTCTTACGTTCTAATTCATCGAAGTTCTTCCACGTGTTCGGATAATCATCCATCGTCCAAGGCATCCTATCAAACTCCTTTTTAACTTGATAGTTTGCTTTACCACTATCGTTTAGAGTGAAACTTGCTTATTGGACTATGCTTTAATCGCCACACCATTTTCAACATCATCTATATCTTTACGTGTATGCACACAATTATTTTGTAGTCTCATTAATGCCGATTTAATGTAATTATATTGAGGTAAATCGGAGAGTTCATTAATTTCAAGTCGGCTTTGAAGTTCGAAATGTTTCGCTAAATTTTCAAAAGTAACTAGGTATTCTCCCATTTGCTGATCTGAAATACGTTGACGTTGATGATCTTGCATCGCACGCATTAACATAAAGTTAATCTCTTCCAAGGCAAATATACTTGGATAATAATAACGAATTACTTCTTGATTAGAGAACAATTCATCACTTGCTGAATTGTTGATTTGAATCATGTTACTCATTTTCACTGAAAGTGCTAAACTTTCATCTCTTTCACGTAAATCATCTTGGTAGTGATTCTCTGAGAATAAATATTGGAAGATTACCGCTTCCTTACGAACCACTTCTGCAATCGTTCGTGGTAACATGACAGACGCTGTTTGACGGTTAATAAGAAGAATTCCGACAACTGCAATTGCTATACCGATTAATACATCAAAGATACGTGTATAGGCAATTGAAATTGAAAGGTTATCTGATGCTAAACCATTTAATAATATAACTTGGATCGTGATAAATATAACTGCGAACGCATAGTTTGAACCTACAAATGTTTCAGTGACCATCGCTGCAATACCCATTATGATAACGGCAATGATTAAGTGTGGATTGAAATACAATATAGCTGATAAGACAAGTGTTCCTAAGATAGTACCTAGTCCACGAGCAACAGAACGGTCTAACATACGTCGAGTTGTCATGCCTAATAAGACTGTATGTGCTGTTAATGGTATCCAGTAAGATTTTTGGATATTAAAGGCTAATGAAATAAAGATTGCTACTGCCATAATGACGGCGTAAATTAATGTATTTCGAAATACAATCGAATCTAATGTTAAATTATGAATGATACGTTGACTATATAACGGTTTACGAACACTTGCTTCATGTTCAATTTGACTTGAATCTAAGTTCGTAATTTCATCAATTTTCAAGATATATTGTAATAAATCATCAAATGCTTCATCTACATGAACTTCTTTTGCCCACTTTTCACGAGAGGCTGTTGTTCGATATGCATTTCGTATCGCAACATCCATCATTTCAACTAATTCATTTGGTATAGGGCGTATACCTTTTTCATGTAGTTCCAATAATTCTGAATATAACCCCTGTGCCGATGTGTGGAGTAATAACAGTCTTTGAAAGCGCGGACTCAATTTCTGGTTCACTCCAGCCGTAGCAGTGATTAACAATTCATCTGAATTTTTAAACTGTGTTACCGCTGTTTTTGTACTTTCTTTAAATTTATCGACATCATTATAATTGTGCATTAATTCTTTAATCATGTTAAAGTCCGAATTAATCGCTCTATTTTCGATTTTTTGTTTTTGGAAAAGTATTGTCAAGATGACTACTAATGTAGCAATCGCACCACCAACAAGAATTGCTAAACCACGGTATAACGCTTCATTTGGTGCTATTGGCAAGTTACTTGGTAAACAAAACGTTACAAGAAAGAATGTTGAAGATGGTCCTGCAATCTTCAATGCACTGAAGATGTAATATGGGATGACTGTAACTAATAATAAGGTTACGCCATATAATATCGGCTCAGTAACTGTAAGTGTGCCCAGTATCATACATACTGCAAATGACAATGAGCATACGATAACAGTTCTAATCATTGAGCGGGGTGAACTTTTGAACACATAGATATGCGCCAACGTCCCAGTCGATACAAGCAATCCTAATGCAAAATTGCCTAGGAAATAACCTAATAGTGCTGGGATAATTAATAACAAGCCTTGTCTGACACCCTTCATCAGATCAACTTTACTTGTGTCAAATGTGATAAGTGAGTTTAAAACATTTCCCAATGTTATCTTTCCTTTCTATAAAACATACATATTTAATGGTAACACTTTTTATTAAGTTATATGATGACCATTGTCTAATTTACAAAAAAGGTAGGATTGAAATTATATCTGTGACATAGATTTCAAATCCTACCTTAGTAATGTATATTATTATGAAAATTTCTTTAATTATTTGGCTTCCGCAACATCGATGACTGGTTTTTCTGTAATATATTTGCCGATATTTTCGCTGAACACTTTAAAATGGTCTGAGTGGTTGTGTGCTTCAACCGCATCTTGATCTTTATAGTTCTCTACGACTACGAATGTATTTCGTTCAGTTACATCTTCATAGTGGCTATAAAATGTATTTCCTTCCTCTTCACGTGCATGTTTAACTAAGTTCGTCATTAAATCTAAATAGGCTTCACGATGTTCTTCACTTACTTTAAGTTTGGCATTAATAATAATCATACATTTCACCCTCAATTTTGTGATTAATTTAATACTATTTTACCATTTTCACTCATACATAAAACAATAATGTGACTTTAAGCTTTAAACACATTTTATTATATTTTCTCAAAATAGACATTTAGTGAATCTATGTTCCAAAGCACTTAGCAAGTAATGTAATTAAATAAGCCAGTAAATGAATTAATTAAAATCCACTTACTGGCTAGATTCTAGGAATGATTTCCTAGCTTATATGAAATTATTTTAATTCACGACTTTCATCTTTAATCAATGGTTTGTCTGGTGATACAAACAACCATAAAATTGCTGCGATGACTGCTGGAATAATTAATAATTGGAAAGTCATTGTCCAACCAAGTGATGCAACCAACGCACCAGCTAAGAATGGACTTAATAATGCACCAATGTTACCCCATAAATTCATCCAACCAGATACTGTACCGGCAAAGTTTCTACCAATGTCATTAGCTGCTGCCCAGCTCATACCCATTGATATACCCATACCACCTAAACCAAGTGATAACCAGAAAATCGTTACGTATAAATTCTCAGTATGTACTGCAAAGAAAATTGAAATTGCAAATACGATGAAACCAACAATGGCAATTAAACCTCTTGAAACGAATCTTGATTGTCCGCTGCGTAAAATTTTATCTGAAATCGCACCAGCAGACAAAATTAAAATAAACATGATAAACCAAGGTAATGAACTAATAGTCATGTCTTTAAATTCAACATGATATTGTTCAGTTAAATAAGTTGGTAACCAAATTAAGAATAATGAAATAACGAATTGTACTACAAAGTATTGACCTGCAATCGCATAGAAACTTACACGACGGAAGAATTGATTCCAAGGTGGTAGTGATTTACTTGTTTGAACAAGGTCACGATTCTCCATAATGAAATGTTTCTCAGCGTCATTAACCATACGGTGTTGCTCTGGTAAGTCTTTCGCAATGATTCCCCATAGTATTGCAATTAAAATACCTACAGCACCGAAGATGTAAAATACAGCTTGCCAATTAAATGCATTTACAATAGCAATAGTAATCACAGGCGCTAATACAGGTCCAAAATAAGAACCAGCGAGTAACATACTAGATGCTCTACCTTTCTCATCTTTAGAGAACCAGTTTGCATTAAACACAGCGTTTGATGGATACATTGGCGCTTCACCAACACCGAATAAGAAACGCACTAAATATAATAAACCGTGATGTTTAATCATACCTGTAAAGATAGTGAAAGCACTCCACCATACTAAAGCGATTGTAATCATCTTACGAGGTCCAAATTTCTCAGCTAACATACCAGAAGGTACTTGCATTAACGCGTAACCTAATGAGAAGAATGAAGCTAATAGACCAAATTGTTGCTTTGTCATATGTAAATCTTCCATCATTTGTGGGGCAATATATGAGATGTTAGATCTATCCATGTAAGCAATAACACCTATGATAAAAAATGCTAATGCGAAAAACCAACGAACACTACTTTTCTTTTGTCTTTGTACCATATCCTCTTTTTCCTACTTCCTTTAATTTGTTGATTCTAAATATGTTGTCTAATATAATCACGAGACTCCCTATTTGTAAAAATAACTCCCTTAAAACCCTTACCATCATAAGGTTTCAGCATTTATTTTTAATAATATTACCAGTTTTTGAAATCGTTTTCAACATCTTATTTAAAAGTTCTTTTATTAAATTGTAGATCGTTGGTTACTTTATTCACTAAATTCGTATTTACGCTTTGTAATCTCAATATTCATTAAAATTTGAACTCCATTTAAAAAAATTGTAAAATGAACTTGAAATGAAACGCTACTCATCATTATTTAAAATTAAATAGATAATTTATCCACTGGAAGTGCCTTTGTTTAAGGCTGAGAGTAAAGAAAGAACTTTATAATTCCTGGAACCTGATCCAGTTTGTACTGGCGTAGGAAAGTGGCTTACACATATCGTTACATAGATACTAACGCTATTTCCTACTAAGGAGATAGCGTTTTTTCATTTATTAGGGGTGATAGACATCTTTATTGCGATAACAACTTATAAACATTTAACAGAAGCAGACTTACAACACTTCATTGAAATTAATAAAGGCATCGATGGTTTACTCTTTCGTACGCCTATGTCTAGTGATGATTTATTTTCCTTTTTAAAAAAATTAATCGCTGCTGGCTTTCCAAGAAACAAAATTATTATCCATAGTGATGTTGACTTATTAGAATCCTTAAAACTTAAACGCTTGCACTGTCGTGAAATGGACACATTAGCGTTCGATTATAAAGCACAACATCCTGATGTTGAAGTAAGCATGTCGACGCACACTATTAACTCTGTGAAACAAGCTTTTAAACATCAATTAGATTATGTCTTTTATGGTCATATCTTTACCACGGCTTCTAAGCCAAATCAGCAGCCTAGATCAATGTCTGAAATCAAAGCCGTGTTACAAGTTCCGATTCCAGTCTATGCCATAGGAGGTATTACTGAAGATACGATACAACGGCTTCCAAATGGCTTTGCAGGAATTTGTGCAATTTCTTATTTTATGAGCGCATCTTTACAACAAATTCAACATCTACGAAAGGAGTGGTTGAAAGATGCATGACGTACTTATTGTTGGTTCTGGTGTTATCGGAATGTCCATTGCGAGACACCTAAGTCATACGCAACTCGACATTGCAATTGTCGACCGTGATATACCTGGTAAACATGCTTCATATAAAGCTGGAGGCATGTTAGGTGCACAAAATGAATTTACAGAAGACAGTGACTTATTTCGTCTCGCTCTAGAATCACGTGAATGCTTTCCTGAATTATGCGAAACACTCCAAGATGAAACTGGAATAGATATTCAATATCAATCATCTGGATTGATTAAAATCGCAAATCAAATTGAAGATGTTGAGCATTTGCGCTCACAATTTCAATTCTTACACGCCTTAGATGACAATGTAATTGAACTATCAGACGATGAATTAGCAGATTTAACCGATGGTAGTGTGGTTGCATCTGAAATGGCAATCTACATTCCAAATGATGGACAAATCAATGCAAATCATTATACGAAAGCATTATTTAAATCCTTACAACAGCGTCGTATTTCGCGCTACTTCAATACAAATGTAACAGATATTATTCGCCATAATGGTTACTATCAAATCGTTTCATCTCAAGGTGATTTATATGCGAAGAAAATCATTGTCGCAGGTGGTGCATGGTCATCTCAATTGTTAAAACAATATCAATTGCCTCGTGAGGTTGTCGGCGTTAAAGGTGAAGTGCTTCTAGTGGAACATGACGATTTAAACTTACAACAAACGGTATTTATGACTAATGGATGCTATATAGTTCCGAAAGCGCCTAATCGTTACTTAATTGGTGCTACTAGCGAATTTGATAATTATTCTGTAGGTAATACGGAACAAGGCGTCTTATGGTTAAAACACTATGCGACAGAACGTATACCTAAACTTGCAAACGCACGTATCATGAAGCAATGGTCTGGCGTACGTCCATATACCAATGGCGAATTACCAATTATGGACCGAGTTGACGATGGATTATATGTCATTACCGGTCATTATCGAAACGGTATTTTATTGTCCCCTGTTATTGGTCGTGACATTGCAAATTGGCTATTAACTGGAGTCAAACCATCTCGCTATGAATCTTTCAATGTCTCAAGGAGGTTAAATCATGAAATGCATTATTAATGGCGATGCATTCACATTCGACACTGAGCAATCAATTCATCAAGTGCTCATCTCTCTAGAATTAGACCCAGAACGTGTCATTGTTGAACATAATAAAACATTAATTAAACAAGAAGATTATCATCAACACACGGTACGTGAAGATGACCAATTAGAATTATTAGAATTTGTTGGAGGCGGATAAAATGTTTAAAATTGGAAATTTAGAATTACAATCTCGTTTATTACTAGGTACAGGAAAGTTTGAAAATGAAGACATACAAACAGAAGCGATTAAAGCTTCAGAAACAAATGTACTTACTTTCGCAGTAAGACGTATGAATTTGTATGACAAGAATTTACCTAATCCACTAGCAAACATTAATTTAAAAGACTTTATAACTTTTCCAAATACTGCTGGCGCAAAAACTGCTGAAGAAGCCATTCGTATTGCAGAAATCGCTAAACATGCAGGTGTATGTGACATGATTAAAGTAGAAGTTATTGGTGATGATGAAACGTTATTACCTGATCCATTTGAAACATATGAAGCTTGTAAAGTATTGCTAGAGCGTGGCTACATTGTATGTCCATATATTTCTAATGACGTCGTTTTAGCTAAACGTTTAGAAGAATTAGGTGTGCATGCCGTTATGCCATTAGCATCTCCAATAGGAACAGGCCGTGGCATAAACAACCAACTTAATTTAAGTTACATTATTAAAAACTCAAATGTGCCAGTTATCGTTGATGCTGGTATTGGTTCTCCGAAAGATGCATGTCATGCGATGGAATTAGGGGCTGACGGTATTCTACTCAATACAGCAGTATCAAGTGCTAAAGATCCTGTGAAGATGGCAGAAGCAATGAAATTAGGTATTCATGCTGGTCGCTTGTCTTATGAAGCAGGACGAATCCCAGTAAAATATACTGCCCAAGCATCAAGCCCAACTGAAGGTTTAGGTTTCTTATAATGCAACGTTACAATCGTCAAATGAGATTCTCTCCTTTTGGTGAACAAGGACAGCATGCCCTTTCTAATGCACAGTTACTTATTCTAGGTGCCGGCGCATTAGGTAGTCATGTCGCCGAGCTTCTTGCTCGAATGGGGGCACATCACATCACAATTGTTGATATGGATATAGTTGAAACGTCTAATCTACATCGACAAGCGCTTTATACTGAAGATGACGCTCAAAATATGGTACCAAAAGTACACTCAATAAAAGAACATATTGCACATATCAATCATCATGTAGACGTACAAACGTATTACCAAGAAATAACTTCAAACAATATTGAAGATATATTAAATGAAGTTAAACCAGATATCGTTATCGATGGGATGGATCATTTTAAAATTCGTTATCTCATCAATGAAGTGTGTCACAAACATCAAATTCCTTGGGTATATGGTGCTGCTGTCGGCAATAAAGGAACAGTTTATGGCATTGATTTCAAAGGACCATGTCTAAAATGTCTCCTAAAACAAATGCCATCAAGTGGCGAAAGTTGTGCAATTAATGGCGTACTACCAACTATTATTACGCAAGTAGCAAGTTATGAAGTTGCAGAAGTACTTCGTTACCTATCTGGAGAAGGTTTTTCAAAGAAACTAATCACTATTGATACGTGGCATATCGATTATAAAGCGATGAAGGTCGATATATTGAAAGATCACGCGTGTGAGGTATGTGCGAATCAACACTACTCACTTTTAGAAACGAAACACCAGCAGCATATTGAAAGCTTATGTGGACGTACATATCTCTTTAGATATCAGCCAAGTATATTTGAACACGCACACCACCTTCCCTGTGAAATTGTGAAATCCACTTCTTTCGCAAAATTAATTAAAGATGACGATTATGAAATTACCTTATTTAAAGATGGACGTATGAATGTTTATGGCATCGAAGATGATGAAGAAGCAATTAAGTTGTATCATTCTTATTTAAAAGCGCTAAAATAAAAATACACATAGGTTTATACAAGTAATTCATAGTAAATTTTATTATAATAAATTTACTATGAATTTTTAATTTCACAAATAATGCTTTTAATAAAAGGAGTTCTTGAATATAAATGGAACAATTAATCACTGATTTTATAAGTAAGTGGGGTTATACAGCAATCTTTATTCTCATCTTATTAGAGAATGTTTTACCTGTTGTCCCTTCTGAAATAATTCTTACCTTTGCTGGTTTAATGTCAGTAAAGTCGGGTTTATCAATACCTATTTTATTCCTTATATCAACAATCGCATCATTTATTGTATTATTAATCCTATATTATTTATGCCGTTTAATTAACGAAGAAAGTATTTATCGTTTTGTAGATAAACATGGTAAATGGTTTAAACTTAAAGGTAAAGATGTAAGGCGCGCAAATGACTGGTTTAAGCGTTATGGTACATGGGCAGTATTACTATGTCGCTTTATTCCAGTATTACGTGTATTAATCACAATTCCTGCAGGTATCAATAAAATGAATGTCGTTACGTTCGCAGTATTATCATTACTAGGTACTACAATTTGGAACTTCGCCCTAATCCTATTAGGCCGTATGCTAAGTGGTAGTTTCGATGCCCTAATGGCTGGTTTACACAATTATTCATATATTATGTATGTCATTATTATTCTTGCAGTACTTTACTTACTTTATAGAATATTCTTTAAAAACAGAAACCGAGTTAAATAACAGTTAAGGGAGTGGGACAGAAATAATATTTCCAAAATTTATTTCGTTGTCCCACCCCGGCAAGGTTGACTAGAATTAAAAAAAGCTTGTTACAAGTGCATTTTTAAATCAGTCAACTACTGCCAATATATATTTGTAGCCTGAGTCATTAAATTATGTCCCAGGCTTTTGTCTTACATATATTTAAACTTTAAGAATTAATTCTGACATTTTAAGCATCACCATTGAAAAAGTAGTGCTTTTTAAAGATAATTAATGTAAGCGATTTTATGACATATCTACCCATATGAATATCAATTCCAAACAGGAGTGAAATTAGATGACACAAACGACTGAAAGTGAATTACGAGAGAAATATTTAGATTTATTATCACAACAATTTGATAGTCCTGAGAAGTTAGCAACAGAAATTGTCAATTTAGAGTCTATTCTAGAATTACCAAAAGGTACTGAACACTTCGTCAGTGACCTTCATGGTGAATACGAATCGTTCCAACATGTATTGCGTAATGGATCAGGTAATGTCCGTTCAAAAATAAATGACCTTTATGCAAAGACATTATCCCAAAAAGAAATCGATGACTTAGCTGCCCTCGTCTATTACCCTGAAGAAAAATTAAAACTTGTGAAAAATAACTTCGATTCAAAGGGAAAATTGAATGTTTGGTATATTACTACAATTGAACAATTAATTGATTTAATTACTTATTGTTCATCAAAATATACACGCTCAAAATTACGTAAAGCGTTACCGAAAGAATATACATATATCGTTGAAGAGCTACTTTATAAGAATAATGAATTCAACAATAAAAAATCATATTATGAAACACTAGTAAATCAAATTATCGAGTTAGAACAATCTGACGACTTAATTATTGGTTTATCTTATAGTATCCAACGTCTAGTAGTTGATCATCTCCATGTAGTTGGTGATATTTACGACCGTGGTCCTCAACCAGATAAGATTATGGACACGTTAATCAATTATCACTCTGTTGATATTCAATGGGGAAACCACGATGTCTTATGGATAGGTGCATATGCTGGTTCTAAAGTATGTTTAGCCAACCTACTTCGAATATGTGCACGATACGATAATTTAGATATTATTGAAGATGCTTATGGAATTAATTTACGTCCGTTATTAACGCTTGCTGAAGAACATTATAGTGGTGATAATCCTGCATTTAAACCTAAGAAACGCCCTGATAAACCAGTTGGGCTATCTAAACTTGAAGAAAGCCAAATCACTAAGATTCATCAAGCCATTGCGATGATTCAATTCAAACTAGAAATGCCAATTATCAAACGTCGTCCTACCTTTGAAATGGAAGACCGTTTAGTCTTGGAAAAGGTCAACTATGATACGAATGAAATCACGATTTACGGTAAAACATATCCTTTAAAAGATACATGTTTCAGTACTGTGGACCCACAAGATCCTGGTAAATTATTACCTGAGGAAGAAGAAGTTATGAATAAACTGCTACTTTCTTTCCAACAATCTGAGAAATTGAAACGTCACATGTCGTTCTTGATGAAGAAAGGAAAACTTTACCTTCTATATAATGGCAATCTTCTTATTCATGGTTGTATCCCTGTTGATGAGAATGGAGAAATGGAATCATTCGAAATTGAAGGTAAACAACATAAAGGTCGTGACCTTTTAGACGTGTTTGAAAGACATGTACGCTATGCATACGACTACAAAGAAATCACTGATGATCTATCAACAGATTTAGTGTGGTATTTATGGACTGGTAAATATAGTTCACTTTTCGGAAAAAGAGCGATGACAACATTTGAACGTTACTTTATTGAAGATAAGACTTCTCATAAAGAACCTAAGAATCCATATTATTATTTAAGAGAAGATCTTGATATGATTCGCAAAATGTTAAAAGACTTCGGTCTCAATCCAGATGAAGGTCGAATTATCAATGGTCATACACCTGTTAAAGAAATAGATGGTGAAGACCCTATCAAAGCAGATGGTAAAATGTTAGTTATCGATGGTGGATTCTCAAAAGCATATCAAAAAACGACAGGTATTGCGGGTTATACATTACTTTACAATTCATTTGGCATGCAATTAGTCGCACATCAACATTTTGATTCAAGAGATAAAGTACTATCAGACGGTGCAGATGAATTATCAGTTCGTCGTGTTGTAGATGAAGAATTGCAACGCCAAAAAATCAGAGATACCAATGATGGTAAAGTACTTCAAGAACAAATCCGCATCTTAAAATTATTAATGCATGATAGATACTTAAATTAACACTTGAATCAATTTATACACACATATAAAAAAATGGCACTTTCTAAATCACTGAAATAGAAAGTGCCATTTATATATTACTTTTCTAATACACATCTCTTAAGATGCCGTATGTGCCTTGATCATATTGTGGTATAGGTTTAGTACTTTTATTAAATGAAACAACACTATTATCATCAACATGATAGATAATCATATCGTGATCAGTAATTGTGTCGTATTCCTCTGCAAGTACCTCCACAATATTCTTATTAATTATCGTATTATCAAACCATCTTGGACTGTGTGACTCATCAAATAAAATATGATTACGTAATGGACCATTTAAGTTATTACGTGCCTGTTCATCAGTAAATGACACTGGCATCATACTTACATTATTCAATCCAAACTCTGGTACCAATTCATTAAACGCTAAACTATTAAAAATAAACGACTTAGTCATTAATAGACATTTATTATAACGAATTAAATCCGCATATATTCGATCACTACTTGATAATAAATTTCCCTTAAACACTTCAAAGCCAAGTTCTTCTGCCTTCTCCGACGTATTCTCAAACAAATTAAATACCATTATAGGAATATCATGTTCATGTAGTTTCGTACCAAGATGGAATGAAAATTCACTCTCTCCTACTATAATGACACCTGGTGGTTCCGTACTAGCAAGACCTAGCAACTTACTCAATGGCGTAAAGCTAAAGCCGTAAATGACAACCGTAATAAACACTAGTCCAAACGTCACTGGAGTGATATAACTTGCCATTTTCACATTATCATCCATGAATAATCCTCCAAAGAATTGTGCCACAGTTAAAACGACAATTCCTCGAGGTGCCATCATTGCAACAATAGTGCGTTCTCTTTTCGTGATTTCTGTACCTATTGTTGATAATAAAACAGAGATTGGACGTACCAATACAATCATTGCAATCGCAAAAATCACTAATTGCCATGACAAGACATCCATCAATACAGATGACGTTAATGACGAAGTGATTAAAATAAAGACGGTGGATACAAGAATAGATGATGCATTTTCAATGAAATGATCTGACTCCTTGTAAATTAAATCATGTCTCTTATAACGTGCCATCATTAAGCCGAAAATTGTAACGGCTAATAATCCTGATTCTTGTAATATTTGGTCACAAATACTAAAGACTAATAAAATAAAGACTAACTGAATCGATGGCATCAAATTTTGCGGAATAAAATCACGTTGGATTAACCAATTGAAAATGAATGATGCCCCGAATCCAATTACGGCTGTTATAACCATTTTCAAAATAAAGATTAAAATAACTTGAACGCCAAAGCCTTGTTCAAATATTTGATAAACATAAAACGCAGTTAATGCGAGTATCGGTCCTATTGGATCTAATATGATACTTTCCCATCTTAAAATAGAGTCAACACTCTTACGCACCTTTGCTTGCTTAAGAAGTGGCTGAATGACGGTTGGGCCTGTAATCAAGAATAATCCGCCCATCACAACCGCAACAGAGATTGGAAAATCTAAAATTTTATGTAATGCAATCGCACCGAGCACCCATGATATAGCTGCGCCAACAGTAATAATTCGATTAACCGCTTTAGAAATGCCTCTTAATTCACGAAAGTCTAAATTACTACTTCCTTCGAATAAAATGACAGCTACAGCTAAAGATACAATCGGACTAAACACTTCGGCTCCCAATGTTTCTTGAGGGTTAACTAGTCCCAATATCGGTCCAATCAATAAGCCCACAATCGACATGACTACAATTGATGGCCATTTAATCTGTGTCGCTAACCATTGACTAAATATGCCTAATGCTAAAAATAAGACAATGATTAACATGACAGGTAAATCTAATGACATACCTACACCTTCCTTAATAAGATTCAACTTTTTTAATACTGTGTAATACTATCAAACTTTGATTAAGCCTGCATTATTATTTTATAAACAACCTGTTAATGCCTTTTTCGGACATACAATGTTCACTTCGAGTAAACTTTCCTATTTATTTCTAGTATATTTTCATCTAAAATAGGTAATTGCGTTTAAATATATGAATTTAGAAATGATTTGAAAGGAAATTTTAATTGTGCAACTTTTTAAAGAGAGTATCATGGTAGCTTTCGCATTTGTTGGTATTGTCGTTGGTGCTGGTTTTGCTACTGGTCAAGAAATATTTCAGTTCTTCACAAGTAACGGTATCTATAGCATCTCTGGCATTATTGTTACCGGTTTGATTATAACGCTAGCAGGCGTTTTCGTATTAAACACTGGCTTTGTCATTCAATCTCATAACCATTCTGAGTCTATTCGATATTATTTACATCCAATCATTGCACGTATCTTTGATATTATCTTAACTCTATTCTTATTCTCCTTAGCGATGATTATGACTGCGGGTGGTGCGTCAACTATACATGAAAGTTTCGGATTACCTTATTGGTTGAGTTCATTAATTCTAGTGTTAGTCATTCTTATGACGCTATTTCTTAAATTTGAACGTCTGATTACGGTATTAGGTATGGTTACACCGTTCTTAGTCATTGTTGTTTCTATTATCGCTATCTATTATTTTATAACAGGAGATTTAAATTTTAGTGCGGCCAATCGTTTCAACAAACAGCATCAATCTCTATCACTTGGTTGGTGGTTTGATGGGTTAAATTATGCAAGCCTACAAATTGCAGCCGCATTTAGTTTTTTAAGTGTTATGGGCGGTCGCATGCAGCATCGTCAGTCTGGCTTATGGGGTGGCCTACTTGGTGGCATCATTATCACATTACTGTTATTAATGATTAATTTGGGCCTTGTTACAGAATTTGAACATATTCAATCTGTCGCATTGCCGACCCTATTACTCGCAAGTCACATTTCACCATTATTAGGTACAGTGATGTCGATTATAATGGTTCTTGTTATCTATAATACGATTGTAGGTCTTATGTATGCATTTGCTTCCAGATTTACAGAGCCATTTTCCAAAGGGTACTTTGTACTCATCATTATAATGGCTATCATCACGTTTATATGTACATTTATCGGTTTCATTTCTTTAATTGGAAAAGTCTTCCCAATCATGGGATTATTTGGCTTCATACTACTTATCCCAATTTTATACCAAGGGTTTAAACACTTAGTATTCTCTAAATAAATTAGGATACATTAAAATGGACCCAAAGATGCGAACCATACATCTTTGAGTCCTTTTCCATTATGAATTCAGTATTTCTTGACCTTTCTGTAATCCAGCTTGTGTAATTTCATGACTATTGACCCATACTTCTGTAACCTGTGCACCCTGATGTTTAAATAAGTTAATGACATGTTCACTTTGATCAATAGATACGATTGGATCATTTTTTCCCATTGATAATAGAACGTCTACATCACTCATATCTTTGCTTGTTGAAGCGTCTATTGGATAAAGTGGGGCAAATAGTAATGCTTTTTTAAACGGTGCTTTGTCACGTAACATTAAGTTAATCGCAATATTTGATCCATTAGAGAAACCAACTAAAGCCGTTCGTTTCAAATCAAATTGATACTGTTCAGCCGCTTCATAAATAAAACCAAGCAACCGTTGACCTCGATATTCTAAATCTTCCTCATCGTATACGCCTTCTGCAAGACGTTTGAAATAACGATTCATACCATTTTCATTGACTTCTCCACGAATACTTAACAAGTTATAGTTAGGATTTAAAGCTGTTCCAAGTGGAATAAGATCTGTTTCATCCCCACCAGTTCCATGTAACAAAATTAACGTAGGTGCGTTATCCTTACCTGGTCTATAAATATGTTCCATTTGTCTCACCTCTCCTTAGTACTCATTTAATTTTATTGGCATTAAATGACCTTCTATTTCATATCTTCTTTCCTCGTAAAATGGCGGTAACTGTAGTTGTCTACCTAAATCATCGACGCTTTCATCAATCGTGAATCCAGGTCCTGCAGTTGCAAATTCAAATATTAAATTGCCAGGTTCTTTCATGTAAACCGCATGAAAATAGAATCGTTCTTTCACATCTGTTACATGCAAACCTTTATTATGAAGATAATCACGCCATTGTACATGTACCTCGTCATTTGGTACTGACCATGCAATATGATGGAAGATGCCACCACCCCAACGTACAGGTTGTGGGTTTACAAACTTTTTCACAATAATTTTTGATGCACGCTACCACTCGTTTGATAGTGCACATTGTCATCTGTTTCTTGAATATATTCTAACCCTAAATCATTTTGCAACAATGCTTCCGTAGCTTGAGGATTACCTGATAGCATTGTTACGCCATGAAATCCTATGATGTCATTGTTAACACGTTCTTCATCACTTTCAACCATCGCTAGTGTTAATCCGTGAATGTCCTCAAATTCTAACGTTGTTTGATTGAATGAATCAGTTTGACGTGTTTGAATCCCATTCGCATTTAATTTCATTTCCCAATGTGACATGCTATCTTTCGGTATTCTAAACGCTAAACGTCCAACCTGACCTGAACCGATACGACCTCTATATTGATTTGGCCAATTAAAGAAAGTAAGTACCATATCATGTTGCGCTCTGTCATTTGAGAAATATAAGTGATATGTTTTTGTATCATCATAATTTACTGTTTGTTTAATCAAAGATAAATTTAATACATTTGTATAGAAATCATACGTTTCTTGAGCATCTCCTACAATCGCTGAAATATGATGAATGTGTGTAATTGGTTCCATAAATTCAATACCTCCCTATTTATAACTTTTTCCAGTTGTATCAAACGGACGAACTTGCGCTTCAATCGCTTCTCTTTGTTGCTCTAAAAATGGTGGAAGTGATAATTTCTCGCCTAGCATTTCATAGGGTTCATCACCCATAAAACCAGGTCCATCAGTTGAAATTTCTAACAAAATATGACCGATTCGTGCATACAATGCTTCAAAATAAAAACGATCGACTAAACCGGAGTTTGGTATGCCTAGTTCTTGATATTTCTGTATCCAGTGTTTAATGGCCTCATGTTCTTTCACTCTAAATGATACATGATGAACTTCGCCATATCCTTGTACGGCAACTGGTCCCTCTGAATCCTTTCTTAAAATAACTTGACCACCATTACCACCTTCACCGACTTCAAGCAATGCTACATCTTCTTCATTCATAATTATTCGCATTCCATAAACATTTTCCAACAATTGTTTGAAATCCTCGAAGTAACTGACCGTAATTTCGATTGGTCCTAAGCCATAAATTGCTTTATCCTCTGGAACCGGACCATTCTTCCACGGTTTACCTGGTGAGACACCACTGTCTCCTTCATCGGATACTAATTGATAGTCTTGTCCATCCTCCTCTTGAAAAGGCAATACCTTCTTACCTAACACGTTATGAATACCATCATGTTTTATACCAAACGCTTCAAACCGCTTCATATAGTATGTTAATGCTTCATCACTTGGAACACGAAACGATGGTTTAGTAATCGAATTGATACCTTTACGTCCTTGAGAAATGCCAGGAAAATCAAAGAATGTCATATCTGTACCAGCTGTCCCCTCATCATCTGCAAAAAATGTATGATACGTTTGAATATCATCTTGGTTTACTGTTTTTTTAACTAGTCTCATACCTAGTACTTCGGTAAAAAATTTATAGTTACGTTCAGCATCATCTGTAATTGCAGTTACATGATGAATACCTAATAAATCATGTTTAGCCATATTAAAAACCTCCATTTATTTCGATTTCGAGATAATTTTCGTTATAAATAAAAGTGCACCGATTTACACTTCAGTAGATTGTGCACTTAATTTTTTGAATGCTTGTTGAATCGTTATCAATTCTTCTTCTGATAGAACTGAGAAGGCTTGTTCCAACGTTGAGGCATGTTGTGGAAATATATCTGCCATAAATTGTTGACCTTTGTCAGTAAGTGTTGCGTTATATACACGCTTATCTAATGGATCTTTATCACGTGTAATCCAACCTTTGTCTTCTAATTGGCTCACAACGTATGAAATACTACTACTCGCGATGAGCACCCTATCTCTAATACGTTGAATAGGTTGTGGACCTTTACTATAGAGCAACTCTAACACTGCAAATTCCGTCACGTTGAGCCTGTAATTCTTCACATCTTGTTGCACGATTTTTTCTAATGTATCTAATGCTCTATTTAGACCAATAAATGCTTTTAATGAATGTTCTGTGCGATCCATTTACTCACCACCTTTAATTTATTTTGATTTCGAGATAAATTGTACACGCGTTTCAATTAATCGTCAATATGTTAGCTCTATTATAATTTCAATATCTATTTATTTCTATCTTTTTTCAAAATGAAATAAGCATGAAAACGGTTGTTACAGGGAATACAAACATTGGAGGTGTCTCAAATGACCAATCAATTATTTATAAATAATGAATTTGTAGAGAGTAAATCTAGTGACACGATGGAAGTCATCAATCCTGCTACAGGAGAAGCATTTGATACCATTACTTTCGCAACTGAGGAAGAAGTTAACGAGGCAATCGAAAAATCTAAACATGCACAACTTGAATAGGAAAAAGTACCAGCACCAACACGTGCAGAGCATGTAAAATTATTAATTCCTTTATTAGAGCAAAACAAAGATGAACTTGCCAAATTGTATGTTAAAGAACAAGGTAAAACATTAGCACAAGCTGAAGGTGAAATCGATAAAGCTGTGAAATTTATTGATTATATGACAAGTTTAAGTATGCGTAATAAAGGCGAAGTACTACAAAATAGTGTATCTCATGAAATGATTCAATTAATTAAAAAGCCAATTGGTGTAACTGCAGGTATCGTCCCATGGAATGCACCAATTATGGTCTTGATGCGTAAAGTGATTCCAGCACTAGTAACGGGATGCTCAATCGTCATTAAACCAAGTGAAGAAACAACATTATTAACGTTAAGATTGGCTGAGCTATTCCGTGCTTCAACGATTCCAGCCGGTTTAATTCAAATTGTACCAGGCACTGGTGAAGCTGTGGGTACACAGCTTGCCACACATAAAGATGTACAACTCATTTCTTTAACAGGAAGTATGCGTGCTGGTAAAGCCGTTTATAAAAATGCAGCAGATGCAGTAAAAAAAGTGAACCTTGAATTAGGTGGTAACGCGCCTGTCTTGGTTACACCTCATGCAAACCTAGACAAAGCAGTGGACTACATTGTCACAGCACGAATAAATAATGCTGGTCAGGTATGTACTTGTCCAGAACGTATCTTTGTTCACGAAGATGTTCATGATGACTTTGTGAGCAAGGCTAAACAACGTATGAGCGACTTACAAGTCGGGGACCCATTAGACGACAATACCGACTATGGTGCTATTATCAATCAAACTCAATTGGACAGTATTGATAACAAAGTGCAAGAAGCCATTAAAAATGGTGCAGACTTAGTCTTAGGCGGTCATAAATTAAATCGCGCTGGTTTCTTCTATGAACCTACAATTCTTGATAATGTAAAAAAAGATGACAGTGCCTTTAAAGAGGAAATTTTTGGCCCTGTTCTAGCAATTACAACTTATAATGATTTCGATGAAGCAATTGATGCCGCAAACGATACAAATGCAGGTTTATCTTCTTATATCTTTTCAGAGAATTTAAAAGAAGTGATGGAAGCTACAGAACGTTTAAAATTCGGTGAAGTTTACGCTAATTGCGAAGCAGAAGAAGTTGTTAATGGTTACCATGCTGGTTGGAGAGAATCAGGTTTAGGTGGAGCAGATGGTATTCATGGTTTCGAAGAATACTACAATACAACGGTGAGCTATATTAGATATGAATAAATTGGTATAAAAATATCCCCATCTCCTAATAAAAGGATTGGGGATATTTTTTATTTATTCAATGCTTTATCCAACGCTTTAATATTCTTTTTCATGATTGATTGGAAAGTTAAATCTTTGTCGTTAGCTTGTTCTTTAGATAGCACAGACAAATTATTAAAACTTACTGGTTCTGCATTGGTTTCACCACTAATAACATCAGTTATCTTTGAAGTGATATTCTGTTCGTAAAGGATATAAGGTTGCTTCGATTGATTGATTTGTTTAATAAGCGCAAGAATATCCATTTGACTAGGCTCTTCGTTATTCATACCACTGACACCCTCTTGTTGAAAGTGATAACGCTCTGCTAAATAACCTAATGAATCGTGAGAGATAGTTACTTTTTCTCTTTTAGGATTTTTAGTAATTGTTTTCAAATTATTGTCTAAATCTGTTAAATCCTGATTCAATTTCTTAAAATTTTGTTCATAATATGCTTTGTGTTGAGGATCTCTTTTAACTAAATCATTCTTTATTTTTTCTGCAAAATGCTTGTCTAGGACTGGGTCGAGCCAAACATGTGGGTCGTGACTTTCCTCTTCATGACTATGATGCTGGTCGTGATCTTCATGATCATGGTCTTCTTCAAGCAATGTATGATGATTTAAATCAGCTGCAACTGCTAATTTCATATCATCGTTGGTCATTGATTGCGTAATCGTCTTAGCCACTGGATCTAAGTCGTCACTTGAATATATAAATAGATCACTTTTAGCAATATTAATCATATCTCTCTGAGTTGGTTCATATGAATGGGTGTCTGCACCTGGAGGATAAATCGTATCCACATTGACATATTTGCCACCTATTTGTTTGGTGAAACTTTCAAATGCAAATACTGTAGTATAGATATTTATTTTATTATTGGTTGAAACATCTTTCTTTTTCGCATCCGAATATTGCCCTGTGCTACAAGCTGATAAAGCAATACTAATACACAGGACGATAATGAGATAGCCAATCCTCTTCACACAGAACCCTCCAAAACGTAATAAATTCGTTTTTAACTATATCTTTAATAATGTAATAATGCAATATCTATGTTTATTATTATATTTGAGGTTTAATATTTAATTTTAAAATGTTTTAGATTTCTTCAAAAGTGATAGATATTGATATGACATTATTAAAGGAGTGACGTTTTATGGCACAAGAAATCAAAAAAGGTAATCAACAATTTTATGTTGGCGAAGATGAACAAAATGCTCAAGCTGTCATTACGTTTAAACAAGTAGATAATAATGAAATCGATATTGACCATACTGGTGTCGCTGATGAATTAGGTGGACAAGGTCTAGGAAAACAATTAGTTGAAGCTGTCGTTAATTATGCACGTGAAAACAACTTAAAAATCATCGCATCTTGCCCATTTGCGAAAGACGTTCTAGAGAAAAATGATGATTATCAAGATGTTTATTTAGGATAATCTATTTCATATTTGTTGGCTTACAATTTGAAGTTAACTGAAATGTTTTACAGAATTAGCTTTTAGACTTGAATGAGGTTTATAGTACACCTTTATTACATTAGTCTAAAAGCTTTTTTGTATGCTTTTAAAGTTTTAAAGCAACTGCCTTGATTAATTTAATGATTAGTAGTATATTTATTATACTTAATATAAATAATAAATAAAGATGACTTATTCATCTTAGGAGGCACTACATTATGAATGCATTTCACACTACTGAAGCAACACAAGTTACTAATATTACATTAAACGTTGAAGACTTAAATAAAATGTCAAACTTTTATAAAAATATACTAGGATTTTCAATTAAAGAACAAGACGACAATCATGTCATCTTTAATGTTGGTGCTAATGGTCATACATTAACACTACAATATTTAGAAGATGGTCGCCGTCCTGGGTTTAGAGAAGCCGGTTTATTTCATGTCGCTTATTTACTTCCTACACGCACAGATTTAGCAAACTTTTTATTCCACGCTAGTCGTTTAAATGTGCCTGTAGGTGGTGGAGATCATCTTGTAAGTGAAGCGTTATACTTTAATGATCCAGAAGGTAACGGCATTGAAGTATATCAAGATCGTCCATATGAAAGTTGGCAATGGGATGGTAATTTTGTAAAAATGGATACACTTGCAGTAGATGCAGATGATTTAATTGCACAACGTACTGAAGAAGGTTGGAACGGTTGGCCTGCTGATGGCAAAATTGGACATTTACATCTTAAAACACACGATATCGGGCAAGCACGTGACTTTTATGTGGAACAAATAGGTTTAGAACATATTTCTAATTTCCCACAAGCTTTGTTCATGTCTACTCAAAAATATCATCATCATATCGCTACTAATGTATGGCAATCCAACCAAGCTAGAACAGATAACGAGACTACTTATGGCTTAGTTCATTTCGATATATATAAACCAAATGCTAAAGAAGAACATATTACATCTCCTGAAGGCTTTGATATTACAGTTCACAGTGATACAAGTGTCGTTCCAGGATAATATGGTTAATATTTGGCATCGTTTATAAAACATGTCATTTTAAATAGATTGGGGGCGGGACAGAAATAATATTTTTCCAAAATTTATTTCTGTCCCGCCCCGATAACAAGTTTGTCTTGGATTAAAAAGAAGCTTGCTACAAGTGTATTTTTAATTCAGTCAACTACTGCCAATATATATTTGTAGCCTGAGACATTGATTTATGTCCCAGGCTTAATCTTAAATTTTTATTCCTCGACAAGTTTTCTATACTTTCTTACTGTATCAAAGTCACTATCTTTTGCTTTTTCATAGCCTTGATGCCCATAAATATCTGTAAGTATTTTCTTACCTTTTTCAGATTTACTAATATCTAAAAAAGCATTACTGATTTTCGTTTTCCACTGTTTACTCATATCACCACGCACAGAAATCGTATCATTTGGTATCTTATCCGTGCGATAAATCACTTTAGTGTCTTTATATATTTTGGGATAATCTTGCTTTAAATCAGCACGTGCATCTTGATATGTAGCTACATCATCCACATCACCGTTTAAGAAGGCTATCAATGCTTGATCATGCCCTTTAATTTGAGCAATTTTGATATCACTCTGATTAACATTAACTTTATTAAGCTTGCCATTGGATAAATATATCCCGAAGTAGATTCTGGGTCTTGTAAGCCTACTTTAGCCCCTTTTAAATCTTTTAACTTATGTAAATGACTGTCTTTACGAACTATGATTTGTGAGCGATAATAATCGACTAATTTATTAGTTGTATTACCTTTATCATCTACTAAATAGCCTTTGGATTTCAACAGTACATCTGCAACACCTTTATCATGTGCGATGGTATAAGACACTGGTGAAATAAATGCAACATCCACTTTCTTTGATCTTAAAGCTTCTACCATTGCATTATAGTTAGTTGCCACATGTACTTTAACTGGAAGACCTAATCCCTTTGACAACTGTTGCTGTAACGGTTTCACTTTAGCGTTCAACGTTTTTGAATTTTGGGATGGTACAAATCCTACTTTTAATTCTTTTGGTTCATGGTCTTTCGAATGTTTCTCATCATGTTTAGAACAACCACTCAGGGTGAGTACTAATATTATAAAACTAATTAATAGTACTTGTAATTTTTTCATCATTTTTCCCTTTGCAAAATATAGATTTTAAAGACTTAAATTGTATTATAACTTATTTAATTTAAAAAAGTCTCAATCTATCAATTTCTAAATAAAACTTCTACAATATGTAATTTGTAACTATATCATATGCGCTTATCTTTTAAACTCATAAAAAAAGCTATCTGCAAAGTCTCGGCTTTGCAGATAGCTCACATTCAATTTAAATGATATTCATTTTTTATTTATAAACTAACTATCTTAGTATAATCCTTTTGTTTGATTGCTAGTATCAATGAAGATATTTTTAACTTGTTGATAGTTTTTAATAGCGTCTTTATAAATTTCACGACCGATACCAGATTTTTTATATCCACCGAATGGCGCACCAGCTGGGAATTGGTTATAAGTGTTAATCCAAATACGACCAGTTCTCATTGCTTTAGCAACATTTAATGCACGGTTAATATTAGTAGTAAAGATACCACCAGCTAAGCCGTATTCTGAATCATTCGCAATTTTAATTGCTTCAGCTTCATCTTCAAATTTTTCTACTACTACAACTGGTCCGAAAATTTCTTCTTGTGCTAATTGATGACTATTTTCTTTAATTTCGATGATTGTAGGCTCGAAGAAGTATCCTTTGTCACGTCCATTATCTGTTAAGCGATGACCACCTGTTAAGATATTAGCATTTGAATCTTCTTCAGCAATTTTTACGTAGCTTTCAATTTTTTCAAGTTGTTCTGGGCCAGTTTGAGCACTCATTTTAACGTCTTCAGCAAATGGGTCGCCCACTTTGATATTTTCGAAAGCTTCTTTTAATTTAGGCATTACTTTATCATAGATTGAAGATTGTACTAATAAACGTGAACCAGCACTACATACTTCACCTTGGTTGAATAAAATACCTAATTGTGCACCTTCAACAACTTGATCTAAGTTTGCATCGTCAAAGATGATATTAGCACTTTTACCACCTAGTTCTAATGTAGTTGGAACGATACGTTCAGCACCTGCTTTCGCAACGCCGTAACCAACGTCTGTTGATCCTGTAAATGATAATTTGTTTACACCTTCATGATTGAAGATTGCATCACCTGATTCTGAACCTTTACCAGTTAATACATTTACGACACCTTTAGGTAATACTTCTTGGAAAATCTTCGCAAGTTCAATTAATGATAATGGTGTAGAAGAAGATGGCTGAATTACAATTGTATTACCCGCAGCTAATGCTGGTGCTAATTTCCATGACGCTAATAAAATTGGGAAGTTCCATGCAACTACAGCACCAACAACACCTACTGGTTCATTGACAACTAAACTCATTGTATTCTCATCAATTTCATTGACTGAACCTTCGTCTGTTGTTAATACACTCGCAAAATATTTAAATTGATTTGCTGTTAATGGCACATCAATTGTTGACGTTTCTCGATAAGGCTTGCCATTTTGTAACGATTCAATTGTCGCGAAGTGTTCCACTTTTTCATGAATTCGACGACTAATTTCTAATAAATAGTCCGCACGTTCTTCTTTAGATGTTTTACTCCAACTGTCAAAAGCATCTTGCGCAGCTTGTACTGCTTTATCAACATCAGATTTACTTGCTTTAGCTACTTTAGCTAAATCTTCACTATTCGCAGGATTGGTTACAGTTAACGTGTCTCCACTTTCGCTTGCTTGAAATTCACCATTGATAAATAAACCGTATTGTTCCTCTATGAAATCTCTAACGTTTACTTTTGCCATTTTTCATCATCCCTTTATATAAATTTATGAAAAACCTTATGTGCGTTGTGTTTATATCGAAATGCAAGCGTTTACTTAAGACTGCTATTATTTTACCTTATTCACATTTTTAAATACACTAACTTGCTTATAATATTTTTCCGTGTATTAAGCTCTTTAAACATCATTAATTCTAGTTATAGAATCTATCACTTATGGATAATATAAAAGAGAGTCTTTGCTCTCCTTTTTGATTCTATATTAAATCCATTCAATAACATCTTCAGCGGGTTGACGAACTTTATCTTTTGGTTCTTCTTTTCGATAACCAAATGCAACCATAACAGATGGTGCGAAATGTTCTGTATCGATAACATTTTCTTCAGCTAAGATTTCAGTAACTTTATCTAAATCAAATCCTTCCATAGGACATGAATCAATTCCTAATAATGCTGCAGTGGTCATCATGTTAGATAATGCAATGTAAGTTTGTTTACTTGCCCAGTCTAATAATGTTCGCTCATTATCGTTAATATGGAAATTCGTTTGGAAATTATTAAATTTATCTTCAACTGCTGGAATCGTACTTTCTTCGTATTTTTTAATATCTCGAATTATATGTTGTACGTATTCTGAATCTGCAGTGACATTTTTGCGTGCAAGAATAATAACGAAACGACTCGCTGTATTTAATTGCTTTTGTGCTCCCCTACTATATGGTTTTAATTTTTCTTTTAAATCTTCATTCTCAATAACAACAAAACGCCAAGGTTCTAATCCTAGTGAACTAGGTGATAAACGACCTGTTTCTAATATTGTGTGGAAGTCTGAGTCACTGACTTTCTTTTTAGGATCAAATTCCTTTGTTGCATGTCTAAAATTAAAAGCATTGATTATTGTCTCTTGCATTGAACTCATGAAATATATCCTCCTTAGATAGTACTAATTTGATTATAAAGTACATTTCCTTTAGCCTAAAGTTATACGCTTACAAAAGTTATCATTAAAAAATAAATGAAAATTTACTATTTTTGTGCGAATTTTTAACAATCAGAAAAATAAATTTCGTATTTCCTATTGATTTGTGAATAAATTCACAATATAATATATTTGTAAGTTAAGTAATAGAGATGTTTCAAATCATTATTCCTATTAATATTCACATTTCTATAGACAACTTAAGAAAACTTATTTATTAATTATAAATTCATACAAAATGAAGTGAGGTTATTAAAATGACAAAAATTATGTTTTATGGAACTCGTGATTACGAGAAAAATGACGCTTTAAACTGGGGTAAAGCGAACAATGTTGAAGTTGTTACAACTGAAGAAATTTTAAGTGAAGACACAGTTGATTTAGCTAAAGGTTTCGATGGTGTTACTACAATGCAATTTGGTAAATTAGCAGACTCTGTTTATCCTAAACTTGAAGAATATGGTATTAAACAAATTGCTCAACGTACTGCTGGTTTCGACATGTACGATTTAGAGTTAGCTAAAAAACATGGCATTATCATTTCAAATGTACCTAGTTATTCACCAGAAACTATTGCTGAATATTCAGTTTCTGTCGCTTTACAATTAGTTCGTCGCTTCCCTGCGATTGAAAAACGTGTTCAAGAACATAATTTCAAATGGGCTGCACCTATCATGTCTACACCTGTTAAAAACATGACTGTTGCGATTATCGGTACAGGTCGTATTGGTGCTGCAACTGGTAAAATTTATGCTGGTTTTGGTGCAAAAGTAGTAGGCTATGATGCATATCCAAACAACTCATTAGATTTCTTAGAATATAAAGATTCAGTTGAAGAAGCAATTGCTGATGCTGATATCATTTCATTACATGTTCCAGCGAATAAAGAAAGTTTCCACTTATTCGATGCAGATATGTTCTCTAAAGTTAAAAAAGGCGCTGTATTAGTAAATGCAGCTCGTGGTGCTGTTATTGATACACCAGCTTTAATTAATGCTGTAAATGATGGTACTTTATATGGTGCTGCCATTGACACATATGAAAATGAAGCTGATTACTTCACATATGACTGGACAGGTAAAGAGATCGAAGATGAAACGTTATTAGAATTAATTAAACATGAAAACATTTTGGTCACTCCACATATCGCATTCTTCTCTGATGAAGCTGTGAGAAATTTAGTTGAAGGCGGATTAAACGCAGCATTATCAGTTATTAATACTGGTAAATGTGAAACTCAATTAAACTAAGATATGTGTTTAATAAATAAAAAGGAGAATTCTCAAAATTGAGAGTTCTCCTTTTTTAAGCTATTTCAATACTTCTTGCTCGATAATCTGTAATACCCCTTGCTCATCATTACTTGGAGCAACTGCCTTGGCAACTTCAAATAGTGTTTCATCATGACTATTAGCCATTACATAACTGTGCTCCGCTAATTCAAGCATGTCCTTATCATTGTTAGCATCACCAAATGCCATCAAATCAGAAGTAGACATATGCCACTCATCCATTAAACGTTGAAGCGCTTGTCCTTTTGTCATATTAGGCATAATAATGTCAATACTATCATGTCCACTCGATACGAGTTTAATAGTATTGCTAAATTTTTCCTCCAAATCAGTATCAAGTGTTGAGTGCATATCTCGATTAATATTTAACGCAATCTTAACATATTCATCATCCGGTAATGGTTGAAAAGAATCAATTTCCTCCAACTGATGATAATAGAAATGCGCATCTTCCTTAAATGTTTCACTCGTGTCTTTCAATATATAGGCACTCTTTAATCCGCAAACAATAAATTCTTTAATATTTCTATCAATATTTAAATAATCAACAACTTCTTTGTAGTCTGTTTGATTGAAGCTACGATAATTATATAAATCTTTGCCTCTGTAAATAACTGCACCATTTTCAGAAATAAAGAACATATCTCTTTCTCCGAATATAGATTGTAATTTAGCAAATTGATTTCCACTTGCAGCAATGAATTCTATATTGCGTTCTTTCAATGCTTTAAATATCTTCTCAAAACGGTCTTTATCATAATTCTTCTTAGAATCTAAAAATGTACCATCCATATCTACTGCAATAGCTTTAACCATGTGCAATCCCCCTAGTCCGTTGTATTCACATTTATTATATATGTCATCTAATTAGGGTTGTAGTTCACACTAACATGATGAAACTATATTCACATTCTGAAATTAAATACAATTAATAAAAATAACATGATTATTTCTAATGCTAAATTTAAAGGAGTGACACAAGATCTACATTGGATGTCTTGTATCACTCCTAATGACTTAGCATTTATGTTTTATGTAACGATTGGTGTTTATTATTTATTTAACTTGTTTCGCCACAAAGATTTTACGTTTTTCCCAAATACCGGTTTGCTCATTGTAATCGTCACAAGTAATTAATGTTAATTGATTCTTTTCACCTTTGTGTTCGTCCAATACTTCAACTTCGTCTGGATTAACATCACGTATACTAGTCATTTTATATTCGCGTGTTTCTTTTCCTATCTTGAAGTATACTTTGCTACCTTTTTTAGCTGCTTTTAAGTTTGTGAATTGGTAATGTGGTCTATCGGTAAATGTATGACCTGCGATTGATATATTTTGATCACTTAGCGATTCATCTTTCTCAGCGAAACTTACACCACGATTTAACTGTTCTGGTGTCGCTGGTCCAGGATACACGGGTTCTTTAATCTCTGCATCTGGCACTGATATATACCCTGCCATTTTAGTTTTATCCTTAGGAATGGTTGGTGTTTGTTTATTGCTAGACTTATCCTGTTTATCATATTGTTCTATTTTGTTGTCGTTATCTTTTTCATGTAAATAATTATCGATATGTGGTTTAGCAAATAGATACACTGCTACTAAGATGAGTATGACACCAAGTATCGTCATCAATCGATTAATCCAATTCTTCATTATGTATTACTCCTTTAACGTGACTTTCTTAGGTCATAGTATATCATGTTTATTTCGTAAGTTTAATTTAATTTATCGTGTCATATTTAATTACATATAGTTGCAACAATTGAAATCTCGTTTTAAACTGATACAAACTTAGAAAAGTAGGTACCATAATGATTAGAAAAGCAAAAATTGAAGATTTACCGGCAATACTATCAATCTATAATGATGCAATATTGCATACTACAGCTGTTTACACATACGATATTCAAACTTTAGATGAACGTAAAGCTTGGTTTGACATGAAGAATAAAGCAAATGAACCTATATTTGTATTTGAACAAGCTGGCAAGGCTGTTGGTTTTGCAACTTACGGTCAATTTAGAAACTGGCCGGCTTACTTATATTCTATTGAACATTCGATTTACGTAGATAAATCAACTCGAGGCAAAGGCATTGCTTCTCAATTATTACAACATCTTATTGAAGATGCCAGAACTAGAAATTATCGTACTATTGTAGCTGGTATCGATGCTTACAATGATAGCAGCATCAAATTACATGAAAAGTTTAACTTCAAACATGCAGGTACCATTCAAAATGTTGGCTACAAATTTGATAGCTGGTTAGATCTTGCTTTTTACCAATATGATTTGCATGACAAATAAAAAAAGTAAGTGAGCCCCTTTTACTCACTTACTTTTCTTTTATCGTCTTTTTCAAAAAAGTCTTCCTTCTCATGAAAGAATTCTTTCTTAAATAAAGTTTCTATTTGTTTCCTCTTTTTCTCCGCAATTACAAAACCCACATAATAAAACAGGAATACAATAATCATACTTAGTGACATCGATTGTAATAAGAGATTCTCCCATGTTCCCTCAACTGTCCATAACTGTGTAATGGTTGTGTTAGTCACGAATATAAAAAAGATGATACATAACCTTAGCATATCATCATCCCCTTTTCGGCTATTTTAAACGTATTAGTGAAATTTTGCAATAACTTTTTTAAATTTTCTGATAAATAAATGGAAGTAGAACATATCTGATGTTTTCTCAAAGTTTATTTCGTTTTAACCCCAGCTATCTTAGCTTGTAGAATTTCTTTATGAAATTCTCTTTGCTGGGGCCCCAAACCCCAGCTTGCTTAGCTTGTAGAATTTCTTTATGAATTTCTCTTTGCTGGGGCCCCGACTAGATTTAAAAATACTTGATTCAAGTGCATTTTCAAACCAGATAGCTACTGCCAAAATGATAAATCTGTCATAAGTATTAAAAAAGCCATTCTTAAATGTCATATTGACATTCAAGAATGGCTTCTAATTTCAATTATATTATGAAAAGCTATTAACTTCAGCTTCACCAAAGATTTTACGTTTAATTGCTTCTCCTGTTGGTGTACCTGCTAAACCACCAAGTCCTGTTTCTCTTAATTCAGCTGGTAAGCCACGTCCTACTTTATCCATAGCTTCAATAACTTCATCTACTGGAATTCTACTTTCAACACCAGCTAATGCTAAGTCTGCAGAAATTAATGCATTACCAGAACCAATTGCATTACGCATTACACATGGAATCTCTACTAAACCTGCTACTGGGTCACAAACTAGACCAAGTAAATTACTAATCGCTAATGCCATAGCGTGTCCAGATGCTTCCGGTTCGCCACCGAAGATTGATACTGCAGCTGCTGCTGCCATTGCTGAAGCTGAACCTACTTCTGCTTGGCAACCTCCTGTAGCACCTGCAACACTTGCATTGTTAGCAACAACGCGACCAAATAATGATGAAACGAATAAGAAATCAATCATTTGTTCTTCTGTAAGGTCATGTGTTTTTTCTAATTTAAATAATACGCCCGGAATCGTTCCGGAGGATCCAGCTGTTGGAGTTGCACAAATGATACCCATAGCTGCGTTTACTTCATTAGTAGCAACCGCACCTTTAACTGCTTCAACCATTTCATGTCCTGATAAGGCATGATTATTCTCGTTATATTTAGCAAGTTTAATGGCATCTTGGCCAGTATAACCTGTTACACTTTTAACACCTTCGCCAGTTGATCCTTTAATTACGGCATCTCTCATGACGTCTAAATTTTGTTTCATTGTTTCTCTAACTTCGTCACGCGTCTTGCCTGAAAGTTCCATCTCTTCTTGAATCATAATATCTGCAAAAGACATTTTATTTTCGACTGCGTAGTCTATAGTTTCTCTAATTGAATCAAACATCTTTAATCCCCCTCTATTTAATATAGGATATATTTAAGTGACTATATTTTTCTTTAATTTGATCTAACGTTGATTCAGATAATGCTTTGTTTAGTGGTAATACTGCTAAACTAAAATTATCGCCCGTTTGTGTCATTTCCTCTTTAATGTCTGCACCAAGTTCATTCACATCATTGATAAAGTGATTAACTTCTGATTTATTTGCCGCTCCATCCATTTCTAAGATAGGTAAACCATAGTTAAAATCAATGTCTAGTCCTTCTACACTGATGCGTTTTAATTTAATCGTACCGCCACCAATTGAGTTACCAATTACTTCGATGTGACGACCATTTCCTTCTGCAACAAGATACGCACAGTTAGGATGCTCACCAATACTGTCGCCTTCTTCTTCGATAATATTTACTTCAATGTTTTGATCTTTAGCGATTGCTAATGAACTCTTAATACGACTATCGAATGTGCTATAGCCCATTGCACCACCAACGATAGCTAAATCTGTACCGTGTCCTTGATGAGTTTGAGCAAAGGATTCGTAATAATGAATTGTTAATTTATCTGGCTGCATACCACCTAATACTGCATAAGCAGCGTTGCCAATTTTAACTGCACCTGCTGTATGAGAACTTGAAGGTCCCATCATTACAGGGCCAATAATATCAAATGCACTTTGATAATCGTAGCTTTTTTTAGTAGCCATAATTAAACACTCTCCTTAGGTTGTTTCTGTTTGCTAGGCAATTTTATGCTCATATTCATTAGGTTGAATTTTTTAATTAACGTACTGAAGATAAATGCTAATACCACACTTACAACTGCAACGACGATGATTGTAATTATTGATTTTGTAGCATCGTTAAATCCGAATAAGACGATTGCACCTGCAATTGGTGTTGCCATACCTTTAACACCGATTACGAGTCCGCTGAATGTAACGATACAAGCGTTTACAACACCAATAATTGCGTTCGTACCATATAATTGTAGAGGGTATTTTGCGATTAAATCGATTTGTGTTAATGGTTCAACAAATACTGCGAATGCTTTTGATTTACTTCCGCCAATATTAAGTCTGCTAAATAATACATAGTTAACAAATGATGCACCAGTACATGTTAAAGCACCGATAGCCATTGGTATACCAGTTAGTCCTAATAAGCTAGTTAATACCATTGAACTTAGTGGTGTCATACCCGTTACTGGAATTACTAATCCTAAAATAATTGCTAATGCGTATGGATTGTTGTCTCCTACTGATGTAACTGCACCACCGATTTGAGTTAATACAGCCATAACCCCTGGGCTAATAACTGTAGCTAAGCCAAATACAAGTGCTGGAGCAATTAAAATCACAGCAATTAAGTCCAACCCTTCTGGGACTTTTTTCTCGATAAATTTAATACCGAATGAAATAATATACGCTGCTATAAATGCTGGTAATAATTTAAAGTCGTGTAATACTAGTCCTATGATTACGGCAAAAACAGGTGAGATGCCCATTTTCAAGCCAGTTAAGATACCTACTGCAACACCTGCAAGGCTGCCTGCCAAATCTCCTATTGTTTGTAAAAACTCGATATGGAATACGCCACCAATAGCGTAACTTAGAAATGCTTGTGGTAAGAAAGTTGCACAAGCAGCTCCTGATAAAGCTTGTAGTCCTTGTTTACCGTATGGCGCAAAGTTTAAGAATAACGTCATAACGATAAGCACTAATACGAGTGTTCCTACTCCTAAAATGATATTCATTCCCCAAAACCTCTTTCTATTTATTTAACAACCATAGTCATAGTACACCCTGGAGAAAACGATTTCAATGCATATTCAAAGACAAAAAAATAAAATTGTGAAATAAAACACATTTAGAGAATTATTGAGGTTAAACTATTTTTAGTTTTAAATTTTTTGAAAAGAAATAAATAATATGTGTTATTTTACACTAATATGAACTGCTTTGTAAACCTTTTCAACAGCGTATTTATTAGTTGAAATTTCGGGTAAATTGTATACATTTCTTTGTTGATATTTTCACTTTAACGTGACAACTAATCTTTACATAACACAATGCTCACATTTGAAATTGTTGCAAAATTAAAACGATTTAGTTTTTAACATAATAAAACTGGAACAACCATTGCTGCTCCAGTTTATTATCATTGAATTAATCTTCAATTTTTAATAATGCTTCAGTTAATTGATGCGTATGACGGTAAATATCTTTATATACTTTATAATATGCTTCATATTGTGCGTGTCTTTTAGCATCTGGTTCAAATGTTTGAGCAATATCTATAAACTTATCTACACATTCATCGAAACTTTCGAACCATTTCAGTCCATATGCTGCAATCATCGCAGCGCCCATACTAGGACCCTCTTCGTGTTTTAACTTTCTTATTGTAGCATTAAAGATATCTGCTTGCATCTGCAACCAAAATGAACTTTTCGCACCGCCACCAATTGAAGTAATATGCGTAATCTCTTTACCAGCTTCTCGCATTAATTGTATAGAGTCATATAAAGAGAAAGTAATACCCTCTAATACTGCTCTAGCAAAATCTGCCTTATTATGGCTACCACTAATACCAATAAAACTGCCTCTTATAAAAGCATCTCCATGTGGAGTACGTTCGCCTGATAAATAAGGTGCGAATAATAAGTGGTTAGAACCAATTGTTGAGGTACTTGCTTGTTTAACGATATCGTCAAAGCTTTCATGTTCAAAGAACGTTTGTTTAAGCCAATTTAAACTGTAACCTGCTGCTAAGGTTACGCCCATAGCATAGAATGTTTGTGGAACGCTATGATCAAAGAAATGTATGTTGTTCTTGTATTCAGTGTAGCCTTTGCTTTCAACATTAAGTACAACACCTGATGTCCCGATACTACAAAGCGTATCGTTACCATTAATGATTCCTGCACCAATGGCACCACATGCGTTATCTCCACCACCAGCATAAACCTTCACAGGAGCTTTGAAACCAAGCTCTCGTTCTAATTCTGAACGTACTACTCCAACTTCCTCTGTTGAACGTACTAAAGGTGGATAAATATCTCCGATGCCTAATCGTTCACCTAGATCTCTAGTCCAATCATGTGTTTTTGGACTTAATAGTAATGTACTGGCTGCATCAGAATATTCCATGTGAATATGACCTGTTAAACAATAGCGTACGTAATCCTTAGGCAATACGAAGACACTTACTTGTTCCCAAAGTGATGGCTCATTTTGTTTCATCCAAAGCATTTTTGGAAGTGTGAATCCTTCAAGAATAGGATTGCCATTCAATCTTTCACCATATACTTCTTTGATTTGCGCACATTGTTCAGAGTTACGGGTATCATTCCACAGAATGGCATGACGTACAGGTTTATGTTCGCTATTCAATGGCACTAAACCATGCATTTGTCCTGAGAACGAGATCCCTTTGACAGTATAATTCGCCATTTCAGGCACTTCATTAATATATTTAATACCTTTCTTAACCGCTTTAAACCATTCTTCAGGATCTTGCTCACTATAACCGGCACGATCTTGTATCAACGTTAAAGGTTCACTCGTTGAAGCAATTACTTCTCCTTGTCGATTAACAGCTATGATTTTAACTGCACTCGTACCTAAGTCTATTCCTAATACTACATCTTCCATAACCATTCCACCTTGTCCATCATTATAAGAGGCGCTCATCTTACATATCATGTAAACAATTCAATATATATTTATTTTATATAATTTTAATATTAAATTCTATAACCCATATATTTATCATATCGATTTTAATGATAATTTCAATAGTAAACTATGATTTCAATTCTTTTCACTTTATTCCTATTTAGAAAAGGGAGTTGGACAGAAATAACATTTTCTCAAAATTTATTCCGTTGTCCTACCCCGTCAAAGATGACTAGGTTTGAAAAAAGCTTGATTCAAGCGCATTTTCAAATCAGTCATCTACTGACAAAATAATAAAGTAGGCTGAGACATTTTATTTTGTCCCAGCCTACTTTATTATTTTGCTTTTGCCAAACCATTATCTATTACCAACATCTTGACCGATTTCAACAGTTTGATTATTTTTATTATATATTGCACCTTGAACACTACCAAAGTTTGCGTCATTACGTTTTTCTTTAACACCATATCCCATACTCTTGAATGTATTGATATCTTCATCACTTGTCGCATTCTCATAATAAACTGTACCACCATCGTTATAAAAACGTGGTTTATCAATAGATTCTTGTAGGGAACCGTCACCTCTTAAATAGTCAATCAACACTTCATTTAAGATGGTAGGAATTTTGTTCCCACCTGGTGTACCAATACCCATATAGAAATCCGGACCAACAACAATGGATGGTGATGTATAAGAACGTGGTGCTTTATGTTTTCCACCATAGTTCGGACTATTAGGATCACTTGAGAAATTTGTTAAAGAGTTGTTCATATAGAAACCTTGTTTAACAAATTTACCTGAACCAAAGAAACTAGATAATGTATTTGTAGTACTAGCAAGCTTACCATTCTTATCAATGACAACAAAATGAGTTGTACTCGTCGTATCTAATGACGTATCAAAATCACTATTCATTTCATTGCCGCCACTATTTACATTATTTAAATTGTCTAATAAATAATTTTCCGATAAGTGTGAGTCGTTATTCGCTTCCTGACCATTAACAATATCTCTATTTCGGTACATTACATCACGTGATTTAATAATGCCATTGATATAATCTGTTCTATCATTATTTGAATTGGCACTTTCATCAATTTTTAAACCTTGTAACATTAAAACCCCACCTAAAGGATTTGATGCAGAGTATATTGTATTATTTAAATATTTAGTTGATACTGGTTTCTTTTCTTCAGTTTTAAATGTTGAAAAGTCTTTCTCAACTAATTCACTATCGATTTGTTTAGATACACTCTTAGCAATATCCTTATAGAAATATTTAGGCCCCTTATCTCTAATACCTTTAAGTGTTTTAGCTAAAGCGGGCTGTTTAACTACATCGCCTTCACGTACTGTACGTTTTCCTTTGAAGAAAGGTGAATTTCGATCGATATCAGAACCGTAGATTTTCAAACTACGCTCTAATTCTGAATCAACTTCGAAGCCATCCTCGGCTAATGGCACTACGTAACTAAAAATTTTCTTCTCATCCATTTTACCTTCTCGTTGATGCATATCATGCATACCTTGCACAAATCCAGGTGTACCAATTTCATCGCCTTTCTTATAATTATAAGAAGATAGCGTTTTATATTCGTACATCTTTGGTTCTTCGCCTTCATTACCGTTATATGTAAGCGTGGCACCGCCGCCGCCTAAGCCTGACGAATGCGGTTCTGATACCGCTAGCGCATAAGAAACACCCATAGCTGCGTCTACTGCATTACCGCCATCTTCAATAATTTTATTACCGACACGCGTGGCAATCGCATTATTAGATGCTACGCCATATTTTTTATTACTGCCAGATGATTTATGATCTGCAATTTTATTTTCGAATAATGTATCTTTATCAGGTCTGTCTTCTTTATTAAAGTAGTAAAAGACAAATGATATTAAAATGGTGATAACTAAAATGACTGATAATGTCACTTTACTATAAATATTCATACTAACTGGCCCCTTTAGATAAATATTGCTCCGTTGCATCTTTTAATTCATTTTTCTCGTAGTTATCAAGGCCTTCGTTCGCTTTGGCAAACGTCACCATCAATAGAATTGCAATTATAATGAGCGTTGTTACAATACCTAACCAATGTTTTTTAATATTCAAAGGTATATCCTCCATTCTCCTCTTTAAGGTGAATTGATTTATCATTTATATTATTGTAATAACGTTGTGCCTCCATCTTATTCATGTTGTCTTTCGTTATTTTGCCATCTGCACCACGTACAGGTGTAATGCTAAATTTATTATGCTGCCCATTCCAATCGTGTTGAACTACCATACCTTTTTGGTTTTTAGATAAGAATGAATCTGATGTTAAATTACCTAAACTATAGAAGATACTTGCATTTTTATATTTTTCAACTTTTTGGACAACTGAGTTATGACCAATGATTACATCTGCACCGGATTTCACTAGCGCATGTGCGTATTCTTTTTGACGATCCGTCACACTACGTTCATTGGTAATACCCCAATCCACGTTTACGACAACTAAATCGTTATTTTCTTTTAAGTTTTTGATTAATGGAACAAATATTTTGGGGTCTAAACTAATAGATGTTGTATTTTTAAGTGGATCTTCATAGTTTGAACCTACATCAGTGAATGACACGTTAGCTATTTTTTTACCTTTAACCGTTTGTTGCACCGTCTTACTATTAATTGGGTTAGAGCCATTACCAGTCATAAAGTTATAATCCGTTTGTGCTTCCACTTGTTTACTTAAATCTTGGGCTTGCACGTTATCAATCGTATTATTAATTAAATTGACACTTTTAACATTTTCTTTTTTCAAGAACATTATATTCTCAATATTCTTCTTAATATTCGTTTTAGGATCATTTGAGAAATGGCTCACTAGAAGTGAAGCAGTTGAAAAGTCACTTTGTTGAAGTGGTTGCTTTAACCCTTTAAACACTTCGTTAAGATCCATTTGTCGAAAATGTTTATTCAATGTGATATTACCTAAATATGTACTACGAATATAATCATTACCTGAGCTTGGCATTGCCTCGACTGGCTCAACTTTTACAGCTCTAATAGCGAATACTAGAAGTACAAGTGCCACAATTAAAACGATAAGTGTATAGCTAAAATTGAAACGTTTGTGACGTTTCGATTGCTTAAGTAACCATTCGCTCGCTGATAACCGTTTTTTCTTTTTCATTACTCTGCGCTCCTTGCTCGCGATTAATTAATAAAGCTATATAAGAATAAGATGACATACGTGATACATGTAAGTAACATCGTTGTTGATAACGTAATCACGACACCTTGCTTTTGAATTGTATTCGCAATGATTCCAGGAATAACGACACCAATACCAGACACTTCAACCATTTCAAATGGCGTCAATGGATAAATCAAGTCGAACAGGAATTTAAGTACCATCCCAGTTAAAATCATCGCCGCAAATTTTCTTCTTCCGTACAAAATAACCCATCTACTAATACCATATGTAACTATGAAAAATGTTAAACAACTAATAACTAACACAGATAACAACATGATGGGTTGATCGAATATAAGTGCTAAATAACCCGGTACAACGAGTCCTGCTGGATTAATCCCAAATTTCTCGGCAAATATTAAACTTAATACAATACCGACAAATAGGGAGAAGTATAATTCTGAACCTATCATTTTATTCTATCCCTTCTATAAATTCTGCTATTCTACCACCTGGACCATGAATATTTCCTACACAGAATATGAGTGCGTTTTGTGACTCTTGCAAAATAGCTTTCTCAATTTCTGGGAACTCACGGTTTTCAAAATTAAGATATTTTTTATCAGGTAAGTGCTGCATTAAGTCTGTCACCATTTGTGTACTTTTACCTGTACAAATGAGTGTGTCAAAGTCTACATCATCAATAAAGTTTTCAACAAATTGACGCGTTCTATCTACCCTATCTGAACGACAATTTAAAATCACTACTTTTTTCGTATATGGATAGTTATAAGATTCAACTTTGTTTAAAATAGCTTTTGTCGATTGAGGTTCATTAGCAGCAAATGCATTAACAAATACATTTCGTGTGCGATTTGCATTAAAGTATTTGATTTCAACCGCACCAGGATCAGGTGGTGCATTTAACATGCCTCTCAATGCTGTTTCCTTATCAACGCCAACAGCTTCTGCAACGCCTAATGCAATAGCAACATTATCTGGGAAGACGAGATATGGAAACTTTCTTAAATATGATTCCGGAACTTCATCTTTATCTACGACAATTAACTTTGTTTTACGTTTCTTAGCTTCTTTTGCGAAGAATTTCGTATAGTCGTCTTTCATAACAACTAAAGTCCCTTTGTAAGGAATTGTTGCAGTAAACGCTTGAGCAACATCTTGAAGTGTAGGTCCAAGTACGTCCATGTGGTCTTCCATGACATTGACGATAACGCCTATATTGGCTTTAACTAAATCTTTTTGAAAAGTAATTTGATAGTCTGGATTAACTGCCATACATTCATTAACTAAAGAGTCAGCTTTTTGTTTAACAACTTTCCGCACAATGTCACGTTGTTCACCAATATTCGCGCCTTGTGGTTTTCTAATAACGGGGTATTCCTTGTCAGTAAACCAATACAACATTCGAGCATCTGTGCCTGTGGTTTTACCAATAACATGATAATGGTCTTCTCTTAATACGCTATAAATCATTCTCGTAATCGTTGATTTACCACGAATACCATTTATGTTGATTCTAATTGGAATCTTATTGAGTCGATTAGTATGGCGATTCTTCTCTTTAATACCAAGCCATAAAATCAATGCGATACAAATTATAATGAGAATCACAGTGTAGTACCTCTCTTTAATTGTTTTAATATTAAGTTGTCTAAATACGTATTTCATTACTATGTATATCAAAAATGTCTTTAAACATTTTCTATAGAAGTGACTAATAAATCCAAACGCTCTTGCTTCATATGAACATAATAAATAAATTATTACTTCTAATAAGGATATGCTATCATGTGCGTATTTAGTCAGTTTTAACATTGTAAATCTAATGTAAAATTATATTAACAAAGATTAATTTTTTTAGAAATATTCAATATTTTACTTTTACAAATAAAGAATGATTTTAAAAATATTTTTCTAAAATTTAAATTTAGTTCTAGTTATTTGAGAAATCATCAAACATTTACGTCGCATTTACATTAGATTAAAATTCTGATGTTAATTTAGAGGTAATTAAAGATACAACTTTAGGAGGATACTGATGGGTAAACCTTTGACTAAACCTGTTAAGATAGCAATTAGCATATATTTAGCAATGGTATTATTAATTTGTTCAAGCTATTTGGTATTGATTCTTGTGGGTAGCTTACAAGGCAATGATATGAGTAGTTCAGTTTTAGACACAGACCATCAACACATTAATAGTGTTACTAAAGATTCTAACGAAGGCATAAATGATACAAAGTTAAATAAAGCTTCAGCAACAAGTGATGATGTTGCCAAAGAAGAAACCGTTTCAAATACAAATGATACAATTTCAAATACAAATACTGAAAAAGTAGGTGCAAGCTCATCTGATTGATGACACTATGCACCTATTTTATTTTAAATACTTTGCATATTTTATTTGAAATTGCTTAGGAGTGAGTGAATATTTCTGCTTAAAATTTTGTATAAAGTAACTTGTAGTTGAGAATCCACAATCCATTGCCACTTCAGTCACATTTTTATGATGATACATGAGTTGCTTAGCACTCTGCTCTAGTCGATAATTTTGTAACAAATTGAGTGGCGTGTCCCCTGCAAATCGTTTAAACAACTTAATCGTCTCCGCTTCGCTCATATGAACCATATGACTTAACTCACTCAGTTGCACCTTTTTATGATAATGACTTTGTAAGTATTCAATACATTGTTTAACTCTTGGATCAAAGAAATATTGATTGATTTGTTCATATTGATCAAAAATATTTAAAAGATGATTTAGACATTGATAAAATTCGCTAAGAATTTGCAGTTGATAATAATCTCTTTGTGATAAGTAAATATGTCCTACTATCTCAATACGCCGTAACAAACTTACATTTTCTTCATCTTTTGGTATTAATTTAATAAATGGAATGGATTGCGCTTGATCAACAATTCGACTAACATAAGTAAAATTGATATATTCCGTGACATTGGGCAATCCAATGTTCCAGCAATAGAAACGCGCGCATTCATTCGCGTCACGAATTTCATGTACAACGTTTGAATTAATAAATAATCCCTCCCCTTCATGTATCTCCAATGTATTTTCTGCTAACTTTACCTTAATCACACCGTTTGTGACATACATAAATTGCAAGGCATAATGCCAATGTAAAGGTATATATCCGAGTAATGTCTCACTCAATGATGTATGTAGAATGACATGTGGCCAACGTCGATCAGGATAATTAATCTTTTCTTCTAAGTCTTCATTAATAATAATATTAGAAACCATATCGCACTACCTCAATATCTTGATACTTTTAATTACTATTTGAGTATTACCAAATTTATATACATTATATTATGAGATTTATAATAAAACAAAATACAGATGGAGGTGCATTCAATGAATCACACACAACACAGATTAAAAGGAGTATTATTTGCAATTATAGGTGCTACTTTATGGGGATTAGGTGGGACTGTTTCCGACTTACTCTTTAATCAACGAGATATTGAAGTGGATTGGTATGTTACTGCTCGCCTACTAATAAGTGGCATCTCCTTGTTGAGTCTGTACAAACTATTACATCCTAAGCAATCTATGTTTATTGTTTTTAAGAAGCCCAAAACAATTGTTAATTTGTTTATATATAGTTTAATCGGAATGCTTTTTGTCCAATACGCTTATATGGCATCCATCGCAACCGGCAATGTCGCAGTAGCTACACTTCTCCAATACATTGCACCAGTCTATATCATTATTTGGTTCGTCATACGTGGCCTTGATGTATTTCGTCCTTTTGATATTTTAGCCATTGCAATGACGCTAATTGGGACTTTTTTACTTTTAACAAATGGATCTATCTCTCATTTAGTCGTATCACCTACGAGTTTGTTCTGGGGAATCATCTCTGGCTTAGCACTTGCGTTTTACACGATTTATGCCACAGGCTTACTTGAAAAGTTCCCTTCAATTCTAATAGTAGGATGGGCAATGATTATTTCAGGTTGTGCAATGAGTTTCAAGCATCTTATATGGGATGTTAGCTTTAGCAACATGAGTGCATCTACAATCATTTATGTAATTTTTGGTATTATCGCTGGGACTGCTTTCGCATTTTATCTATTTATAGATAGTCTTAAATACTTATTACCTAAGGAGACAACGTTATTAGGTACGATTGAACCAGTGATAGCAGTTGTTACAAGTGCATTATGGCTTGGTGTTACTTTCCAATCAGTCCAAGTCATTGGAATCGTATTAATTCTTATTTTAATTTTAATGTTGTCACTTAAGAAACAACCTGAAGAAATGTAATCAATAATGTAGCGCCAAGGAATTGAACGATGACTAGCCTGAATAGCACAGAATTCTTCGTGAATTCATCGTGTCACTTTAGTAATCATCTCGTCCTCGGCGCTTAATTTTTATAGAATAATTGATTTAAGTTGTGTAAAGAATTTCTGTCTTTCTGGTAATGGGAAGATAGGATAAATGTGGAATAAATTATATCCTGGCATAAAATCATGTTCAATACCTTTATCATTAAGCATTTGGGATAATTTTAAAGCGTCAGGGTATAACGTTTCCTTTGTACCAATAAAAATGGATAATCGACCTAATCCTTCTAAGTCACCGTTAATTGGCGATATTCTATAGTCCTCAATAGGTAATTGGCCAGCCCATAATTTTATAAAGTATTTACTACCTTCTATACCTAACATTGGATCAATACGTTCATACGTTTTAGCATCTGGATTGCTTAACGTACCATCTAACACTGGAGATAGCATTACAATATGTCCAGGTTGTGGAAGTGTAGTTTCTGCTTTTAAATATTCGGCAAATGACAATGCAATTTGTCCGCCTGCAGAATCTCCCATCACAATAAGCTGTTCACTGCTTTCAACTTTGGCAGCTTGTTTATCATAAATAAGTTTTAATAATTCGAATGTAGTACGATAATCACGATGAGGTACTTTAGGATATATCGGCATAATGACCTTCGCATCAAGTTGTCCTGCGAGTTCATCTATAAAATTAAAATGATTATCTAGTGGATCTTGGAACCATGCACCACCATGAATATATAAAACAACTTTTTGTTGATGGTTACGTTGGTCATTCACAATATATGTGACGCACCCATTCCAACTTTTTGTTCGAACGTCATGTTTAAATTCATAACTAGTGCCACCATATTTTCCAGCTGTAATTTCTTTCGTTTCTTCCAATGCTTTTTTCGCGTCCGCTTCATTTTCAAACGTTTTTTTCATGCCAGACATTCGTATATATTTTTCAGTTATAAAACTTTTGTAACTGCGTTTCTCTTTAACTTTAATAAATGCTAATGTTCCTAATATCGCAGATGTTGCTACGGTTATCATACTTTTTTTCATAGCTTAAACGACCTCCTATACATGTCTATATTATAAACCTTAAACGACAATTCATTTAGTAATTAACACTGTTATCGTTAAACAATATTTTCATTTTAAGGAAAACATGCTATCCTTATATAAATTATCTGAATTTTCAAATTATAAAAGGGGGCAACGATTTATGGCACGTCATAAAATTGTACTTATTGGAAGTGGCTATGTAGGATCTGCGTTTGCACATGCAATCGTAGCTAAAGGTTTAGTGGATGAGATGACAATTATAGATATTGATGAGGATAAGGCTAAAGCAGATGTGTGGGATTTAAATCATGCGACTCCATTTGGCGATAACTTCGTAAATGTGCACGTCGGACAGTATGAAGACTGTAAAGACGCTGATATTATAGTGATTTGTGCAAGTGCTAAACTTGCTAAAGGTGAAACACGTCTTAAGCTACTAGAAGATAATGTAGACATTTTTGTCCCAATGATTCAACGTATTGTAGATAGTGGTTTCGATGGCTACTTTGTATTACCTTCCAATCCTGTCGACATTATGAGTTACGTCGTTAAACGAGTGTCGAATTTTCCTAAAAATAAAATCATTGGTTCAGGCACTTCTTTAGATACTGCGCGTTTCCAATTCTTTTTAAGTCGAGAATTCGATGTAGCACCGAATCAAGTCTATGCACCTATTATTGGTGAACATGGTGATTCACAAGTCGCAGTATGGTCACACGCACAAATTGCAGGTGAGCCGGTGTTAGATTTATTACCTTCTAATACGAATATAGAAGCATTTAAGACTTCCATTTCCAACCGTACAACTCAAATTGGTTACGATATTTATGTTCGAAAAGGCACAACCAATTTCGGAATATCACTAAGTCTAGTTAGAATCGTAGAAGCCATCTTATTTAATAAAAATATCATTATGAATGTTTCAAGTTACGTTGGCGGTGAATATGGATTGAGTGATGTATATATCGGTGTACCTACCGTTATTAACGGAAATGGTGCTGACCGAATTATTGAATTAGCTCTCTCAAAAGAAGAATTATCACAGCTACATCATTCTGCTGATATCATCTTAGACTATCAGCGACAAGCCGATGCTATCATTGATCAAATGTGCTGATATTAAAAGTAAGTGCGTAAGGAGCGGGACAGAAATTAATTCGTAACCCCAGCTTGCTTTATTTGTAGAATTTCTTTATGAAATTCTCTTTGCTGGGGCCCCGCTCTCACTTTATGTTTCAGAGCAACTATCATACATTAATTTCAACTGATGTTCGAATCGTTGCATATCTATAAATCGAGCTTGGCGATGCATTTCTTTACCATTCATAAAGATTAAATCAACGGGTACAGTAAATATAGATAATTCACCTGCAATGGTTTCGACATCTGATTGATTTATGACGGCGAGTTCTGCATTAGGGTAAGATGCTACAATATCTTCAATTTGTGGTAATACTGCATGGCACACTGAACAATGATCCCGCATTACGTGAACTACTACTAACTGATTATTATTAATAATTTGATGGAAGGCTTCCATATTACTCAAATGCTTTGCCATATCCTCACCTATACTTTCACTTATTTTAATAAGTTTTGAAATACCTCTGGCATCTTAGTTACTCTTTGACGTTCTAAATCTAAGAAACCACCTGTTTGCTGTCCAATACAATGCACTTTATCTCCAGAGGTAATTTCGAATTTAAATACCCATTTCATTCTTCCATCTTTAACAAACCAGCAACGCCCCACAGGTTTATCGTGTATCGTAATTGGAACTTTATACTCTATTTCTGTCTTCATTAATATTGGCGATATATGTTGCTTCATCATTTCTGAAAATGTCATATATTCATTAATAAATATTGTACGTAAATCTTCAAACCAGCGTATATAGACGATATTACTTACAATCCCCATTGCATCGATATCGTAATTGTTAACTTCTATTTCTCTTTCGGCGACTAACAAGCCTTCATGTTCCATAAAATATAATCTCCTTTAAGTCATCATTCAATTATATTCTACGACGTTTACATGCATTTTTCATCTACTTTAACTATACAACATTTAATGAGCGTACTATATACATGTCTATTTTATTATATATTATTTTCATTAAATACATAACCAAATTTACATAGTATAGTGTTTGTGAAAATATTCGCATATTTTATGAGAATAATTCATATGAAAGCTTATGTTTATGAAAAGCCAGGCTTTGCAAAACTGATTGATAAAGAGAAGCTAATCATTACGGAAAGTACAGATGCAATTATTAGAATGGTCAAAACACGATTTGTGGTACTGATCTACATATTATTAAAGTCGATACATCGGAAGTACCATCAAACACAACACTTGGCCATGAAGGTATTGGTTTCGTTGAATCAGTTGGTTAAAGTGTAAACAATTTCAAAGTTGGAGATAAAGTCATTGTTTCTTGTATCTCGTCGTGTGGTAAATGTTACTACTGTAAAAAAGGTATTTATGCACATTGTGAAAAAGATGGCGGTTGGATATTAGGTCACCTCATAGATGGTACACAAGCAGAATATTTTAAAGTACCTTTCGCAGACAACTCTTTATACCATGCACCAGAATCTTTACCAGACGAAGCACTCGTTATGCTCTCTGACATTTTAGCAACGGGTTATGAAATTGGTGTTTTAAAAGGTAAAGTTAAACCAGGTAGTACGGTTGCGATAGTAGGTGCAGGTCCAGTTGGATTAGCTGCATTATCAACAGTACAATTTTATTCATCTTCTAAAATTATTATGCTCGATTTGGATGATAATCGTTTAGCAACTGCCAAGGAATTAGGTGCTACACATACAATTAATTCAACGAATGTTGAAGATGCTGTTGCTCAAGTAAAAACATTGAACCATCGTGGTGCGGACGTAGCCATTGAAGATGTTGGTACTCCACAAACCTTTGATTTATGTCAAAAGTTAATTGGTGTTGACGGACAATCGCTAATTTTGGTGTTCATGGATTACCAGTACAATTTGATATCGATAAATTATGGATTAAGAATATCAATGTGACAACAGGTTTAGTTTCGGCGAATACTACTGAAGAATTGTTGGAAGCTCTCAAATCTAAAATCATTCAACCTGAACAACTCATGACACATTATAGTAAATTAAGTGATATTGAACATGCTTATGATTTATTCAGAAATGCTACAGATCATAAAGCTATCAAATTATTAATTGAGAATGATATAACTGAATAATGTTGTTTATTAAATAAAAAATAAGGGGGACAGCATTCTTTCTGAATTCGTCGCCCCGCCATGGCAAAGAGGATTAGAATTGAAAACCTTGAGACAACACCTTTTCAATTCAGTCATCGACTGCCAACACATAAAACAAGCCTGAGACACATATGATGTCCCAGGCTTGTTTTATTATTTAATTGTCATAATGCGTTTACCAGGATCTACTGAATCAACATCATCGAATGTTAATGTTTTATCACCCTGATTTGTAATAATCACTGGTGTGACAACACTTGGCGCATGTTCTTTTAAGTATGCTAAATTAATTTTCATTAATGGTTGACCTTGTGTGACAGGTTCATTGACATCGACTAAACTTTCGAAGCCTTCACCATTCAATTTCACTGTATCGATACCAATATGAATTAATACTTCAATTCCTGTATCAGATTCTAAACCGATGGCATGTTTCGTTGGGAAAATCGTTTTAACTGTACCATCAAATGGTGCTACAATTTCGCCTTTTTCAGGAACAAACCCAATACCGTCACCCATCATTTTTTCTGAGAATACTTTATCTGGCACTTCAGATAATGGAATAATATGACCCGTACCTGGTGCATAGATATCAGTTTCTTTTACCTCTTCCAACTGTACTGGCTCATCTGATGTATCTTCAGTCACAGTGGTTTCACTAGGTTTTGTGATGTCTCCATTCATAATACGTGCCATATCATGTTTAATTTGATCTGATTTAGGTCCAAAAATCGCTTGCATATTATTTCCTACTTCAAGCACCCCTGAAGCACCAAGCGCTTTTAGTCCTTCAACGTCTACTTTAGATTTATCATTGACTTCAACACGTAAACGCGTAATACAAGCATCTAAATGCTTGATATTTTCTTTACCGCCCATTGCATCTAACACATCAAATGGTAATTTACTTGCAGATGTATTAGCTACAGAGGCTTGTTTATCTTCACGACCTGGCGTTTTGAAGTTGAATTTAACAATTAAGAATCTAAATACTACATAATAAATGACAGCGTAAACTAATCCTACCGGAATCACTAACCACCATGGTGTTTTATTTGGAAGAATACCTAATAAAACAAAATCTATGAATCCTCCAGAGAATGTATATCCAAGATGTAAATTTAGTAGATAAAGCGTTAAAAATGATAATCCATCAAGTACTGCATGAATAAAGAATAATAATGGTGCTACGAATAAGAATGAAAATTCTAATGGTTCAGTAATACCAGTTAAGAATGATGTTAAAGCTGCTGATAACATCAAGCCTCCAACTACCTTTTTATTCTCAGGTTTAGCTGTTTGATAAATTGCTAATGCTGCTGCTGGTAATCCAAACATCATAACAGGAAATTCACCTTGCATGAATTTACCTGAAGTTAAATGAACACCTTCACGTATTTGCTCAATAAAAATACGTTGATCTCCTCGAATAATTTCTCCAGCTGCATTTTTCCAAGAACCAAATTCAAACCAAAATGGCGCATGGAAAATATGATGTAAACCAAATGGAATAAGTAATCGTTTAATAAATCCAAATAAGAATACTGCCAATCCAGTATTAGAATCTAATAAACCTGTACTAAATGCATTTAATCCATTTTGAATGAATGGCCAAATCCAAGCCATTGGGAAAGCTAAAATAAACGATGTCGTTGCCATCATAATCGGCACAAAACGTTTACCCGCAAAGAATCCTAAATACGATGGTAAGGAAATATTATAAAACTTGTTATAACACCAAGCTGCTAGAGCCCCTATAATAATCCCACCAAACACTCCAGTTTGAAGTGTAGGTATGCCTAAAACATTTGCGAATCCTTTAGATGGGTCTTCCAATTGTGCTGGCGTAACATTTAAGAATGCTCCCATTGTTTTATTCATAATAATAAATCCGACAAAAGCTGCAATGGCTGCTACACCATCTCCACCTGCTAGTCCTATTGCTACACCGAGTGCAAAAATGATAGGTAAGTTATCAAAAATAATACCACCAGCACCTGTCATCATGCTAGCAATATTTTGAATTACTCCATTTTTAATAAATGGAAGATATTGCTGTAATGCTTCACCTTGAAAAGCTGTTCCAATTGCTAGTAATAATCCAGCTGCAGGCAAGATTGCCACAGGTAACATTAATGCTTTACCAATTCGTTGCAATTGTCCAAATAGCTTTTTAAACATTTTGATTCAATCCTTTCAATGTATCTTTTTACGCATTAAAAAAGCATGACCAAATAAGCTCATCATTTATGACAAAAATAATGATAGCTTATCTGCTCATGCCTAATCGAATAGTAACACGCAGTTCTTTTTTAACAATTTAATTATACCTATAATATAAAGCGTTTTCAATATTTTTTTGCTAATATCTTACATTTTTTATAATTTAAATATTCGGCTCTAGGTCAAATCGGACTGATGAGTCCAAATATTGAGAT
>NZ_KV840130.1:0-225 GCF_001839115.1 Staphylococcus sp. HMSC62B09
ATAAAGAACACGCCCAACAATAATTGGACATACGATATACTTCATAACAAACAGAACGACAATCATTAGATGTGGCACCTCCTTTCTGCACGGAAGTGCTCTCCAATTATAACAAAATCCCTATGACCTGTATGCGTGCATACAATATGCAAGCATACTGTGTGCACGCATATTGTATGTAACATCTAAATACGATATATCAATTACAGGTAAACAAGTTTATTA
>NZ_KV840131.1:0-4183 GCF_001839115.1 Staphylococcus sp. HMSC62B09
TAAGTTAAATAACCAAGAAAATAAAGATAAATAATATTACTAAATTTTAAGAAAGATAAAAATTAGACAGGATCTACCCTAATTGAACAATTAGGAGCCCTTGTAAAATACAGTTTCTAAATGTATGATTAGGGTGTGTGAGAAATGGTGTTGAAAATGATAGTTGGTTATGCACGAGTATCAACCATTGATCAGAATTTAGATAGACAGATTGAAAATTTAGAAGCATTTGGTGCTGAAAAAATATTCACAGAAAAACAATCAGGTAAATCGATTGAAGATAGACCTATTTTTATAGAAACATTGAACTTTGTAAGAATGGGAGATCGTTTAATCGTTGAATCGATTGACCGTCTAGGAAGAAATTATGACGAGATTATTCAAACGGTGAACTATTTAAAAGAAAAAGAAGTTCAATTAATGATTACAAGCTTGCCTATGATGAATGAAGCAATTGGTAACCCATTATTAGATAAGTTCATGAAAGATTTAATCATTCAAATTTTAGCAATGATTTCAGAACAAGAAAGAAATGAAAGTAAGCGTAGGCAAGCACAGGGAATTAAGGTAGCGAAAGAAAAAGGTATCTATAAAGGCAGACCTGTCCTTTACTCACCAAACGCGAAAGACCCACAGAAACGTTTAGTTTATCAACGTGTTGTAGAAATGTTAGATCAAGGAATTTCTATTAGTAAAATTGCTAAAGAAGTAGATATTACAAGACAGACCGTATATCGAATTAAAAATGAAAGAACAAAATAATTAATAAAATGAGTAAAAAGTGATTGTATAACACATTAGGAAATGATAATATGTTATACAATAACCTGCTTCTTTTAATTTAAAATTCTAAACTTTATTAAACTGTAAAAATGATAATTTCAAACTTCTTCATATTTTTCCCTTTAATAAGATATGAAGACGAAACATCTCTTCCAAAAGATAAGTAAAAAAGTGAGCGTTATTATCTATATAGACAATAACGCTCACTTTTAGTTTCATTGTTATTTTTCCAATCCATCAGTTAAAACATCTAAATTATACTCTAAATATTTAAGATAAGTATCAGCTACGCCACCTTCTTTACTAATTTCATCAGAGTAAATTGGTTTCTTGTAAATTGATACGCCACTTTCTTTAGATACGGTTTCCATTGGACGCTTATCTACGTTTGATTCTACAAATAAGTGAGATGGCTCATTTTTATCAATAAATTTTACTAAATCTTTGATTTGTTCTGGAGATCCATTCTCGTCCGTGTCTATCGCCCAAATATAACCTTCTTTTAGGTCATAACGGTCTGTTAAATATTGGAAAGCTTGTTCACTCGCTACAAAAACACGATCTTTCTTAGGAATATCGCCTAATTGTTTTTCATAATCATCTTCGATGTTATGTAATTTTTTTAAATATGCTTTTTCATTTTCTTTATAATAATCTTTGTTTTTTGGATTTCTTTCAGATAAAGATTTCGTGATATTTTTAATCATTTTTTCTCCTACTTTCGGATCAATAAATGCATGAGGGTTCACTTCTTTTTTGCCATCTTCATCTTTAATGTATTTAGGTTTAACACCTTCTGATGTTTTTATCGCATTTTCTTTTGAAAAATCAGAAGACTCTAAAGCTTTAAATAACCAACCTTTACTGCCACCTTCTAAATTCAATCCATTATAGAAAACCAAATCGGCACTCGAGATATGTTTAATGTCATCTGGTTTAGGATCGTAGTCATGCGGGTCAGTGCCTGTAGGCACTAAATTTTTAACTTCAACGTGCTCTCCGCCAATTTCTTTAACCATATCATCAATCATAGAAAAACTTGTGACCACTTTGATTTTATCTTTATCTACTGATTCTAATTCTTTATCTGAATCACCGTCTTTATCTCCATTACTACAAGCTGCTAAAACAACAGAAAGTGTAATGGTGAATAAAAATAATATCACTTTTTTCATTATAAAAATCCTCCTAAGTTAATGTTTAATCATTCTCCACAATAGCCCATTTCTAGGTGCTAAGAAGAATGTGATAATAAATATAGCTGTAATAACTAATACAATAACCACACCTGAAGGTAAGTTAAATGTAAAACTAAAGAACAACCCAATAATAGATGAAATAGCACCTATCAACGCTGATAAAAGAATCATGGTTGATAGTCTTTTAGTCAGTAAATAAGCTGTCGAAGCTGGCGTAATCAATAAAGAAACAACTAAAATAACACCGACGGTTTGTAATGAGGCAACAGTTACTAACGTTAATAACACCATGATTGTGTAATGGATGAATTTTGTTGGTAAACCTGAAGCTGCAGCCATGGTTGGATCAAACGTTGATAGTAAAAATTCTTTATAAAAGATCACTACAATAATTAAGACAATCGCAGCGACAATAAATGTTAATGTTCGATCCTGTTCTTTAACTGTCAGTACATTACCAAATAAAATTTCCGTTAAATCTATGGACGATTGCGCTTTCGTAACAAGTAAAACCCCTAAAGCTAGAAAGGCAGAAAAAACAATACCTATAGATGAATCGCTTTTGATTTTACTGTTTTGGTTAACGAAACCGATTCCTAAAGCTGCCATAATCCCAAAGACTACCGCACCGTAGAAAAAATTAATGCCCATCATATAAGAAATAGCTACACCCGGTAGAACTGCATGTGAGATAGCATCTCCCATTAGCGCCAAACTTCTTAATACGATGAAACAACCAATAACGCCACAGATGATTCCGATGACAACAGAAGTTACAAGTGCTCTTTGAAGAAAACTAAACTGAAATAACTCATGTATAAATTGACTAATCATTTTTATCCCCACTTTCAGAAGGGATCAAAATATTTGTGCCAAAGGCTTGTGCTAAGTTATCTCCCGTAAACACATTTTCAACAGAACCAAAATCGATTAAATGTTTATTTAAAAGAATAAGGCTATCGAAATATTTACTGACTTTGGATAAGTCATGATGAACAATTAAAATTGTTTTTCCAGATTCAGCTAGTTCTTTTAATAAATCAACAATGATATTTTCACTTGTAATATCGATGCCAACAAAAGGTTCATCAAGTAATATCAAATCTGTTTTCTGAACTAACGTTCTAGCAATTAACACTCGTTGAAATTGTCCTCCTGATAGCTCCCCTATTTGTCGATCTTTATATTCCGACATATCCACTTTGTTAAGGGCTTCTGTTGCCATTGCTTTTTCTTTTTTCCCAGGTAACTGCCACGGTTTTAACCGAGGGTATATACCTAAAATGACACAATCTAAAACTTTCATAGGAAACGTTGTATCGATATTACTTTTTTGTTCGACGTATGAAAGATTTTTAAGTTGCTTATGTATAGGCTTACTTTTAAAAAATGTTTGTCCTTTGTGTGGTATTAAATTAATCATTGCTTTAATCAAAGTTGATTTACCTGCCCCATTTGGGCCAATAATCCCAACAATTTGTCCTTCTATCATTTGTAAAGAAACATCTTGTAAAGCTCGGGTTTGATTATCATAAACCACTGACAAGTTTTGTACATCTAACACGCTATTCCCTTCTTTCTTCACTTGCGTAAATAATATATTTAGGTTATCCTAAATATATTATTTAGTCAAACGAAAATTTGAAGTTTGGCTAGCTATTTCTGCTTTAAAAATCAAAATTGTAGGTGGGATCATGATTACTGATGCGCAAAAGAAATATTTGAAAATTATCTTCCAATTAGGTGGAGACATTGAGCTAGTGTCTAATAAAATGTTATCTAAAAAGTTAGGAGCAGCGCCCCCTTCAATTAGCCAAATGTTAGATCGATTAACCGAAGCAGGTTTTGTCAAAAGTGAACATTATCGTGGTGTTATGTTAACTAAGAAAGGATTAACTTATACGATAGAAATGACTAACAATCATGAGATTATTAAAGCGTTTTTCATAAAAGTATTAAATATCAACTCTTCTGAAGTCAACCAAGAGGTTGATTTAATCGAAAATCACGTATCAGATAAATTTGTTCAACGTTTATCTGAATACTTAAGAACAAAACAATTTTAAAAAGGATGATTAACTATGAAGCTTTTTAATAAAAAGTACAGTACAAAGCAACAATTATTCTCTCCCAGCCCTCAAAATAAGAATACGAATCATAAATAAATGAGGCTGGGACATAATTTCTAACAAATTAGCCAG
>NZ_KV840132.1:0-1163 GCF_001839115.1 Staphylococcus sp. HMSC62B09
TCGTGATATATCTGAAATATTAAGGGAACGTGGTTTTGATGTTCATCATTCAACCATTTATCGATGGGTTCAAGAGTATGCACCTATTTTCTATCAACTTTGGAAGAGAAAACATAAAAAAACGTATTATAAGTGGCGTATTGATGAGACATATAACAAAATTAAAGGACAGTGGTGTTATCTGTATCGCGCGATTGATGCAGATGGACATACATTAGATATTTGGTTACGCAAAAAACGAGATCATCAATCAGCATATGCGTTTATTAAGCGCCTTATTAAACAATTCGGTAAACCTCAAATGATAATTACAGATCAAGCACCTTCAACGAAGGTAGCCATGGCTAAAATAATTAAAGTGTTTAAGCTGAAACCTAACTGTCATTGCACATCTAAATATCTCAATAACCTCATTGAACAAGATCATCGTCACATTAAGGTGAGAAAGACAAGATATCAAAGTGTCAATACGGCAAAAAATACACTCAAAGGCATTGAATGTATTTACGGATTATATAAAAAGAACCGTAGGTCTCTTCAGATCTACGGATTTTCACCATGCCACGAAATTAGTTATATGTTAGCTGGTTAGGCGAAGACTGACACAATAAAATGGTGATTAGCTATATTTTTCTAACTTTGCAACAGAACCCTTAATTTCATAGAACGGCGAAATTAATACATGTTAGTCAGCTAATTGAATACTTACATTATAAGAGAGTAGTTAACTTTATTTTTAATTTGCACCAGAACTTTTTAATGTATTATTTCATCCTTGAATAAATCACCCCATTCGCATATTGCATAAACCACCTTATCTAGCTTGTAGCCTATAGATGTCAGCTTATACTCCACTTTTGGGGGAACTACAGAATAAATATGTCTTTCAATAATTTGGTCCTCTTCTAATTCTCTAAGTTGTCTTATTAGCATCCTTTGATTGACATGCGGCAACTTTTTTTGTAGCTCACTTAATCTCAATACTTTGTCTTGAAGTAAATGAAAAATTATAGGGATCTTCCACTTTCCTCCGATAACACATAAAGCTAAATCTTTAGAAGTGAAAAATTCTTTTCCTTTATAATACAATTTTCATCCTTCTTTCTTCTATAATATTAGAATTTACATTGTTAATGCGGAAGATTATATAATCTTCCGCATTA
>NZ_KV840133.1:0-23972 GCF_001839115.1 Staphylococcus sp. HMSC62B09
TTAGTCATCAGTCCAATTTATTATAGAGCCTATAAAAGCTTTTGAGGTCATGAAGTTAATGCACTAAATTAATTTAAACTTGTAAAAAAAAGACCGTTTCTATTAAAATTTAATAGAAACAGCCTTAAAGAATTATATAAGCACTTTACGGTGTGCTCATTATTGAAAATTTAGCCTTTCCAAAGCGTAGCTAAATCTTGTAGTGAGAAAATACCAGTTACAATTGTTACAATCACTGCTACTATACCGAAAATAAGCATCCATGTAGGGTGTTTGTAGTCTCCGACTATAGATTTTTTACGACTTGCAATTAAAATAGCCCCAAGTGTAATAGGTAAAATCCAACCATTTATTGCACCAGCAATAATAAGTAAACTAATAGGTTTACCAATAAATAAGAAAATCAAAGTCGAAACAACAATAAAGATAATCACAATAAGATTATTTTTAGTCAATAATGATTTATGTAATGTTTTCAAGAATGTAGCACTTGTATATGCTGATCCTATAACAGATGACATAGCAGCAGCAAAAATAACTACACCGAAAATATTTTTACCAATAGGTCCTATTGCATGTTCAAATACAGATGCAGGTGGGTTATCAGTGCTTAATGTTACTCCAGTAACCACAACTCCTAATACTGCAAGGAATAATAATGTTCTCATAATACCGGTTGTTAATATACCAGCAATAGCAGAGCGGTTTACAAATGGTAAGAATTCTTTCCCTTTCATTCCAGAATCTAAAAGTCTGTGTGCACCAGCAAATGTAATATATCCACCCACTGTTCCTCCGACTAGTGTAATAATTGGTAAAATTAATTTAACCGGATGTTCAGGAGCAAATGTGTGAACTAAAGCATCTCCATATGGTGGATTTGAAACAACCATAACATATGCAACTACTAGTATCATAACAACACCTAAAATCATCGTTACAAAATCCATGATTTTTTGTCCACTTTTACTTACAAAGATTAATATTGAGAAGATAGCTGTAATTGCAGCACCCCATTTAATATCTAATCCAAATATAGCATTTAACCCTAGACCAGCACCGGCAATATTACCAATATTAAATGCCAGTCCTCCAAATGCAATTAGTATGGAAATTAAAGTACCAAGACCTGGCATAACTTTATTAGATACTTCTTGTCCACGAAGTCCAGTTACTACAAGCACACGCCAAATATTAATTTGTGCTCCAATATCAATTATAATGGAAATTAATATTGCGAATGCGAAGCTAGCGTAAAATTCTGCAGTGAATACAGCGGTTTGAGTTAGAAAAGCTGGTCCAATGGCTGAAGTTGCCATTAAGAATACAGAACCGTACAGTAATCGTCTGTGATTTTTTGTGAATTTAAATTCCTTTTCATTTGGATTAATTTCTTGATTTGGATTTTGGTTTAAGTTTTCTCCCATAATAGCTCCCCCTTATAAGGATTGAATATCAATGCCTTCTTTCGTTAATTTTTCTCTAATTTGCGATACAAATTCTAGTGCATGAGCCCCATCGCCATGCACACAAATCGTATCAGCTTTTAAATCAATTTCTTTTCCGTTTTTACTAACAACTTTGTTTTCAATTACCATTTTTAAAACTTGATCTAAGGCTTCTTCAGTATTAGTGATTACTGCATCTGCCTCTTTACGACTAACGAGTTGACCATTGTCTTCATATCGTCTGTCAGCAAACACTTCAGATGCAGTACGTAATCCTAATGATTCAGCTTCAGTTATTAATAATGTATTTGATAACCCTACTAAGATTAGTGAAGAATCAAAATCATATACAGCTTGAGCAATTGCATGGGCAATGTTTTTGTCTTTAGCACCCATATTGTAAAGTGCACCGTGAGGTTTAACATGATTAATACGTGTTTGATGTACCTTACAAAATCCATCTAACGCACCAAGTTGATAAACAACTAAATTATAGATTTCTTTTGGTGTAATATCCATGTTGCGACGTCCAAATCCTTTTAAATCTGGTAATCCAGGATGAGCCCCAATACCTACAGCATTGTCTTTGGCAAGTTTAATTGTCTCATACATAACATTTTCATCGCCAGCATGGAAGCCACAAGCAATATTAGCTGATGTAATTAATGGAATGATTTGATTATCTCCACCGAATGAGTAATTTCCAAACGCTTCACCTAAGTCACAATTTAAGTCTATGCGCATTATAACTCCACTCCTTCGATTATTTGATGTTTTTCAAGGAATTTAATATCTACTTCACTTGCATCATCATTTGCATAAAGTGGGTAACTTAAAACTGCATATAAAAAGTCTGCAGTTGTTGTAAATCCTTCTATAACCATTTCATCAAGTGCTACTTTTAATTTGTTTATAGCTGTTTTTCGATCAGTATCTTTTACTATAACTTTAGCAACTAGCGAATCATAATAAGGTGATACTTGATACCCTGGATACAACAGAGAATCGACACGGATGTTGAAACCTTGAGGTAAATGTAGCTTTTTAACTTTACCAGGCGTAGGTTGAAATTTCATTTCTGGATTTTCAGCATTGATACGCGCTTCAATTACATGTCCATTAAACACAATATCATCTTGAGAAAATGGTAATTTATCATGTTGCATTAAGTATAATTGGGCTTGTAATAAATCTCTATCAGCGCGCATCTCTGTAACAGTATGTTCTACTTGAATACGTGCGTTCATTTCAATAAAGTAGTGTGCATCCTTAGTTACTAAAAATTCAATTGTACCTGCACTTCGATAATTTGATGCTTTTGCGACTGCAACTGCATCTGCGCATATCTGTTGGCGTCTCTCTTCAGTTAAAGCGGCACAAGGAGATTCTTCTATTAATTTTTGGTTTTTACGTTGAACCGAGCAATCTCTTTCGCCTAAATGTACATAATTACCTTTACCATCACCAATAATTTGCACTTCCACGTGTTTCGCCACAGGTATAAATGCTTCAACATAAACTCTGTCATCGTTAAAGTATTTTTGTCCTTCGCTTTTCGCTTCTTTAAGGGATTTTTCAAGTTGTTCTGGCTCTTTTACTATACGGATGCCTTTTCCGCCACCACCACTTGCTGCTTTTAAAACAACAGGATAGCCAATTTCTTCAGCTAGTTCCTTTATTTCATCAACTGAATTAACTGCATCTTTAGATCCTGGAATTACAGGAACATCTGCATCATCTACAGTTTGTCGAGCAGTTATTTTATCACCCATTAGTTCCATTGTTTTCTTACTTGGACCAATGAATTGAATATTATTTTCTTCTACTTTTTCAGCAAAAGTTGTACTTTCAGATAAAAAACCATATCCTGGATGGATTGCATTAGCACCTGTAATTTCTGCTGCTCCAATAATTCGCTCAATATTTAAATAACTATCTAAAGGATTTGCTTCACCAATACAAACTGATTGATCAGCTAAACTAACATGTAAACTTTGCTCATCTCCTTTAGCATATATCGCAACGGTCTCGATTCCCATTTCACGACAAGCTCTAATTATACGGACCGCAATTTCTCCTCTATTTGCTACTAAACAACGATACATTTAGCTGTCCCCCTTATTTAACTTTTACTAGTACTTGATCATATTCAACATTTGTACCATGATCTGCTACTATTTCAGCAACTTCTCCATCTACATCGCTAGTTATTTCATTCATAACTTTCATCGCTTCTACATAACCAATAATGTCACCAACTTTAATTTTATCTCCAACTTTAATTTGTGGATCAGTTAACTCTTTACTATCTTGTAAGAAGAAAGTACCCACCATTGGTGAAGAAATTTCTTTAGAAGTTTCTTCACTTGCATTCGTTTGAACTTGTTGTGGATTTTCATCATTTACAGTGTTTGTACTTACTAAGTTTTGGTTTGAAGACACATTAGATGATTGGTAACCCTCAGTGAAATCTAATTCTAATTCGCTTTTATTATCCTTAAATTTAAAACGTTTAACGCCATTTGATTTAACTAAGTTAATAACTTCTTCTATTTTTTTTATATTCATCTATTATTTCTCCTCTTCAATTAATTTTGCTAATTTTTTTGATGTTGCTCGCATTGAATGCATATTAAATATTGGAGCCTTTGTCACTGATTCTAACTTCTCTTCAAAATGTTGATTAAAGTTTTTTAACATAGCATTCGCTTCATCCACAGATATCCATTTAAACTGTATCACATCACCCGGCTTAAATTGAGCTAGTTTTTTAAGATCTAATTGACTCACTGTAGCAATTTTTGTATAACCACCAACTGTTTGTTTATCATTCAAAAGTATTATCGGATTGCCATCATTTGGAACTTGGATACTACCCATCCCTACAGGTTCTGATATGATATCAGCTCCATTATCCGGTGGAATGTTGTCACCGATAAGTCTATATCCCATTCGATCTGATTGATCAGATATTTTATATTCCGATTCAACTAAGGTCTTTCTTTTTTCACGTGAGAAAGCATTTACTTGAGGACCTTCTATAATATGAATAATATTGTCTTGTTCTATTGCATCATAGTCGCTTGATTTTCCAAGATTAACCTTAAAGTTGCTATTTTGCACAACTTTAATATAATCGTCTTTTTTCAAAGCTCTACCATCAAAACCACCTATTTTACTTCTTGTATGTGTAGAGTAGCTACCAGCAACCATTTCAATATCAAGGTGATGACCAAAGAAAATATAACCACGTGCACCCTTTTTTGCTGGTCCAAATTCAAGTACATCGCCTTTATTTGCTAATAAGACATTATTATTGGAAATATTAATATCATTTAACTTTGCATTAAATTGACCACCTGTTATTACAAAGGTGTTAGCTTGAGTAAAAGTCAATGTTGGTCCAATGATAGTAAATTCTAGGCTAGGACCGTTATTTCCGATTAGTTCACGTCCTAAGTTATAACTAAATTGATCCATTGCACCAGACCCGGAGAAACCTAAATGTTGATACCCAAAACGGCCTTTATCTTGAACGGTAGTGAAAAGACCTGGTTTCAAAATCTTAATGCCCACTACGAGTCACCCACTTTTCTTTATTAAATCTTCCATCATTGATTTCACTTTCAATTTGATTATACGTCTTCTCATCTATCGAGTAGAATTTAATATAATCACCAGCTTCATACAATGTCATAGGTTCAGAATATTGATCAAAGACTTTTAAAGGTGTTCTTCCAATAATTTGCCATCCTCCAGGTGAATCAGAAGGATATAAACCTGTTTGATTGTTAGCTATTCCAACTGAACCAGCATTAATTTTAACTCTTGGTTCAGATCTTCTAGGAGTATGAATACGTTCGTCTAAACCACCTAAGAATGGGAAACCAGGCATAAAACCTAGCATATATACAAGGTATTCATTAGTTGAATGGATTTGAACAACTTCTTCTGTAGATAAGTTGTTATAACTAGCTACCTCTTCTAAATCAGGTCCCATTTCTAAGTTATATAATACAGGAATATGTATAACATTTTTTTTAGAGTATGTATCCTCTTTCGAAACTTTGAGCTTATCTAATTCTAATTTTTCAATCAATTGTTTGTAATCGATTGAATCATTATTGAAATTAATCATAATAGCTCGATATGATGGGATAACATCTTTAATATCTGGAATATTTTTGGACAGAATATGTTGTGTAGTTAAATCAACCTCTTGATAATTAACCTCACTTATTTCTTCTTTGAAATAAAGCAATAGCGATTGCTCATTTATAACTTTAACTTCCAATCCATTGCCTCCCCTTTAATATTATTAATTGTATATTTGCGCCTTAAAAAGATGATTTAATATTTTAAATAATCATATTTTACCGATATGTATAAAAAATTATAACATTATAATATCTTAGTTGTTTAATAAGTATTTCAAATTATGAATAATAAAAAAAGCGAGACAAAATGTAATCGCTTACTTTATAGTGTAATTAGCAAATAATTCAATTGTATTTACAACGTTATTTAAGCATATAAAACTAATTTTGTCATGAAAAAGTTCATATTTTCAAATTAATTTGATAAAATATATGAATTTTTGTAACATAAAGTATAATTTTATCTTAAAAATTATCATATTCTAGCTGTTAACTTTTTTAATATCACTTTATTAAAGTTAATACAATAGCATTATTGGGTTATTAAAAAAAGCTATGAAAGAAATCATTGATATTTGATTTCTTCATAGCCAATATAAATATGCATTTAATTAATGTAAATAGCAAAATATTTAAAGAGTTTGTAAAACTTTATTCAGAAAAAATCTATCTATTTAATATTTACAATTTTAACATTAATTTCTCCACCATTTGGTAGAGGCACACGAACTTCATCTTTTAAACTTTTACCAATTAAAGCTTTAGCCATTGGTGATTCATTTGAAATTTTACCGTTGAATGCATCTGACTCTGCAGAGCCCACGATTTGATAGCTTTCTTCTTCATCTCCAGGTAACTCAATGAAAGTAACAGTTTTTCCAATTTGTACAACGTTGTTATCACCAGTATCCTCAATGATTAGAGCATATCTAAGCATATGTTCTATACGTTGAATATCTTGTTCGATAAAACCTTGCTCATCTTTAGCGGCATCATATTCTGAGTTCTCAGATAGGTCACCAAATGAACGTGCTACTTTGATTTTTTCAACAACTTCTGGACGTTTAACTGTTTTTAATTCTTCTAATTCTTTTTCTAATTGTTCATAACCCTCTTGAGTCATTGGATATTGTTTTTGATTTTCCATTATGTCATCTTCCTTTTTCAATTAATATAGTTTAGTCATTAAATATATAGTTTTTTGATACATATTGTAATTTACTTATTGTTTACTAACCAATGTTTGAATTTTAGTAGTCATTATATCAATTGCAACCTTGTTACTTCCACCTTCTGGAATGATAATATCTGCATATTTCTTAGTAGGCTCAATAAATTGATTATGCATTGGTTTGACAACATTTAAATATTGGTTAATTACTGATTCCATAAATCGACCACGTTCTTTAGTATCACGAACTAGTCGTCTAAGAATTCTTAAATCTGCATCAGTATCGACGTATATTTTAACATCCATCATATCACGTAGTGTTTTATTTTCTAAAGCAAATATACCTTCTACGATAATAACATCTTTAGGTTCAAATGCAATGGTTTCTTCACTACGTGTATGATTTGAATAATCATATGTAGGAACTTCGACTGCATGACCATTTCGTAAATCTTTTAAATTTTCAATTAGCAAATCATTATCAAATGCAAAGGGATGGTCATAATTTGTTTCTAATCGCTCTTCAAATGTTAAATGTGATTGATCTTTATAATAATAGTCTTGAGCAAGTAATGCGACACTATGGCCTTCTAAATTCTTCATGATTTCGTTTGTAACTGTTGTTTTACCAGATCCTGAACCACCGGCAATACCAATAATTGTTGTGTTTGCCATTATCTAATTTCCTTTCTCATCATGTTCTTAGGATAAATTGGATGATCTACTTTGATTTGTACAATTTGAAGTGGGTGACGTGCAGCATCTAGACTATTTCCCTCCTCATCATATATGGCATCAATAACTTGTCTAAAACTTTGTATTTCAGGTCCAAAGAATTCAATTTCTTGACCTGGTTTAAAGTGATTTCTTTGTTGTATTGTAGCAATTTGAGTAGTTTCATCATAATCTATTACTAATCCACAAAAATCGTAAGGTGATTTTTTATTTTGTTGAACACCAAACATTTGCTCTTCATATCCTGGTGTACCTTCAAAAAATGCTGGTGCAGTATCTCTATTAGCACATTTATCTAATTCTTTTAACCATTCAGGATTAATTTTAAAATTCTCAGGATCTTCAGCATAAGCATCAATAACTTTTCTATAAACTGATACAACTGTAGCTATATAATGAATAGATTTCATTCGCCCTTCTATTTTTAAAGAGTCGATACCGATTTCCATCATTTGAGGTATTGATTCAATTAATTTTAAATCCTTAGGACTCATAGCAAATGGTACGGTGTCTCCATCTTGATAATAAAGATCAAGTTCACCGTCATTATCTACTTCTAATAAATCGTAATCCCAACGACAACTTTGACAACAACCACCTCTGTTAGAGTCTCTAGCTGTCATATGATTACTAAGTGTACAGCGACCTGAATATGCAATACACATTGCACCATGTATAAATGCTTCAATTTCAATGTCTACATTTTCTTTCATTTCTTTCATTTCCATCGCACCAGTTTCACGTGCTAATACCACTCGATCTAAACCTTCTTCTTTCCAGTATTGAACCGCTTTAGTATTAGACAATGACTGTTGTGTCGATAAGTGTATTTCTAATTTAGGAGCAACTTGCTTACAAGTTTCAATAATTAAAGGATCTGCAACAATGATTCCGGTAGCACCCGTTTTTTCTAATTTAATTAAATAATTTTCCAGACCTTTAATATTCTCGTCATGAGCGATAATATTAGTAGTTACGTAAATTTTTGCATTATATTGACTTGCGAATTCAACGCCTTCTTTAATTTCAGCCATAGTAAAATTATCAGCATTAGAACGCAAACCATATTCTTGACCACCTAAAAATACTGCATCTGCACCATAATGTACTGCAATCTTTAATTTTTCTAAATTACCAGCAGGCGCTAATAATTCGGGCTTTTTAATTTTACTTTTCTCTTGTGTTTGAATTTCAGTCAATGTTTTCATTTTTAGCGCCTCCTTTTAATAAACTGTTTGTTTATATAAAAATCCTTCATCAAATGGACGATGTTCTGGTTGGATTGCTTCAATTGGATCTACTAACATGAATTTTTCATCTTCATATGCTTCAGGATCTTCATTATATAAATCTATAGCTTCTCTGTATTGAGCTGTAACAGTATTTATATATTCTTCACTTTGCAGAATTCCATCTATCTTAAAAGAATCAATTCCAGCTTCAAATAGTGGATCGAGTTCTTCAATTAAGCAGATATCATTTGGAGACATTATATGTGTACCATTAAAATCTTCAAATACAGGATATTTATTATCACGTTCTTCGTCATATAGGAGTAACTCTTTATCATCATTTTCACGTTTAATCTTCATTTGTCTATCTTGGAAAGTATAATAGTTCCCAAGCAACATGCGTTTAGATTGGAACATACAAGTCATCCCATGTACTTGAACTTCAATTTCAACATTTGCATTCTCTTTTATATTTATTATTTCATCTAAGTTTAATTCTCTCGCTAGAAGTGCTCGTTTGGCACCTCTTTTTCCCCAATAGTTACATTGGAAATAGTTAGTTACTATAGTTTCAGCATCCCAATTTAGTGGTATCGGATTATGTTGGTTTTTGACATACATGACGACTGCAGGGTCACCAAATATAATTCGGTCTACTCTAACTTCATGTAAGAAATTAATATAGTCTTCCAATGCATTTAAATGATAATTGTGGAAAATGCCATTTACAGCAACATATATTTTTCTATCATGCTCATGCGCTAATTTGACTGCTTGTTTAATATCCTCACGATTAAACTCTCCTGGTAATCTTAACCCAAATTTTTGTTCACCAATGACAAATGCATCTGCACCAATATCTATTAGTGTTTCTAAATGACTTAATGATTTAGGAGTAACGAGTAATTCCGTCATAATTATTCTCCTTTAATTGATATTGCTAACCCATCATCCATATTTATAAAGTTAGTACTGTAATTTTCTAGACTAATTAGCCAATCATTAAATTTTTGAACTTTTTTAACCATTTGCTTAACATTTCTTGAACGTACGATATCTATATTCGATACAAAACCGTGGTATAGAACATTATCTGTAATGACTAGTCCACCATTTCTTAATAGTGGTGTGTAATATTCAAAAAATTTCTTTGATTGAGCTTTTGCTGCATCAATAAAAATAATATCATATTGTTTATCACTGACTTTGTTATATTGCTCTAAAGCATTTCCCTCTATAAGTCTTATTTGTGATGAGTAGCCATAAGTTTCGAAATTTGATTTAGCTTGTGTAATCATTTTCTCATCACGCTCTATAGTCGTAATATGTATATCATTTGATACGGATGCAAATTGCATTGAACTATACCCTATTGCAGTGCCAATTTCTAGAATGTTTTTTGCACGATGTATCCGAATTAATTGTTTAATCATCTCTAGGGATAATCTATCGACAATTGGTACAGCATTTTGCTCCGCATATTCTCTTAACGTTTCAATTTTATTATCTGTTTTACGATGTATATCCAATAAATACTGCTGGTTAGCTTCCATTAATTTACTTCCTTTTTAAAGACAAAATGACATTAAAAAATAAACCAGTCGATATGGAGTTATCCACTAAACTTTAAAAGTTTTAAATAAACTTAACCGTGCTAGGATAACTTATACTTATAAATGTATGACTGATTTAAATATTTATTAAAACTCATTGTCTACCTATAAGAATTTAACTTTAAATATTTTATCATATATTTGATTGTAATTTAAGATGTAATATGTAAAAAAACACGATTTTATCAATCAAAAAAGGAGCAGAATAGAACTCGAATTGAATTCATTATCCCACTCCTTATATAAAATTTCTGTTCTGAATTATAAATTAAATCACATATTGACAGTTCAGTCAGCTAATTTAAATTTGTTTTAGTATTAAATATTAAATCTAGGAAACTATTCTTCCATGTTTGTGTTAACTACTTCTTCAATCATGTCCCATTCTTCATCAGTCTCGATAGGTACTAATTTACCACCATCACCTGATTCATCAGGTTCATTAATCATTGGAATCAATTCAATCATGTCATCATCGTCAGATTGAGCACCTTCCTCAGCTAAAATAACATATTCTTTTTTAAATTCTGGATGATAAAATTCCAACATTTTACGATATAAAACTTCGTTACCATTTTCATCGAATAAAGTTAATAACTCTTCTTCATTACTAATATCTAATTTTACATCGTGGTTATGATTATGTTCAGTCATTGTTTATTACTCCTTTATTGGATTGAATCTAAATAGCCTTGCAATATAAATACTGCTGCCATTTTATCAATTACTTTTTTTCTTTTTTGTCTAGATACATCTGCTTCAAGTAATGAACGCTCTGCTGCCATAGTACTTAATCGTTCATCCCACATAATTATCTCTATATCAGGTAAGCTTTCTTTGAGTAACTCCTTGTATCTTAACGAAGCTTCTCCACGAAAGCCAATAGAATTATTCATATTCTTAGGTAAACCAATTACTACAGAACCAACGTTATGTTCTTTAATAATGGTCACTAATTGATCTATGCCAAAATCTTCTAGTTCCTCGTTAATTCTTAGAGTGTCCAATCCTTGGGCAGTCCAACCCATTAAATCGCTTATAGCTACGCCAACTGTTTTACTACCTACATCCAAACCCAAAATTTTGTGCGTTAACATATACTAGTTCTTGTTCTCTTTTAAATAATTTGAAACGAGTTCTTCCATGATAACGTCACGATCAATGTGGCGAATTTGATTTCGAGCATCATTTTGACGAGGTATATATGCAGGATCACCTGAGAGTAAATATCCTACAATTTGATTTACAGCATTGTAACCACGCTCTTCTAAAGTTCGGTGTACGTTGTTTAACACTGTTTCAACATTATCTTTCGGAATTTCTTCATAGTCAAACTTCATTGTTTTATCAATATTATCCATAGATGCGACACTCCTCTAAAACGAATTATCTTACATACACCAATTTTACACTAGTTGATTACAAAGTTATAGTTTTTTAATGTAATCTTTAATAAAGCGTAATGCTTCTGAGATATTTTCTGGTTGCGTACCGCCACCTTGAGCCATATCTGGACGACCGCCACCTTTACCACCAACTAATGGTGCCATATTCTTAATGATATCTCCAGCTTTAATTTTATCTGTTTGTTCTTTTGGTACAGTTGCTATTAGTGATACCTTTTCACCTAAATCACTGGCTAAGATTATAATAGCATCTTGTTGTTTAGATTTGAAATCATCCATAGTTTGTCTTATTTCTTTAGCATTAGAAACTTCAACTTCTGTAGCTAGTACTTTAAAGCCATTAATTTCTTCAATTTGATCCTCTATATTGCCCATTTTAAGTGAAGTGATTTCCTTATTTCGTTGTTCTAATTGTTTATGAAGGTTCTTTTCTTCCTCTTGTAGCTGGACAATTTTATCAAATACTTGATTATCAGATTTTACTTTAATTTGATCTTTAATAGAATTAAATTTATTTTGAATATCCTCTAGATGTAAGAACGCTGACTTACCAGTAAATGCTTCAATACGTCTAACGCCTGCACCTGTACCTGATTCACTTATAATCTTGAAAAGCCCAATTTCTGCAGTATTATCAACATGTATACCACCACATAGCTCAATTGAGAACGGTGACATATTAACAACGCGCACAATATCTCCATATTTTTCACCGAATAACGCCATAGCACCAATTTGTTTTGCTTCATTAATAGGCATCTCTTGTATATTAACTGAAATACCTCTCCAAATTTCCTCATTTACACGTCTTTCAACTTTATCAATTTCGTCTTGAGTCATCGGACCAAAATGTGAGAAGTCGAAACGCAAACGCTCACTTTCAACTAACGAACCTGCTTGATTTACATGTTCACCTAATACTTCTTTTAATGCAGCGTGAAGTAAATGAGTGGCACTATGATTTTTTTGGATGTCTTTTCTTTCATCCCTATTAACACTTGCATCTACATCACTATTAACTGTAACTTGACCAAATTGGATGACACCTTGATGTAAGTTTTGACCATTAGGTGCTTTAGTTACTTCAGTTACTTCAATCTCAAAGTTCTCATTACCTACTGTTCCTTTATCAGCTACTTGCCCACCACTAACTGCATAAAATGGAGTTTCTTTTAAAATGAAATATACAGTTTCTCCTGGTTCAGCAGATTCAACTTTCTCTCCATTATAAATTAAATCAGTTAACGTAGTCTGATAATCTGTAGTTTCATATCCGACAAATTTGCTTTCAGTAGTAATGTTTTTAAGAACTTCACTTTGGATTTGCATTGATTGTGAACTTTGTCGAGCTTCTCTAGCTCGTGTACGTTGTTGATCCATTTCTTTTTCAAACGTTGCCATATCCACAGAGATGTTTTCTTGACTAGCTAATTCTTCTGTCAATTCAATTGGGAATCCATAAGTGTCGTATAATTTGAACGCATCTGAACCGTTAATTTCATTATTAGATGATTTAGCTTTAGCTAATAAATTATTCAAAATTGCTAAACCTTCTTGAAGTGTCTCATGGAAACGCTCTTCTTCTGATTTAATAACACGCTTAATAAAATCAGCTTTCTCTTTCACATTTGGATAATATGGCTCCATTATCTCTGCAACGATGTCAACTAACTTATACATAAATGGTTCATTAATGTCGAGAGTTTGACTAAATCTGACTGCTCTACGTAGAAGTCGACGTAAAACGTAACCCCTTCCCTCATTCGCAGGTAAAGCGCCATCAGCAATTGCAAATGCAATTGTACGAATATGGTCCGCTATTACCTTAAAGGCAATATCATGCTCGTTGTTTACTAAATATTTTTTGCCAGCTACATTTTCTACTTCATTAATGATTGGCATAAATAAGTCTGTTTCATAATTTGTTCTTACGTTTTGAGAAACAGAGGCCATTCGTTCAAGCCCCATACCCGTATCAATATTTTTATTTGGTAATGGTGTATAAGTGTTGTCTTTATTATGGTTAAATTCACTAAATACTAAGTTCCAAACTTCTAAATATCTTTCATTTTCCCCACCTGGATACATCTCTTCTGATGGATCATCTTGGCCATATTCATCTCCACGATCATAGAAAATTTCAGTGTTAGGACCAGATGGACCCTCACCGATATCCCAGAAATTACCTTCTATTCTAATAATTCGACTTTCTTCTAATCCAATTTCATCATTCCAAATACGATAAGCTTCAGTATCTTCAGGATGAATAGTTACATATAATTTTTCAGGTTCCATGCTCATCCATTTTTCACTAGTTAAAAATTCCCACGCAAAGTGGATTGCTTCTTTTTTGAAATAATCACCAATTGAAAAGTTACCAAGCATTTCGAAAAATGTATGATGTCGTGCAGTAAATCCTACATTTTCAATATCATTTGTTCTAATTGCTTTTTGAGAATTGACTATTCTAGGCTTTCTTGGTGTTTCTCTACCATCGAAATATTTCTTTAAAGTTGCTACACCTGAATTTATCCATAATAATGTATCGTCATCAATTGGCACTAAAGGGGCTGAAGGTTCAACCATATGACCTTTTTCGACGAAGAAATCAATATATTTTTGACGAATTTCACTAGCCTTTAAATTTTTCATTTCCGACACTCCTATATCAACATATTTTATCTAAAAAACACAAAAAACGTTCATCCTCAAAAAAGGGACGAACGTTTTCGCGGTACCACCCTAGTTATAAACAATCTATCTTTAAGCTACAAAAATTATCGCTTGATAGAAAACATTTATCACTCAATTAAAATATAAAAATGACATGAAGTAGCGTTCAACAATATACATTGCACTTTTCACCAACCAGTACATCTCTATATAAGTTATAATTGCCTACTCATCTTCATGCGAACTTAAGATTATTTTAAGTATTTTCAAACTAAATGTCAACGCTCAGCAAAATCATAAGGAGAAACATCACCCATATTAATCAATGGATTGATTTGATATATAGTAGATTCACTTAAAATGATTTGATCATCTTTTGTATCAACGTCGTAAATTGTATCCATTGCCTCTTCATCTTTATTCACAGAAGTATTTGAAATTGTTACATCACTTTCTTTTTGTTCTATATCAAAATATGACAAGATTAGCTCTTGCAATTGTGTATGTCGTATTTGTCCTTGCGTATTTAATCCAATTTCAAATGCGGTTGAATCTCCAAGTAATACTAATGATTGTTTAGCACGTGTAAGTCCTGTATAAAGTATTGGTCGCTGTAACATTCTAAAATACTGCTTAACGATAGGCATAATTACAATTGGAAATTCAGACCCTTGTGATTTATGAATGGATGTGCAATAAGCATGCGTTAATTCTAATAAATCTTGACGAGTGAAAGTAATCTCGTTACCTTCGAAATCAACAACCATAACATCTTTATTTAAAGCATTTTCTTTAGCCCAAAATATACCAACGATTATTCCTATGTCACCATTGAAGATATTATCATTAGGACGATTAACTAACTGAAGAACCTTGTCACCTTTACGAAACTTTATGTCACCAAATTCAATTTCTCGTGTATCTTGTGCCTTGGGGTTTAAAATATCTTGTAATACTTGATTTAATCTTTTAATACCTGCGTTACCTTTATACATAGGCGCCAAGACTTGAATATCACTCATATCATAACCTTTATTAACTGCACTTGAAACTACTTTTTCAACTACTGTAGGAATTTGATCGACATTACACCTTATAAAACTCCTATCATGATAACGCTTTGTAATATCTATTGGCTCACCATGTTTCATACGATGCGCTAAATCGATGATACTTGAACCATCTTGTTGACGATAAACTTCAGTTAGATTAACTCGTGGTATTGCCTTCGAATCAATAAGATCCTTAAAGATTTGACCTGGTCCAACTGAGGGTAATTGATCTTCATCACCGACTAAAATAATTTGTGCATCTAGAGGAACTGCACTTAAAAATTGGTGAAACAACCATGTATCTACCATAGACATTTCGTCAATAATTATGAGCTTTGCTTTAATTTCATTATCTAGAATGTCTTCTGGTTGTGTTTCTTGATTCCATCCAATTAGACGATGAATTGTCATTGCTTCTAACCCTGTAGATTCTTGTAATCTTTTAGATGCTCTACCTGTCGGAGCTGCCAGGACAATAGGATAGTCATCTTCTTGATAGTCTGAATAATTAAGAGAAAGACCATGTACCTCTGCATAAAGCTCAACGATTCCTTTGATTACTGTTGTTTTACCTGTACCAGGGCCACCGGTTAAAAGCATAATTTTAGAATTAATTGCAGTTTGTAAGGCCTCTTTTTGAGATGGTGCATAAAGCACATTATTACTAGTCTCTATATCCCCTATATGTATCTGCAAATCAGATTGTTCTATTTCTTTTAGCTTATGTTTGTATGTTTTAATTCGATATAAATTTTGAACACTTTTGAGTTCGGAATAATAGAGACTAGGAATGGCGACTCGCTCATTATTTACAATAATTTTTTGTTCCTCATGTAATAATTCGAGAATATTTTCAAGTTGTTTTGAATCGATACTATCACTGGAATGAGTATCCATTAGCATCTCTAATGTCACTTCAATTGCATAATCTAGTGATAAATAGGTGTGACCTTGTTTTATACATTCTTCTTCTAACGTATATAATAATCCTGCTTTCAATCGTTCTGGATCATTAAAACTAATGCCATTATTTCTAGCTAAAGTATCAGCTTTATTAAAACCAATTCCTTTAATATCATAAACGAGTTGATAAGGGTTATTTTCGAGCACGTTTAAAGTCTCGGCTTGGTAAAATTGATATGTCGCCATTGATAATTTAGGTCCGAAGCCTAAATCATGTAATCGAATCATAATTTTTTCGGACTCTTGATTGGCGTTAATTTGATCAGCAATCTGCTTTTGTTTCTTTTTCGGTAAATTTGAAACCTTCTCTAAAACTGATGCGTCTGCCATAATATCATTTATCGCATTTTCACCAAGTGTATTTACAATATTTTGAGCAGTTTTTTTACCTATACCTTTGAATAAGTCACTTGATAAATATGTAATTATAGCATCCTTAGTTTGAGGGACCTCTTTTTCAAAAGTGTCGGCTTTCAATTGCTTGCCATAACGTGGGTGCTCTACCACTTGTCCTTTAAAAGTGTATACATCTCCTTCCACAATATTTGGAAAGAACCCTACAACTGTTGGTAAATTACCAAATGATTCATTAGTCTCAATTGTATCCACTTTAATGACTGTATAGAAATTATTATTATTTTGAAATAAAATAGCATCTACAGTACCTTTAATCATTGAATAATCAAATAGTGTAGGGTCAGACATATTACTCCTCCTCATTCTTTATAGCTTCAAACGTTTTCTTAGCATGTTGACTTAACAAGTGATTTGGATCTATAGATATTGCCTTGTCAAAATAAGACATAGCTAAATCAAGATCTTCAGTATCCATGTAAGTGGCTAAACCAAGATTATATAAAGCATCGACATGCTTTGAATCTATAGATAAAACAATTTTTAATTGATTTATAGCCTGGTTAAACATTTCTAAATGACATAGAGCCAGACCATATTGAAATTGAACTTCTGCATCTTGATTATTATCTAATTCTGCTGCAGTCATAAAGTAAGGTAAAGATTCTTTTGGTGCATCTAATTGGTTAAATGACATACCAATCATGTAATTAGTATCTATTTTATCCATATTGTATTTAGATGCCAATTGATATAGTTTAATAGCATCACGGTATTTATCTTGATCGTAATATAGATTGGCTAAATTGTAATACACTGCACCATTTTTATCATCTATCGTAATTGCTCGTTGAAAGAAACGCTCAGCCTTTTCAATTTCATTAATATCAGCTAATACTATTCCTGCATTGATATAATTTTCAATGGTATTTGGTTCTTCTTCTATGTTTTGAAATAAAGCTTTTAAAGCATCTTCAAGTTGACCATTTTGAATCCACTCATAAATCGTATCTTGTTTCGTTATCATGATTCCACCCAATCCTAAAATTATCTTACGAGAAACGCTGTATTTTATAAAATACAGATGAAGTAGTATTTGGGAGCAAGACATAAACAATATTTTTCGAAAATATATTTCCAGTCAAATACTGCCAATATATATATTTGTAGCCTGAGGCATTGAATTATGTCCCAGGCTCTTAACAACCCCATCTTTTGTTTGTTTAATTAAACAACATAACTTAACTGACCTGTTGTTTTAAATACATCATCGATAGTTGCTCCACCTAGACAAACTTCCTCATCATAAAATACAACGGCTTGTCCCGGTGTGATAGCACGTACTGGTTCATTAAATGTAACGCGTAAAGCATTTTGACGTTCACGTTGAACAAACACCTTAGTATCTTTTTGACGATATCTAAATTTAGCAGTACATTCAAATCCGTTGTCCAAATCAACTGGATTTACGAAAGAAAAATCGGAAGCTATTAAATAATCACTATAGAGTGCATCATGATGGAAACCCTGTTCAACGTATAAAATATTGTCTTCTAAATTTTTACCTACAACGAACCATGGATCACCGTCTCCACCGATACCAAGTCCATGTCTTTGACCAATAGTGTAATACATTAATCCACTATGCATTCCCATTTTTTCGCCATTCAACGTACGCATTTCTCCAGCTTGAGCTGGTAAATATTGTGATAAGAATGTTTTGAAATTACGCTCTCCAATAAAACAGATGCCTGTAGAGTCTTTCTTTTTAGCTGTTGCTAAATCTTGCTTTTCTGCTATTTTACGAACTTCTTTTTTATCAATATCTCCAATTGGAAACATAACTTTAGACAATTGTTGTTGAGATAGTTGATTTAAGAAATAAGTTTGATCTTTATTATTATCTACACCTCGTAACATTTCTACATGGCCATCATCATGACGACGTATTCTTGCGTAATGTCCTGTTGCTACGTAATCTGCGCCCAATTTAAGTGCATGCTCTAGAAAAGCTTTAAACTTAATTTCTTTGTTACACATTACATCTGGATTAGGTGTACGACCTTTTTTATATTCATCTAAGAAATAAGTAAAGACTTTATCCCAATATTCTTGTTCGAAATTAACGGCATAATATGGAATACCAATTTGATTACATACTGCGATAACGTCATTATAGTCTTCTGTTGCAGTACAAACACCATTCTCATCAGTGTCATCCCAGTTTTTCATGAATATTCCAATAACATCATACCCTTGCTCTTTAAGCACATGAGCTGTGACTGAACTGTCAACACCGCCAGACATACCTACAACTACACGTATATCTTTATTAGACACATTTATTCCTCCTTAAATTTATGATATATTTTGTGAATTTCAGCTACGATATATTTTATTTCTTGATCAGTTGTTAATTCATTAAAGCTAAATCTTATTGAGTGTTTAGCACGTTCTTCATCTTCATACATTGCTGCTAAAACATGAGAAGGTGTTGTTGAACCAGCTGTACATGCTGAACCTGAAGATACATAAATGTTAGCTAGATCTAAAAGTGTTAGCATAGTTTCCACGTCTATGAATGGGAAATATAAATTTAGAATATGTCCTGTTGTATCAACCATAGAACCATTTACCTCAAAAGGAATCGCACGTTCTTGTAGGCTAACTAAGAATAATTCTTTTAATTGCATTAAATGTAAATTATTATTATCTCTATTCTTATGTAATAATTCTAGTGCTTTTGTTAAACCAACAATTTGTGCTAAATTTTCTGTTCCTGCACGTCGTTTAGTTTCTTGTTCTCCTCCTAGTTGAGAGTACTCTATTGGGGTTTTATCTCTAACTAATAAGACACCTACACCTTTTGGACCGCCGAATTTATGTGCTGTCAAACTTAAAGTATCCATTTTAAATTCTTTAAAATTAATATCTAAATGTCCGATTGCTTGAACTGCATCTACATGCAATAATGCGTTTGACTCGCTAACAATATCTTCTATATCATACATAGGTTCAACAGTTCCAACTTCATTATTAACAAACATTATTGAAACTAAAATAGTGTCATTTGTTAATGTTTCTTTAAGTTGATCTAAATCTATTGCACCTGTATCATCTACATCTAAATAAGTGACATCATATCCTTCTTTTTCTAATTGTTCAAACACGTGTAAGACAGAATGATGCTCAATTTTAGTTGTAATAATGTGATTTCCAAGATGTTCATTTGCGTAAACTAATCCTTTAATGGCTGTATTATTTGATTCAGTTGCGCCACTTGTAAAAATAACTTCGCTAGGCTTAGCATTCAATAATTTAGCAACTGTTCTTCTTGATTCATCTAGATAACGACGTGCATCTCTTCCTATAGAATGAATAGACGATGGATTACCAAAATGTGATTTATAAATTGTCATCATCTCTTCAATTACTTCTGGTTTGACAGGTGTAGTTGCAGCATAATCTGCATATACTTCCATTTTTAAGTACACTCCTCACAATATTATCAATGTTCCTATAATAGCACCTGAATAGATTTTTTTCTATATAGTTGTTTATAAACATAAATTTTTCCATTGTTTAATATTTTAACATTCAACCACTTTAAAAATTAACCCCACATTAACTTATAAATAATTTTAAATGTACTATTAATTAAAGTATCAATATTTTTTCACTAACATTATCGATTATGAGCATTTCAATATAAATTAAACTACATATCTTGTTAAACTAAACCATATTAATTTTATATGAGGAGATGAAAACTGTGGGTAATCTAAAGGTATCTGCATTAAATTTAGTTCCAATAAGAGAAGGTCAGAGTGATAAAGAAGCAATTGAGGATATGATTAGTTTAGCTCAAAAGTTAGATTCACTTAATTATGAAAGATACTGGATTGCAGAACACCATAACGCACCAAATTTAGTAAGTTCAGCAACTTCTCTATTGATTCAACATACACTTGAACATACGAAACGTATTAAAGTTGGATCTGGAGGGATTATGTTACCAAACCATGCTCCTCTAATAGTTGCGGAGCAATTTGGAACAATGGAAACACTTTTCCCAAACAGAGTTAATCTAGGTTTAGGTAGAGCCCCAGGGACTGATATGATGACAGCTAGCGCATTGAGACGTGACCAGCATAATGGTGTCTATGAGTTTCCTGAAGAAGTTGAACAATTACAAACTTATTTTGGACCTGGAAATAAACAAGCTTATGTAAGAGCTTATCCTGCTGTAGGTAAAAATGTACCTTTATATATTCTTGGATCATCTACTGATTCAGCTCATTTAGCTGCACGTAAGGGATTACCTTATGTCTTTGCTGGACATTTTGCACCTCAGCAAATGAAAGAGGCAATTCAAATATATAAAGAACTATTTGAACCTTCTGACGTATTAGACAAGCCTTATATGATTGTATGCTTGAATGCTATAGTAGCTGAAAGTGATGAAGAAGCTGAATACTTGGCAAGCACATTAGCTCAAGTATTTATTGGTATTGCTCGTGGTAGAATGCAACCATTACAACCACCTACAAATGACTTACAAGCTCTTCTAACACCTAGAGAATTTGAAATGGCTAAACAAAGATTTAATGATTCGCTAATAGGTTCAGAGGAAACAGTTAAAGAGAAGTTGGAAGCATTTATAGAAGAATATGGTGAAATTGAAGAACTCATGGGAATCAGCTATATTTATGATCAAGAAAAGCAATTTGAATCATTCACTCGTTTACAGAATATTATTGAAAAATTGAATCAATAATCAATATTAAAATTTAATATTGATGGATAGTGAGAAAATTAATGCATAATTTGGAGTGGGATATTATTTAATCTCACTCCTTTTATTTGCTTATAAACATATAGGTTTTAGTGCTAAAACAACATTAACTTTAATAAAAATGTTTTGAATTACTTAAATTGTAAATACTTCTTTTGATATAAAAAAGCGATAACATTTAATGTTATCGCTTGAAAACTAATTATTTATCATCTTTTTTGTCATCGTTGTTTTTGTCATCGTTGTTTTTGTCAGTATATTCATTGATTTTGTCTTTAACTTTATCAACTTGTTCGTTATCGCTATTTTTAAATTTTTCTGCTGCGTCTTTCGCTTTATCCATGAATCCCATAATGAAATTCTCCTTTCAAATTTAAGAATATTTATATCGATCAAGTATTATGTTAATTCTGAGATACAAAATAAAGAATGTACCTTACTGTTGTAATTATTATTTACCACACACAATTGTATTTAAACATATTTTTTAAATTAAATATAAAACATGTAACCATCAAGTTTATCATCAGTTTCGACATAGTCTGCTAGATATTTTAAAGTAGTATTATCTAATACTTCTCTAACAGCATCTCTCATTCTTAACCATAACTGTTTTTGTGCAGGTGGTTCTGATTCAATACTTTCGACTATCGTAATAGGACCTTCTAGTAAACGAATAATATCGCCTGCTTTAATTTCGTCAGCTGGTACTCTAAGTTGATAACCACCTTTGGCACCACGAACACTTCGAATTAAACCAGCATTTCTTAAAGGGCCAACTAATTGTTCGAGATATAAATCACTCAAACTGTTTTCTTCAGCAATTGACTTTAAAGATACGCATCCTTGCCCTTCTCTTTTAGCAAGGGAAATCATTAAAGTTAAGCCGTATCTCCCTTTCGTTGATATTTTCATAACATTACCTCACTTAATTCGAATAATATATAATACCATTCTAGCATTTTTTCAGTTAAGATAGTATTAGAAAGGTGTGAAAATAGTGACTACAGAACCTTTAGCTTCAAGAATGAGACCTACTAACATTGACGAAATCATTTCGCAGCAACATTTAGTAGGACCTAGAGGCATTATAAGACGAATGGTTGAAACCAAAAGATTATCATCAATGATATTTTATGGGCCACCAGGAATTGGTAAAACAAGCATTGCAAAAGCAATTTCTGGTAGCACTGATTATAAATTTAGACAATTAAATGCAGTTACAAATTCAAAAAAAGATATGCAAATGGTAGTCGAAGAAGCCAAAATGTCTGGTCAAGTCATTCTTTTATTAGATGAAATTCACCGGTTAGATAAAGCTAAACAAGATTTCTTATTACCACATTTAGAAAATGGCAAAATCGTCCTAATTGGTGCAACAACCTCAAATCCATATCATGCAATCAATCCAGCTATTCGCTCTAGAGCTCAAATATTCGAACTGTATTCATTAGATCATGATGATGTGCGACTCGCAATTAATAGAGCATTAAATGATTCTCAACGTGGCTTAGCTAATTATCATCCCAAAGTAGATGAAGATGCATTAGAATACTTTGCTACGCAAAGTCAAGGAGATGTTAGAAGTGCTTTAAATGCTCTTGAATTGGCTGTTTTAAGTGCTTCAGTTGAAAATGAAATTAGACATATTACGCTTCAAGATGCTAAAGATTGTTTGCAAAAAGGTGCTTTCGTAAGCGATAAAGATGGAGACATGCACTACGATGTTATGAGTGCTTTTCAAAAATCAATAAGAGGTAGTGATGTAAACGCTGCATTACACTATTTAGCAAGATTAATTGAAGCTGGCGATTTACCGACTATTGTAAGACGCTTATTAGTCATTAGTTATGAAGATGTAGGGTTAGCTTCACCTAATGCGGGACAACGTACGCTTGCAGCCATTCAATCGGCAGAGCGACTGGGGTTTCCTGAAGCGAGAATTCCTCTTAGTCAAGCTGTAATTGAACTTTCCTTATCACCTAAATCCAACTCAGCGATCACTGCTATTGACAGTGCACTTAGTGATATACGTAAAGGTAATATTGGCCAAATTCCTGACCATTTACGAGATGGACATTATGCTGGAGCTAAAGATTTAGGTCGTGCCATAGGTTATAAGTACCCTCATAACTATGAAAATGGATACGTCATTCAACAATACTTGCCAGATAAACTCAAAAATAAAATTTATTATGAGCCTAAAACAACATCAAAAAGTGAACAACAATTTAAAACTATTTATGATAATTTAAGAAACAAAAACTAAAAAAGATTATGAATCAATTAGCCATTATAAATGACTTTTAAATGGCTCTATAATAAATTGGACTGATGATTAAAAATCATCAGTCCAATTTTTATGTTTGAATA